>JBBSBC010000239.1:0-4742 GCA_038251595.1 Phycisphaerales bacterium | reverse complement strand
CGAGCTCGCCAGCACGCTGGCTGAATGCCTTGAGAAGCGGGATGATTCCCTCGCCACCTTCGATGCTGAACCGCTTCTTGCCTTGAAACCGCTTGCCGAGAAAGAGCTCGAAACGCTCGACCGCCGTGAGGTGTTCGAGGATGGTGAGGTGCTCATCTCGCGTTAGGGGCGCCGGGCGGGCATCGCCCTCGAAGCGCCGCTTGAACCAACTACGCTCGGCCTCATCGGGAATGTGGTTGAACTCGATCCCGATGTCGCCGCAGTACGCGCGCTCAAGGTGTCGGATGATGTCGTTGAGCGTCTTCGCACCGGGCACGGCCTCATGGTGCGAAGCACGCCCGAGATCGGCCTCACTCAGTCCGAAGAACTTGAGGGATAGATCGGCCGGCCTTGGACGTTCGCGATCAAACGGATCGATCTTCGCGATGAGATGGCCGCGTGAGCGATACGCCTCGACAAGCCGTCCAACAGAAGCATGAAAGGCAAGCGATGGCCCATCGGCCGCACTCTCGGGAGTTGCGGAGCTTGAAGTGTGTTCAAGCCCAAGGTCGAAACCCTGAAAAAATGAAACCAGGTCCGGGGCGATCGCACTCCCAGCCGGATCAGCCTTGTATCGCCGGTACTCTGATTCCAGGTACTCAGCATTCCAGCCATTTATTGAAGGAGCAAGCGCTCTCGACACGCCACTCATTGGCATCCCCTGACACGGGCGAAGTTGGACGGACAAAATAACTAATGGGCGGGTTCTCGAACCGCTTCCAAACAAAGCCGCACTGTGCCCCGGTGCCTGTGCCAACCCGGGCCGAAATGGTATGCCTTTGCATCGGCTTGAATCGGTTGTGCCGTCAGGGAAATCGGAGGCTGGGGGGATTGGGTAAGTATCTGTTTAAACTGCGGCAGGATCTGGCAGTCGGTTCGCTTGCGCAGAAAGTGCGCGGCCGATCGACCTGTGGTACGAATGGCTTTGGGCAGTCAAGGCTCAAGTTCTTTGGCCAACGCAGGTGACCTGCCCGCATTGATGTGGGAAGCGTTCGCCTTTCAAACGGCCAACGCGACCGGATTTGTGGTATGCTGGATGGTTGCCATCCTCCGAGATCGAGGTTTGGGTTTCAATTTCTGGTTCTTCTACGTCCCTCGGAGGCTCACGATGGATTATCGAACTCACTCGCTGTGGCGTTCACTGGTCGGCTGGGCCACCCGGATAGGTGTGGTTGGTGCGGTGCTTGTCGGAAACTCGCCATGCCTTGGCGATGTGATAGTTGCGAGTGCGATCACAGATGCGAGCATCTTTGAGGAGTTGATCAACAACTCCAATGGGTTAGGGGTCTATATCCATGCGGGGGCCAATGGCGGGGCCCAGTCGCGTCGGGCCCTCATCAAGTTTGATCTTTCGGCGATTCCGGCGGGATCAACGATCACGGCCGTCACGCTCACGTTGCGTGTTGATGATGATGACACCGCGACCAACGAAAGCGGACCGGGGAACACCGGGCCGAGCGCGACGATTGAGGTTCGCAAGTTGACCCAGGACTGGTCGGAAGGATCATCGATCCCTTCTTCAGGGGGCGGACATGGAACGGCCGCGGGAGTGGGCGATGTGACGTGGCATCACCGGACATTCAGTTCGCAGACGTGGGGCACTGATGGTGGTAGTTTTTCGGGAACCGTGAGTGCATCAACGGCCGTGACCAACGTGATCGGGAACAAGACGTGGACATCGGCAGCGATGATCACGGACGTTCAAGGTTGGCTGAACTCACCGGCGACAAACTTCGGGTGGATCTTGAAGGGTAGCGCCGCGACGGAGTCTACCGCATCATCAGCGCGTCGATTTGCCAGCCGCAACGCTTCGACCGCAAGCCAGCGACCCAAGCTGAGCATCACATTTACGCCGCCGGTGAGCACCGGCGCGTGCTGCGCTACTGCGGGAACATGCCAACTTGTGTTGCAAGTCAACTGCACGGGTGGACAGGTGTATCAGGGCAACGGCACGAGTTGTTCGCCAAACCCGTGCCCGCAGCCGATGGGTGCCTGCTGCGACGACGATACATCGTGCGCCGTAACCAATTCCTCACAGTGCGCGAATGATCTGGGGCTTTATCGCGGGGATGGAACGACCTGTATACCGAACCTCTGTCCGAATATTGCCGGCGCGTGCTGCTTCCCCAACTCTACATGTCAGAGTCTGTCAACGCTCAACTGCCTGGCGCAGTCGGGAATCTATCATGGCTACAACACCACCTGTGCGGCGAGCAACTGCCCGTGGGTGCTGGCTCCGTTTGTAGAAGAACTGCCGATACCTCCGATCGCGGTGCCGATATCGGGAAACGCTGGCGGGAGCGCTGAATACGCCATCGATATCCGCGAGTTCGGTCACAGCTTTCATCCCTCCCTGCCCACAACAACGGTGTGGGGGTATGACCAGCAGTATCCAGGCCCGACGATCGAGGCGCGGCGTGATCAGCCCGTAACTGTGCGATGGACCAACGACCTTCGTGTTCACAACAACATTTTCCAGCCGCTCCGCAGCACGCACCTGCTGGCAATCGACCAATGTCTGCACGGACCCGATGTGACAGGGCGCACGCCGGTCACGGTTGTACACCTGCATGGGGCACACCTCAGCCCCGACAGCGACGGGTTGCCTGATCTGGCGTTCAGGCCAGGGCAGAGTTCGCCCGAATACACGTATCCGAACAATCAGCAGGCCGCGACGCTGTGGTATCACGACCACGCACTGGGTCTGACGCGGCTGAATGTGTACATGGGGCTCGCAGGGTTCTACATGATCCGCGACGATGCGGAAGATGCACTGAACCTTCCCAGCGGGCGCTATGAAGTACCGCTGGTTATTCAGGATCGGTCGTTTACACCAGCGGGGCAGCTCAAGTACAACACAACCTTTACTGACCACTTCTTCGGCGACTTTATCGTGGTCAACGGCAAGGTCTGGCCGTACATGAATGTCGATCAGGGGTTCTACCGCTTTCGAATGGTCAATGGCAGCAACACGCGGACCTACACGCTCAGTCTTGGTGTGGGGGCAGCGCCGATTCCCATGATCCAGATCGGCAGCGACCTCGGACTGCTTGAGGAACCGGTATCGGTCAACTCGATCACGATCATGCCGGGTGAACGGGTGGACTTCGTTATCGACTTCCGCAACTTCCCAATCGGCAGCCGACCGATGATCCTGCGAAACAGCGCGGTCTCGCCTTTCCCCGGTGGAGGCGATGGCCCGGATATCACAAATGTGATGCAGTTTCGATCAACTGGGCAGCCCGGCGACGCAGACCCGCTGCCAAACGCACTTGTGCCGGTGGCGCGAACGCCCGAGGCGGATGCGACGGTTGCTCGCACGTTTCAACTCACAAAGACCTTTGAGAACGTATGCAGCCACGATGTTTGGCTGATCAACTCGCTGATGTGGGATGACATTACCGATTTTCCTGTCCTTGGCAGCACCGAGATCTGGTCGTGGGTCAATCGTTCGGGAATTTCGCACCCGATGCACATCCACCTTGTGCAGTTCCAGGTTCTTGATCGGCAGAGTTTCCTTGTCGATATGGGCGGAAACATTGTTCCGACTGGAGCGGTCATTCTTCCCGCTGCGAGCGAACTTGGCTGGAAGGACACGGTGCAGGCCACGCCCAACCAGATCACCCGCGTGATCGCCAGGTTTGATGACTACCCCGGCACGTTCCCTTTCCACTGCCACATCCTCGATCATGAAGATCATGAGATGATGCGTCAGTTCACGGTGGTCTGTGCGCCCATCGTGTTTACCACCAACCCATCGAGCATCACGGTTCGTCGCGGCCAAAGTGTCTCGCTCACCGCTGTGGCCACCGGTTCAGCGCCGCTGGGGTATCAGTGGCTTCGCATCGACCCCGAGGTGACGTTCGTCAATGGTCCTACGGCCAACGGCTCGGTTGTTACGGGCGCGACCGCCACGACGTTTACGATCGCTGACATTCAACTGGCCGATGCTGGTCGGCACGCCTGCCGCGTGACCGATGTTTGTGGCAACACCAACATCTCTGGCTCGGCGATCATCACGGTGTTGTGCGCAGGCGACTTCAACCTGAGCGGGACCGTCAGCGTGCAAGACATCTTCGACTTCCTCGCGGCGTACTTCGCCAACTCGCCATCAGCGGATGTCAATAACAGCGGTATGGTCTCGGTGCAGGATATCTTTGATTTCCTGGTCCTCTACTTTGGTCCGTGCTGAAACTGAACTCTGTGATTTGTTGCGGTTGCTTTCTCTTTTGGTAGACTCTTCACGATCAGAAAGCCCCAAAGCAAGGAATCAACCATGACCGCGGTGCGGGTTCTTGTCGGGACCAAGAAGGGTGCGTTCATCCTCACCTCCGATGGCAAGCGCGAGAAGTGGACCGTTGATGGTCCGCACTTCGCAGGCTGGGAGATGTACCACCTCAAGGGCTCGCCAGTTGACCCCGACCGCATTTACGCCTCGCAGACCAGCGGATGGTTCGGACAGATCATTCAGCGATCGAATGACGGCGGAGAGACCTGGGAACAACCGGGAACGCCTGCCGGGGATTCGACTGCCACACCTGATGGCATACCGATGGGTGAGAGCAACAAGTTTGCCTATGACACATCGCCCGCGACCGGCAAGCCGCTGACCACGCACCAGTGGTACGACGGCACGCAGCACCCTTGGGAGTTCAAGCGTGTCTGGCACCTCGAGCCTTCGCTGAACGATCCCGACACGGTCT
>JBBSBC010000238.1:0-4790 GCA_038251595.1 Phycisphaerales bacterium | reverse complement strand
GAGTTTGTTCAACGCATGCGCGACCACGGCAAAGTCCCGGACCGTTCGGGGGGGCTCTTCTGATTCACGGACAGCCAGCGAAGTAAGCTCCCAGATAGTCAAAGACATCCTGCGGCGAAAACCGCGTGTCACGGTTGAAGTCGCCGCGTGGGGCATTGGCGAACCACTGATCTATGAACGTGTAAAGGTCCGCGAGGTTCACGATTCCGTTGCCGTTGATGTCGGGCGGGCAGCGGAGGGTGCAGCTGTCGGGCACACCATCGTTGTCGAGGTCGGGTTCGGTGCCGCGAGCGATATCGCAGGCATCGGTGATGCCATTGCCGTTGCAGTCGATGAGGGTCCCCACAGGCGGAAGAAGTTTGAACACCCCGGAGAATCCGCACATAAACAGCTCGCCCTCGGCATCTTCGCCAAAGCCGAAAGGACTCGTGGGCAAGCCAAACTGCAAAGTGTGGTTGATGAGTGTCCCGCGGGGGGCGCTGGGGTCGAATGAATACACCCGTCTAGTTACTTGATCACCGAAAACGTATCTCCCCCGCATGTCCGGGTTGGCGCACCCACGATAGATGTAGCCACCGATGATGGCGGCACCTTCCCCGCGGTTTAGCGCGATTACGGGAGAGGTGAACAAGGGCGGGTTGGGAAGACAGCCGGTCCCGCCAGATGCAGCGTTGAACCCTTCGCGACAGGGCCAGCCGAAGTTGAGTCCGGCTGGTGTGCCCGCGCGGTGAAAGTTGATTTCCTCGAAGCTCGACTGTCCGACATCCCCAAACCAAAGGTCGCCGGTGGCGCGATCAAACGAACCCCGAAAGGCGTTGCGGATGCCAAGAGCCCAAACTTCGTCTGCGCCAGCAGTTGCGCCTGCATAGGGATTGGTTGGCGGGATGGCGTAGAAACGGTTGGGGTCATCTGGAAAGGCGTCGGTGCGGACATCGATCCGGAGGATCTTGCCAGTGAGTGAGGCGGCATCCTGCGGCGAGCGCGGAGCCGAGCCCAGTTGATCGCCACCGGTAATGTAGAGCAAGCCATCTTGACCAAAGTCCATCCAACCACCGGAATGTTGCCCGAGGCCCGGTGATGGAATCATCAGAACAACTGCTCGTGTTGCGGGATCGGCGATGTTCGGGTCATCTGGCGAAACTCGGTAGCGAGCAATGACCAGGCCCATCGGAATCGAGGGCATGGATCGCGTGGTGTAGCAGACATAGAAGTACCCGTTCGACGCGTAGTCCGGATCGAAGACCAAGCCCGTCGAGCCATTTCCCTCGCCAACAAGGCTTGCAAAGTTGAGAAAGGGCGTTGTTCGCTGGGTGGTTTGATTCTCAACAATGACTATTTGGCCTTGGAGGGTGAGTATGAACAGGCGGGCGGCATCGCCCGGCGGGTGGGCAATGGCGACCGCGTTTAAGATTTGCGCGACACGCGGGAAGCTGCCAAAGCCCTGAGCCCAAACGGGTTGGGCGAAGCAGGTCGCGGCCAGCAACAGCGAGGAGAACGATCGCCGGTTCATGTGGGCACTTTCTGACAGTCGTGTACTTCGGTCGGGTCAAATCAATACGCAAAGCGTTGGGCCTGACGGCCCGAAATGCGTGAATCTTTACGGCGCGTTGCTTAAAGATCCCGCCTTGCGGCCCGAACCGCAACAACTTGCGTGCCAACCCATGTTTCCGGCCATTCGGATGGGCATTGGGCGATTGGCCGCGCCTATCGTGGGTCATCAATATGGGTTTTGCTGAGTTTTGAACTTCTCCACGATGCGGGAGGCTCGGCCTGCCGATAGAGATGCGGGGTGGTGGGGTATCCGGTTGGGTTGCTGTTCGCCGGATATTTTGGACAGACCCAAGACCATGCTTACGTGGTCTCACGAGAGGATTGACGCTTATGTCCTATGAAGCCGCCGTTCACGCCCAGGCAATCGAGCTCGACAAGATGTGTCTGGAGATGACCGCCGCCGCTGGCGCGGGTCACCCCACCACCTGCATGAGCCTCGGGCACCTCGTTACCGTGCTCATGTTCAGCTCGATGCGCTACTCGCCCGAGTACCCGGACTATCCGACCAGCGACCGCCTTGTGTTGAGCGAAGGGCACGCGGTACCGATCGTTTATGCCGCGGCCTGCAAGCTGGGGGTCAAGGTCGGCAAAGACCCGGAGAATCGGCGTGCGCTCAAGGCCGAGGATGTCAAGACTCTGCGCGAGTGGAAGAGCGAGCTCGATGGCCACCCGAACCCGATGGAAGGCTTCCCCTTCTTTGACGCGGCCACCGGCTCGCTCGGCCAGGGGCTGAGCGTTGCCGCCGGTCTGGGCGAGGCGGCCCGGCTGGATGAGATCGACCGACGCATCTATTGCATCATCGGCGATGGCGAGAGCCGCGAGGGGCAGATCACCGAAGCCCTCGACTTCATCATGGACCGCAAGCTGAACAATGTGCTGCCGATCTTCAACTGCAACGAGTTTGGCCAGGCCGACCGCGTGAGCCTGCAGCAGAGCTTCGAGCGCATCAAGGGCCGGCTCGAGGCCGCGGGCTTTGATGTGCGCGTGATCGATGGTCACGCGCCGAAGCAGATCAAGGAAGTGATGGACGAGTTCGCCAAGCGCGCCAAGGAAGAAGGCGGCAAGTGCATGGCGATCGTTGCCAAGACGGTCAAGGGCTGGGGCTGCCCCAGCATGCAGGGTGGCGGCTGGCACGGCAAGCCCGCCGAAGGTGAAGCGATGAAGAAGGCAATGGCCGAGCTTGATGATCGGCGCGTGGAGTTGACCAGCTCGCTGGTCTCTTCAGACCAGTTCATGATCCAGCCCCCGAAGGAACTTCGCGAGCGTGAGCTGAAGAATGGCGAGATGCCGAGCTTCAGCGAGATGCTCAAGAAGCTCGACATGGAGAGCGTGCTCCAGTCCGGCAAGATGGCCACCCGCCGCGCCTACGGCATCGCCCTGCGTGCGCTCGGCCAGGTCAACGAGCGCGTGGTGGTGCTGGATGCGGATGTGAGCAACTCGACCTTTGCCGACAACTTCCGCAAGGATGCCGCGCTTGCGCCCCGATTCATCGAATGCAAGATCGCCGAGCAGAACATGTTCAGCGTCGCCGCGGGCCTGAGTGCGGCGGGCAAGATTCCCTTCTGCTCGACGTTTGCGAAGTTTGTGACGCGCGGGTATGACCAGATCGAGATGGCGATCAACTCGGGCGCAAACCTCAAGATCATCGGCAGCCACGCGGGCATCAGCCTCGCGAGCGATGGCCCGAGCCAAATGAGCCTTCCCGATGTGAGCTGGTTCCGGGCCTTCACCACCATGCGCGACCATCGCGGCAACCCCGGCTGCTACATCCTGCAACCCAGCGATGCGTACGCCGCGTATGGCCTGACCACGGTCATGGCCGAGTACGAGGGCTGCTGCTACATGCGGACGCTGCGGCCCGATACCGAGTTCCTCTACAGCGACGAGAGCGTTTTCAACCTCGGTGGGTTTGAAGTGCTCAACGAAGGGCGTGACGTCATGCTCGTTGCGACCGGGTACATGGTTCACGAGGCCAACAAGGCTCTCGACCTGCTCGACAAGGCCGGCATCAGCGCCACGCTCGTCGATGCGTACTCCATCCCCTTCGATACCGACAAGATGCTCGACCTGGCCAACGCCAACGGCGGCTACGTCATCACGGTCGAGGACAACTACGGAGGCGGCCTGGGCAGCGCGATGGCCGATGCCTTCACCGACTCGGGCGACGCCTTCACCCTGCACCAGATGTATGTGAAGCGCATCCCCAAGAGCGCCAAGACCCCGGCCGAGATGCTCAAGATGTGCAACATCACCGCGCAGGACATTGTGCAAGCGGCGATGCGGATGCTGCAGGTAGCGTGACAACCTCACGTTGCGTCTTTCGCAAGGCGGGGCGCGATGGTATGATGTCCGGCTTATGACACTCACGGTCTGTGGCCGCGCGATCGGTTCGCGCCGCCCGCTTTTTGCGGATTGGTCCGTTCCGATCGACCCCGATGATGTCGGGGGACGCAGCGGGCTGACGCTGCGCGATCTGATCGCCCTCATCGTGCGGGCGGAGATAGAGTCGTATGTTATTCGTCACGAAGCGCGGCGGTTGGATCGTGTGCTGAGCAGAAAAGATATTGATACCGGCGCCGCCGCGGGGCGGATCGCGCCTGAAGCACGCGAATCCCCCGCCCCCCCTAATTTTGATGAAGCTTTGGATACGGCCTTGCAAGCGTTCGAGGATGGGCTGTATCTTGTGGTCATCGACGGGTGCGAAATGCAGGACTTGGATGCCCAGGTCTTCGTCAAGCCCGAGAGCCGCATCACCTTTGTGCGACTGGTCTTTCTTGCAGGGGCGTAGTCATGCTGAAACCAGATGTGGCGTCAAAGATGCTGGCGGAATTCGCGGACACCGAATGGGTGGCGCGTCGGTCCAAGGCCCTTCAAGTCTTGCACAAAGAAGGTGAGGCGTGGCTGCGGAACAGCATCGGTTCGTGGAATGAGCAACACAAACATCAGAAGAAGTTAAATTTTCACACCAGCCGCCTGAGCGACCGTGAGAGGAAGGAGCTCTTTGCAACCGTCTTTCCACGCATGACCAACGAACTGGAGCGGGCGTGGCGGGATCTCGGGAACGCACCCTACAGCGAGAGTTTCGAGTATCAGCCGTTCCGCACGCCCGGCGATCGGCGAGCGACCGACGATCGGCGAGACTCTTGGTTCGAGTCGGTCATCGGCGAGTTGGACGGTTACGACCCCGATGCGGTGTGGCTCGCCGAGTGGGCCGGACACTTGGGAAATAAGGTGTCGGG
>JBBSBC010000237.1:0-4802 GCA_038251595.1 Phycisphaerales bacterium | reverse complement strand
TCCCATCACGCCTTCGGGCTCAACAGCCTCAACCCGCGCCACGCGCGGTCCCGGCAAGTCGGTGTTGCTCTCAACCGTGCGTGATAGCCCGAGCAAACCATTCGTGCGTACACGACGCATCCCCGCGTGTGCACGTAACGTGGCATAATCGGCCAGCCCTCCCCCGACAGGGGTAATGATGCCCGACAAGATTCGTGCCCGCGTCTGCGTCCCCCATGTGTAACTTGTGCAGCGATACGCCGCACGCCGCGCCGCTCGCAGATCCGCCGCAGGTTCAACCGCTTCGGCAATACTGCGCAGCATCACCTCAAGCGATTGCCGATCACCCGCGTGCGCATCGACCAGCGATCGGAATCGCGCCACCGATCGACGAACCGCCTCCAACCGAACCTCATCGACTCCGTGCTCGCTCGCCGCGGAGAGGAAGATGTCAATCCCCTCGCCCCCGGGAATGTGCTGAACATCCGACATCGGGTCTCGACCATACGCAATGCGCATGATCCGCCAAGCCAGCGTCTTGTGCAGGCCCAACCCCTTCTCAAGGTCTCGCGGGCGCACCGTCGGCATGTCCAAATGATCAAGCACCCCACGAAACGCATCGCGAAGATGCGTAAGGACATCCTGCGCCTGAACTTCGAGCATTCCGGGAGCAGGTCTTTGGGGCGGCAGACTCGCGACGGATTCGTTGGAAAGCACGGGCATACCTACACGGTACACGAAATGCGGTCGATTAGTCGCGCCGGCAAATGATTTTGGGAAAGTTTCCCAAAATCATTTGCAAGACTACTCCAAGCGCGGTACATTTCGTTTCGGGCCATGTCTCGACGTCCGCATTTCGCACGTTTTCAAACGACCGCCCGCAGCGTGTTCCTCTTCGAGTCTAGCGAACACCATGCGAACCTCCACCCACCCGAACCGGCCCGCCCGTTCAACCTTAAGGAGCCACTCAATGACCAAGCCCCTCGCTCGATCCAAAACACTGCTCTCCGCAGTCGCAGCGTGTTGCCTCGGCTGTTCGGTTGCCGATGCCCAGTTGGTTTCTGACTGCACGGTCGCGCCCAACGTGGGCGTTGGCACATACACCTTCGACACCACCGACACGTTTCAGGATCCGCTCTTGCCGATGGGTTGCGGCGGATTCGTCCTCTTCAATCAATACATCCGGTTCGTTCCCCCCGTGCCGGGTACGTACTTCGTCTCCTTCTCGACGCTTTCGAGCGATGCTCGACTCAGTTCGTTCAACGCCTGTCCGACTGAGTTCTTCGAGTCGTCTCTCGACTGTGTTTCAACAGAGTCGTGCGGCGTCTCTGGTGCTGTGCTTCGCGTGAACGGTCCGACGTTGCTGGTGGTTTCGGGCGTTGGCATCACGCCCGCGATTGGTGCCATCACCATCGCCGCCGCGCCAGCACCTGCCCCATTCGATGGCGATGTTTGCGAGCGCGCCCGTCCCGCGACGCTCGGGACCAATGCCTTTGACACCTCGAACTCTTCCGAGAACAACTTTGTCTTTTATGACCTGAACGCTCAGGACCAGTGGTACGTTTTCACGCCGGCGGTCTCCGGGAACCTTGTCGCGGCGCTCTGCAATCCCGGCAGCAGCCTTCAACTCTACTCGGGCTGCACAGAGCTCCAAGTCATTGATGACCTTACTTGCACCACCGCCACTTACGCAGCAGCCGGAGTTCCGATCTATGCGCGGGTCATCGGTCTCTGCAACACCTCGGGCGATTTCACCCTGACGTTGACGCCCTCGTCACGGCCTGCCAACGACATCTGCGGCAGCGCACTCGCAGTGTCGCTCGGTGTCACGCAGTATGACAACACCTTCGCCGCGACGGATGGGTCTGACCCCTGCCCCGGCGGGTTTGGCGCGGCGGGCAAAGAGCTTTACTTCGCGTTCACACCCGCCATTACCTCGCAGTATCTGCTCACGAGCCTTGGTGAGATCACCATCCCCTCGCCAACCGGCTTGATGGAGTACCCAGGCTTCGTCGTGTACGACAGCTGCAATGGCATTCCTCTGGCGTGCGTCTCGACCGGTTTCCAGACCATCGATACGCGCGTCTTCCTCACGGCGGGTTTGACGTATTACATTCAGGTCGGCGGACTCGGCCTGTTCGACCTTCCGCCCTACCGAACCCATTCACGCGGCGCGGGCGCATTCACGCTTTCGCGCATTGTGGTCCCCACCAACGATCAATGTGCCAACGCTGCCGCGGTCGGTGAAGGGACGTTCAGCTTCAACATTCTCGGCGCGACGAACGATGGTCTTGGCAACTGTGCGGCACAAGGCACATCCATCGGCGACTTCCCCGACGTGTGGTACCTGTACACACC
Source organism: Phycisphaerales bacterium (assembly GCA_038251595.1). GTDB lineage: Bacteria > Planctomycetota > Phycisphaerae > Phycisphaerales > UBA1924 > JADLCX01. The sequence continues at coordinate 2,465 of JBBSBC010000237.1, read as the reverse complement.
CACGGTCACGGGCAACATCGAGATCGGCACCGTCCCCGGCACCAATGGCCAGCTCAACGGTCAGAGCTCCGAACTTTCGGTTCGCAATGGCTGCTCGGGCGGCGATCTGCGTGTTGCATACGTGGCCAACGACGACTTTGGCCTCAACTATGCCCGCCTGCCCTACACCGTCGCGACTGGCCAGCCAGTCCTGATCCGTATCGCATCAAGTTTCCCCGATTCCGTTAGTCAGCAAGGCACGCTCTACATCGGGGCACCTCGCCTCCCCGCGTATGCATCGAACGATGAATGTACAGGCGCAACCTCGATCTCTTCCGGCTCGTTCGCCTACGACTTTACCGGTTCCAACACGGATCTGTGCCGCAGCTTCATTGATTGCGACAACCCGTGCAACTCGATCTATGGGCAGGACCTGTTCTACGCATTCACGCCGACGGTTTCGGGCAGCGCGACGATCGCCTGTGAGTCGATCGGCGGTTCGATTGTGTCTGTGATCACGAGTTGCTCGGCCTCCTCCAACGCCTGCAATTTCGCAGATTGTTCAGGCCTCTTTGAACCATCCTTCACGGTTGCCGTCAACGCTGGCCAGACCTACATGATCCGAGTCTCTTCGTACAGCGCTGCTGATGGTGTGCTGACGCTCTCGCTTCCCGGTGCGTGCATTGCCGATTTCAACGGCAGCGGATCGGCCACCGTCCAGGACATCTTCGACTTCCTCTCGGCATACTTCTCGAACTCCCTGACGGCGGATATCAACAACTCCGGCACGATCAGCGTGCAGGACATCTTCGACTTCCTCAGCTTCTACTTCAGCGGGTGCTGAGTTTGCCTCTGCGCCGTCAAGTTATGATCATCTTCTGGCTGTCTGAATGGAAGTCCAGCGATTGCCGATCGGTTCAGTGGTATTGTCCGTGAATCCGGCTGAGGACAATGACATGCCGGAAACAAGGGGCCAACACATGAATGCACCTCGCTTCTGTCCTTTGTTCGCCAAGCACCGCGCCGCCTTCACCCTGATCGAGCTTCTGGTGGTCATCGCCATCATCGCGATCCTTGTCGGAATTCTACTGCCCGCGCTCGCCGGGGCCCGCGCCGCCGCACGCACCACCAAGTGTCTTGCCAACATGCGGCAAACCGGCATCGCGTTCCAGTCGTACGGTACAGACTTCAAAGACCAGATCGCCACCTTCACCTGGCGGCCCGGCGGTCAGTACAGCGACAATCTCAACTTCAATCCGCCGCCCGGCTCTGGGAACGTTGGCAACCAGTTTCTGGCCGCCGCGTATCAGGCCGCCGACATTGTCCGCAGGCTCGCAGAACGCACGTCCGGAGTCTTTGCAAGCCCGAGCTGGACACCCCATTACTACTTCAACCACCTGGTGCTCAACGACTATCAGGGCCAGCGTCTGCCCGAGCCAACGGTGGTCTGTCCGGAAGATGTTGTCCGACTCCGATGGCAGGCCAATCAGGCCGCGAGCCCGAATGACAACGTCGCCCAGCTCTGGTTTCAGCCCTATTCATCAACATACTCCGCCGTGCCCGCGTCCTATTCCGCGGATCGAATCAAGGATGGCCGCCAGACGGTTGGCCCTGCCAATGTGCAGTCTTCATTCAGTCCCGGTAGTCAGCCTCTTGGCGGACGGTCCTTACAGGAGGTTGCCTTTCCCAGCGCAAAGGTCGCGATGTTTGACGAGATCGCGCGGCACGGTGGCCGACCGGCCTACCACCTTTACCGGGATGTCTCGGCCCCAATCTTGTTCTGGGATTCATCCGTCCGCATCATGGCCACGCGCAACGCGTCGATCGGCACCGATCCGAACAACCCGGATGCCGCCGGTCCTTTCACAATCACCTTCCAGCCACAATCAATCATCAACGATCCGAGTCCTCGATCGGGTGCCGCGACAGAGAACATGATCGTTCGGTACCAATGGACACGCGATGGGTTGAAGGGTGTCGACTTTGGTGGGACGACTGAGCGGTAGTGGTGGGGTGGTTAATAAAAGCAAAGACACCGGCTTGCAAGCCGGTGCCACCTTCATCCCACTGATGCTTACTCAGGAATCGAGCAGCTTCCGCCGTGCTTGGCGTGGTAGTCCTGGTGATAGTCCTCGGCCGGATAGAAAACGCCGGCCTTCTCGGTATCGAGCACCTCGGTGACCACCTTGCGAGACTTGAAGCGGTCGCTCTTCTGAGCCGCGGCGATGAATGAGATTGCCTCTTCGGCCTGCCGTGTATCGGTCGTGAAGATCGCCGAGCGGTATTGCGAGCCGACATCCGGACCCTGGCGATTGTGCTGGGTGGGGTCGTGGTACTTGAAGAACCTATCGAGCAACTGCGTGTAGGTGATGCGTGCCGGATCGAAGACGATCTTCACCGTCTCGGCGTGGCCGGTGTCGGAGTAGCAGATCTGCTTGTAGGTCGGGTTTTTCAGCTTGCCGCCCATGTAGCCGCTGACGGCATCG
>JBBSBC010000236.1:0-4835 GCA_038251595.1 Phycisphaerales bacterium | reverse complement strand
GACGGCCGGAGGTGGTTTGCGCCCTTCGGGGTTTTCCAGCGGGTTTCCCGGCACCTTCCAGGCAAGAAAGAGCGTGAGTGAGTAGATCACCGCAAGGATGATGGGCAGTTGCAGCAGGCGTCGGGCGATGAGTGCGGGCATGTGGAGTGGCGGGGTGAGGGTAGGTGGGTGGTGAGTCGAGAGGGTCGTCCGGGTGCTTTGTACCCCGAAGCCTCTCCACTGACTTGGCTAAACATTCACGGAGAGGTCGCGCCACGTTCCGCCGCATGTGCGCCCTTCCAAGCTTAGCTTGTTCTTTCTCATCCCCCCGATTCTGGCTAGCCTACTCAGGGGACTTTTGTTAATTTGGCGAACTTGCTCTTGCACCACGCCCAACTTCTCAGTAGAATCTCGCAAGTCTGTTCGTTTCACAACCCGCAAAGGAGTGCGGCCATTCCGCCCTCCTTATGTTCCCCGCGCGGCCATTTCCCCGCCGCAGCGGTCAGGTTTTCGCCACGCGCACTGGCAATTTTCAAGCACGTTCTGTGGATTCACAAATCTGTTTTTCTTGTTTGTCACGCACTTTCTCCCGACTCAATGTCCAACGCTCGCGCCATTCCCGCTCTCCTTAATAAAGGAACACCATGATCACCCCCTCCCTTCGCCTCCTTTTTCTCATCCCCGCCGCCCTCCTCCTCCTCACCTCCCTCGGCTGCTCCTCCACCCAACTCCTCGCCGACCCCGGCACCTTCGCCTACGAGGGTGACTGCATCCGCTCCCGCGGCACCATGTTTGAACGCGGCCTGATTGGCAGCGCCGAAAACGAGATCGACCTCGACGCTGCCAAGAACCCCGCGTGCAGTTACGAGCGCGTGACCGTCTTCATCGAGCCCCCTCAAGTCGGCGAACTCGGCAACAACGCCTCTTCCTTCTCCTCCGCCCAACTCGCCAACATCGTTGCCCAGGCCACCGCTCTGGCCGTCCCCAGCTTCGGCCGTTTTGAGACCACCACCGACCGCTCTCGCGCCCACATCCTCCTCACCCCCACCCTCTACAACATCAACGCCTTCCGTGACACCAAAATGTCCAAAGACGACTTCAAAAACATGTACGGCAACCTCGGCAATACGGCCGCTGCCATCGAAAACATCAACCGCGAAGCCCTCGAAGCCAACGTCAACGTTACCATCGCCCGCGGCCCAGCCGACCCCAACGGTGGCCAGGGCGACACCTACGACTCCGAACGCGCCCTCGGCCAACTCGTCGCCAACAAGGGCGACTCCATCAACAACGCCACGTTCACCGTTGACAACTACACCGGAACCGGCAACTCCTACTTCAAGGCCGAACACGCCGACCTCAAACCCAGCCAACTCGTCCTCGCCATCCGAACCGCCGTCGAAGGCGCTATCGCCACCATCGTCACCAAACAAAGCTTCGACACCAGAGTCTGGGCCGCAGCCACCCCCCCCAACGAGCGCCAACACAAACTCCGGAGCGTCGTCGTAGTAACCCCCGATTGATGGGGTGTCGTTCAGGTTTGAGGTTCCTTGAACATGCTCGATGAGGCCGAAGGCCTGACATTCAGGAGACGGGGGAGGAGCGTGGAGTCTTCGACGAGCGTCACCCCCGCACGGGCCGCCCGTTTCTGGCAGTCTGAAAGACTGCAAGTTCGCTGATGCCCCATACCACCACCATGATCCCGCCGAACACACCCATGTAACCTCCTCGATTCCAAACCCTACGGCGAACGCGTCCAGAAGTCCCTCGAGTTCATCGCCCCCGTCCTTGGTCGCAGGCAAAGCAATAAAGGCTAAACGCAGTTTTTGGGGCAGCAAGACGCGATCTCGCGTACGTTCAAGTGACATTTATATATTGTCTCCACGATTAGCGGGTTGCGCCGGTCTTAAGGCTATACGTAAGCTAGGCGAAGTCTCCATGTTCGGTCGATTGTGGCTTGGTTCGATTGCTTCATGCTCATCAAGGCTCAGCAATACATGAAACCACATCGACTACTTATTCTTAATATTGTGTGGGTGTCATGCGCGCTTGGATGTTCCTCAATGTTCCGCGTGCGATCAATCATCGACACCTCTCAGAACTGGGCAGTTCCGCACCGCGTACCGCCGCCGCTCAGTCTGCACGATGACGACTTTCGCGTGCTCATCAACCCCTACACTTACAACCCAGAAGCCGCGGATGAAAATGGAAAACTCAAAAGTACAGAGAAGTCTTTGTATTCGATGGCGACGCAGTCAATCGGCTGCCCTAGTGAAATGGAAAAGGTCAAGGGGCGAGACGCGAGAAACCGACTCCAGTCCGCGCTGTTTGCGGCATCAGAAGCCATGCTTTCTGTTCACATCTCCAAGATCAAATCCAACGAAAGTGGAACTAACATGTTGCTCGGCGTCGCCACAACGGGTCTCGCTGCTACGGCAAGCGTAGTCAATCCCGCTGCTGCACCCTCATTCGCCGCCGCCGCCGCCGCGACCAATGCGAGTCGGTCGCTCTTCAATGAAGAGGTCTTTCGGAACATGCTCACCGAGCAAGTCGTCACCGCCATCATCTCGAAACGCACGATGTTCCGTGAAAGAATCCTCATGGACCATTACAAACAGTTTGTTGACGAATACGACGTGGAGCGAGCCATCTACGACGCCTTGGCGTACCACGAAATGGGATCGTTCGAGTACGGCCTTTCAACCGTGAAGGCCGACATCGAGAGTGCGAATACGGAAAGGCTTAAGATAACGTCAAAGTTTCTGTTCGTACCAAAGTCAAAGCTGACAAACCCTCCCGACAAGATCGTACCCACCGAAGTTCCGTCCCCAAATCCAAAGCAGCCGACTAACGTCTCACCATAGTTGAAGAAAACATCGATACATCTGGTGGCAGAACCACATGCATCCATGCGCAGTCGGCGTGCCGTTGCTTTGCAATGAGTGTAAACGCTGTTTTTGGCGGTTCAATTTCTGCGATCCCCGATATCCCCTCACCTCATCACAAACCCCATCTTCCCCATCAACCCATCAAAGTGGTCCAAATCATAAAATCGCACCACCACTTCCCTGCTCTTCCCGCCGCGATTCACCCTGATCTGCACCTTCGTCCCCAAGTCCGCGGCCAAATGGTCCTGCAAATCGTGCGGGCCCGCGGCACGCAGCGCATCGCCTGCTGACGGTTTCTGTTTCCTCTTTGACACCTTCACCGGTGCCAGCCCGGCGAACCCGCCTTTGGCATGGCCAGTCGCAGGAACCGTCAACTCGCGCCCGGACTATCGCTCGGCCGCGGCCATAAGGGCCATCTTCACGCGCGGCGGCCTGTGACCTGCCTGCACGCCGCCGCGAACGCCGCGGGGGTGCGATAGTCCAAGCTGCTCTGCGGCCACCGGTGGCTTTACTTTTGCCTGAAGTCCTCGATCGCCACCTGCTGCTCGTTCAAGGTTGTGGACAGTTCGAGGTTCGGGCACTCATCGCGCAGCGTGCCATTGAACAACTCGCCAAAGGCATTCTGCCACGGCGCGCCGGGCTCGTTGTACAGCGGACACACCTTGTGGTCCTCAAGCCACGAACGCAGGTTGTTTCGATGAACTCCGGTCCGTTGTCAGAGCGGATGTACCAGAGGAGTCCCCGTGCGAAGATCCAGCAGCCTTTGGCAGCCTTATATCAGGATACGAAGGCACTTGCTCTTCCCTTCGCCATTTCCAACCCTTCTGGCCGCCAAATCACCGGGCAAACACTCCACACACTCACCATCTGGCGGAAAAGCGAGACTCTGGCTATATTTCCCTCTACCCGATATCCGGTAGGATGATCGGTCGTCTGCCCATGTGCGGGTTGTACGAAGGGTGAGAGGGTGGTCCGTTCGGCCGATTGGCGGCCGCTCGTGGCGATGAATGCACTTGGTTAGGAGATACAGACGTGACCGAAGCGGAAATCGAGGCAAAGGTGATCGAGATCGTGGCCAACCAAATGGGGGCCGACAAGACCACCATTACCCGCAGCACATCGTTCGTGGACGATCTGAACGCGGACAGTCTCGACACGGTCGAGCTGGTCATGGAGTTCGAGGACGAGTTCGAGACCTCGATTCCGGACGAGCAGGCCGAGAAGATCAAGACCGTCGGCCAGGCGATCGAGTTCATCAAGCAGGCTCAAGGCTCGGAGGCCTGAGCCTGATGGCCGTGTTGGCACCGCACAAGCTCTGAACATGTCTCATAAAACGCACAAGTCCGACGCTCGCGTGGTCATTACCGGCATGGGCGCGGTGTCCAATCTCGGGTTGGATGCCGCGACGACGTGGGCCGGTATGCGCGAAGGGCGAAGCGGCATCAGCCCCATCGAGGGTGATGACTTCGCCGCGTATCACGACAAGTGGTCGGTGCGCATCGGTGGTCAGATCAAGGGCTGGTCGCCGAGCGGCTTCATCGAACACCGCGAGATGAAGCGGCTCGACCGGTTTGCCCTGCTCGGCATGGCCGCGGCCCACGAGGCCGTTCGTCATTCAGGAATCGAGTTCGCCAAGCAGGACCCCGAGCGCTGCGGCGTGGTGGTCGGCTCGGGAATCGGCGGCATCCGAACCATCGAAGAGGGGTGCGGCGTGATGTTCTCCAAGGGGCCGGATCGGCTCAGCCCCTTCACCGTGCCGCGATTGATGGTCAACGCGGCGACAGGGAACATCAGCATCATGTACGGCCTGCAAGGGCCGGCCATGGCCCACGCCACGGCCTGCGCCAGTTCAGGGCACGCCATTGGCGATGCGATGAATGTGCTTCGATCCGGGCGTGCGGATGTGATGATCGCCGGGGGTGCCGAGGCGGCGGTCAGCCCGCTCTGCGTCGGAGCCTTCATGACGAT
>JBBSBC010000235.1:0-4842 GCA_038251595.1 Phycisphaerales bacterium | reverse complement strand
CCGCCGCGCCCGCCGTCGCCGCGGCCACCATCACCGCGGCCACCATCGCCGCGACCGCCGTCATTCCCCCCGCCGTTTCCACCACCGCCGCCTTGTCCGTAGCCCCGATTGTGTTCCTCGTGCATGTCCAAGCTCCTGTTGAAGATCAACCCCGCGCACGTCTGTAGTACCCAACGCTAGATTCAAACCGTTCGCCGCACCTATTCACTCGCCCGTTCCAGCACCACGGCCGCGTTCTGCCCGCCGAGCGCGGCCGTGCAGACGAGCACATACCTTAGGTTCATCGCCCGCGCCGCCGCACTGCCCGCGTTGAGCCCCGTGCCCGGCCGCCCCGCATGAACCCGCGCCGGCAGGCTCTGCATCGCCAGACACTTGGCCCCGACCGCCGCCTGAAGCCCCCCCGCGCCCGCTGTGCAGTTACCGATATTGGCTCCGAAATGCACCAGCGGAAGATCCTTCAGACGAGCGCCAAAGACCGCCCGCAACGCGCCCGCCTCCGCCCTGTCAAGCATCGGAATGCCCGAGCCCAGCGGCACCACCGCATCGATCTGCTCAGCCTGCACCCCCGCATCATCCAGAGCGTTCATGATCGCGTACCGATACCCCTCATCAGCTTCACCATCGTCATAGTCCGGGAGCGATTGACCAGCCCCAAACCCCGCGACCCGTGCATAGACCCGCGCCCCACGTTCACGGGCCGTCTCTTCCGCTTCCAGAATCAGAATGCCCCCACCCTCACCAAGAATCCCGCCCACCGCGGTGGCATCGTAGGGTTTCACAAACCCCGCCCCGTCCTCCGCATCGCCCGTCGCGGCCAGTCGGCCAGCCAGATCCATCCGCAGAATCCCCATGCAGTTGAGCTTGCTCTCGGCACCCCCAGAGAAGCACAGGTCTGCCGCGCCACGTTCAATGACCCGTGAAGATTCGCCGATCGAGAGCAGTCCGCTGGATTCGGCGCAGGTGATCGTGTTGCTCGGGCCTTCACACCCATGGATGATCGTGACATGGCAGGCGGGCATGTTCGGCAGATACTTCAGCAGCCAGAGCGGCGTAAGGGCCTCCATGCCGCCACCTCCCTCGCCGCCCCACTTTCGAAGGCTGAAGACCCCTGATTCGCCCGACTCACGAGCCGTTACCATGGCCGTCGCCATCTCTTCGGTGTCGGCCGCGATCAGTCCCGCGCCGATGTGGCACCCCATCCGCTCGGGCCGATAGGTGCAAGCCACCTCGGCACCATCTTCGCTCGCGGCCCGCGTAACGAGGCCCGCATCCTGCACCGCCATCTTGGCCGCGCCTACGGCCAACTCAATATCTCGGGCCATCACCTTGACGGCCTTGCGGTAGTGCTTGGGCACATAGTCCTTGGCCGAGAACCCCTGAACCTCGCCCGCAAGCCTGCTGCGGAACCCCGACGGATCCAGATGCGTCAACCGTTTGAGGTTGGTCCGACCCTCACAAAGCCCCTGCCAAAGAGCATCCATGCCAACGCCGAGGGCGCATACGCTCCCGAGACCGGTGATGACAACGCGTCGTGACATGCTTTGAACTGTATGCGCAGGGTGGGATCGGAGGGGGGAACCGGCCTATTACGGGCCATTCCGCAAGCTCTCTCTCAGGAGGTTCGTTTCTTATGGTCCGACAAGCCCAACCCCTCACCTTTGCCCTCACCCTCGCCATCGCGATGCTCGCCATCATCACTGGCTCCGCACGTTCAAACGCGCAGCAGCCGCCACCCGCCACAGCGATGACCTCGCCCGCGACGCCGCCAACCCTCCCCGAAACACCCGTCGGCAAGATCATGGCCAGCGTGCTCAAAAGCATCGCCTCCACCGAGAACCCGATCCCCGCCGAACTCTTCAACGAAGCCTTTCAGAAGCAGGTTCCGCCCGACAAGGTCAAGGAACTCTGTGCCCAGCTCATCGGCCAGAACGGCCCTTTCGCGCTGCTGAAAATCAATCAGGCTCCCGATGCCAACAAGATGGTGGTCACGGTCAAGGGCACCACCACCAACCAGAAGCTTCAGGTCGTCCTCGGGCTCGATAAAGAGGGCAAGATCGAGACACTGCTCTTCCGCCCCGCCGCCGATACCGACCTTCCACCCTTCGCATCATGGAGCGAGCTCGACACCGCCCTCACCGCGCTGGGAGGCAAGGTCAACTTCGGAGCGTACCTGCTTACCGAGGCTGCCGATGCGCAAGCCCCGGGCAACGTCTTCACCGTCACGCCCGTCCACACCTTCAACCCCGAGTTGCGTCTCGCACTCGGCTCAACCTTCAAGCTCTACGTGCTCGGCGCACTCGGCGAGGCGGTCGCTTCAGGCAAGATCAAGTGGGATGAGCCCCTTCCGATCAAGACCGAATACAAAAGTCTCCCCAGCGGCACGATGCAGGATGAGCCCGAGGGCAAGGCCTTCCCCGTCTCACTCTTCGCTCAGAAGATGATCTCCATCAGCGACAACACCGCGACCGATCACCTGATCCGCCGCGTCGGCCGAGATGCGGTCGAAGAGTACATGGCCCGCCTGCACGGCAAGCCGACGCTCAACTACCCCTTCCTCACAACGCGTGAGATGTTCGCGCTCAAGCTCAGCAGCGACACCACGCTCATGCCGCGTTGGAACTCCCTCGGTGAAGCTCAGCGACGCGACATGGTGGTCGCCGATGACCCCGTCACACCCAGCCGCAGGATTGGCCCTTCGCACCAGCCGGGCGAGGTCGCCAACACCAATCCCGAGCTTGCCGCCGCATCCAAGTGGACCAAGCCCCGTTACATCGACACCATCGAGTGGTTCAGCTCGCCCGATGAACTGGCTCGTCTCTTTGCCGACCTTCATCGGCTCGAACTTCAGCCTGGCCTCGCCGAGATCGGCCGCGCCCTCCGCCTGAACCCCGGCCTCCCGCTCGATACCGAGACCTGGACCGGCATCGCGTTCAAGGGTGGCAGCGAGCCCGGCGTGCTCAACCTCTCGTGGATGCTCACCCACACCGATGGGCGCATCCTCGTGGTCACCGTCGGGTGGAACAACACCAGGGAACTGCTCGACGACAACAAACTGCTCGAACTCGCCCCGCGTGCCATCGGGCTTCTCGCCAAGCCGAAGTAACCCTCGCGCGCACCAACCCTCTTCACACCGCGCTCCACCCTTCACCGAGGTTTCCGGCCGATGTCCAGTGCCCATCTTCCCCGCCGCACCTTCGCGATCATCTCGCACCCCGACGCGGGCAAGACCACGCTCACGGAAAAACTTCTCCTCTATGGCGGCGCGGTTGATCTCGCTGGCTCAGTCACCGCACGCAAAGATCAACGGGCCACCACCAGCGATTGGATGGAGCTCGAACGTCAACGCGGCATCTCCATCTCCTCCACCGTTCTGCAGTTCGACTACGCCGGCTTCCGCATCAACCTCCTCGACACCCCCGGTCACAAGGACTTTTCAGAGGACACCTACCGCGTCCTCACCGCCGTCGATGCCGCCATCATGGTCATCGATGCCGGCAAGGGCATCGAGCCGCAGACCCGCAAACTTTTCGAGGTCTGCCGCCGTCGCGGTGTCCCCATCTTCACCTTCATGAACAAGTGCGACCGACCCACCCGCGACCCGCTCGAACTCCTCGATGAGCTTGAGAAAGTCCTCGGCATCGGTGCCTTTCCCGTCAACTGGCCCCTCGGCAACGGACCCTCATTCCGCGGCGTGTATGACCGTCTCACGCACCGTGTCCACCTCTTCGAGCGCGCCATTCACGGTGCGTACGCCGCGCCCGTGCAGGTCCACGGGATCGACGACCCCATCATCCGCGAGAAGCTTGATGAGCTGGCGTATGTGCAGGCCCGCGACGAGATCGAGATGCTGCACGGGGCGGGCGAGAGCTTCGATGAGGCACGCGTGCTCGCGGGCGAGGTCACACCCGTCTACTTCGGCAGCGCCATGAACAACTTCGGTGTGCAGCTTTTGCTCGATGGCTTTCTCGAACACTCCGCCGGACCCGGCCCGCGCAGGGCGGGCGATCGGATGATCAATCCCGATGATGAGACCTTCAGCGGCTTTGTCTTCAAGATCCAGGCCAACATGGACCCCAAGCACCGCGATCGCATCGCCTTTGTGCGCGTCGTCTCCGGCTCGTTCACGCGCGAAATGACCGTCATCCACGCGCAAAGCGGCAAGCGCATCCGCCTCTCGAACGCGCAAAAACTCTTCGGGCGCGACCGCGAGACCGTCGATGATGGGCGAGCGGGCGATGTGGTCGGCATCGTCGGGCACGATGTCCTTCGCATCGGCGACACGCTCACCGAAGACCGCACCATCGTCTTCAACGAGATCCCGCGGTTCACGCCCGAGTGCTTCGCCTACCTGCACAACCCGCAGCCGGGAAACTCCAAAAGTTCCGGCTTGGGCTTGATCAGTTGTTGCAGGAGGGTGTCATTCAGCTGCTCATGGTCGGCACCGGCCAGACCAAGATCCCGCTGCTCGCCGCCGTCGGCCCCTTGCAGTTCGAGGTCGTGCAATACCGCCTGCAATCCGAGTACGGGGCCGAGTCGCGCGTCGAGCCCTCGCGCTGGACGATCATCCGCTGGTGGCGGAAGCCCGCCCCCCCCGGCACCAAGCCCACCAAGATGACCGATGCCGAGGCCGACTGGCTCCCCGAAGTCATCATGAACGCCACCCACGCGGTCGATCGGGATGAGAACCCCGTCGTCCTCTTCGCCGACGAGTGGGCCTTGCGCCACTTCACCCAGCGGAACCCCGAGCTGGTACTGTGCCCCCGCCCCGGGCCCGCCAGGTGGTTAAAAGAGGCAAGGGGGGCACCGGCGGGAGGGCCGCCCGGGGGGCCCGGGCCCGGGGGG
>JBBSBC010000234.1:0-4924 GCA_038251595.1 Phycisphaerales bacterium | reverse complement strand
TGCCGTCCATTTACCTTGAAACCTTCGGTTGTCAGATGAACGAGCTCGACAGCGAGCTGGTCATGGGCAGCCTCAAGGCCGTGGGGTATGCATTCACAGCCGACCGCGAGCGTGCGGATGTGGTGCTCTACAACACCTGCTCGGTGCGCGAGCGCGCCGAGCAGAAGGTCTGGTCGCGGCTCGGTCAGGACCGCCTTCGCAAACTCGATCGGCCCGAGATCGTTGTGGGTGTGCTCGGGTGCATGGCCGAGCGCGATGGTGAAGACCTCATCAAACGCATGCCCGTGGTGGACATTCTCTGCGGGCCGGGCGAGCTTGACAAGCTGCCGGGGCTCCTTGATAACGCGGTGCGCACACGCTCGATGACGGGGGGCTTCGCCACCGATACCAATCTGACTCGACCCACCGTGATGACCTCGGCCAGACAAGTTGCGCTGCAGGGCAACACCTCAAGGCGGAGCGCGACACTCGCGGCCGCCGAAGACACACTCGAACTGCTGGATCTTTCGCGCGCGGTCTCACCCGAAGATCACGGGATGACCCGCAGCGCGTACGTTCGCATTACGCGCGGATGCAACAAGTTCTGCACCTACTGCGTCGTCCCCTTCACACGCGGAGCAGAGGTTCACCGCCCGCCGAGGCACATCATCGATGAGTGCAAACGGCTTGCGCAGAGCGGTGTGGTCGAGATCACGCTGCTCGGGCAGACCGTCAACCACTACCGCTTCGAGCATGGCTCATCAGTCACGATTGGCGGCGTGATGCAGCCGCAAAAGGGCCGGAGCTACAAGGGTGGCCATACACGTGACCCCTTCGCCGGAGCGCAGACGACCACGTTCGCCGATCTCTTGGCGCAGATCCACGATGAGGTTCCGAGCATCAAGCGATTGCGCTTCGTCACCAGCTATCCGCGCGATTTCGGCGATGATGTGCTCGAGGTCATGCGCGATCATCCTCGCATCTGCCGATACCTGCACGTCCCGGCCCAGAGTGGCTCGAACCGCATCCTGTCCATGATGAACCGTGGGTACACCGTTGAGGAATACCTCGACTTTCTCGACCGGGCGCGGAGCTTTCTGCACCAGCCGCAGATCGGCAGGCCGCTGACGATCGCGGGCGACATCATTGTGGGCTTTCCCACCGAGACCGATGAGGACTTTGCACTCACCATCGGTCTGCTCGAACAGGCCCGCTACAAGAACTGCTTCATCTTCAAGTACTCGCCTCGCCCGGGAACCATCGCCTTCGACAAGATCGCCGATGATGTTCACGAAGAGGTGAAGCGCAGGCGGAACAACAAATTGCTGGCGGTGCAGAACACCATCAGCGCGGCTGTCTCACGCGACTTCATCGGCACCACGATGGGCGTCTTCATCGAAGGGCTGAGCGAGCGCGAACTGAAGAAGCGCCGGCCTGAACGCACTGGGCTGATCGGCCTGACCATCAGCGCCAAACGGCCCGATGATGCCAAGCCGACCAGCACAGACGGCGATGCCTGTTGCGCCGGTGCGTGCGAAGATGATTCGCACACACTGACCACCATGGCCATCGAACCCGTCGCCACAGCCGTTCAACTCTCGGGGCGGACCGAGGGCGATGTCATCGTTCACGTCGATGCTCCACCGGGGATCGCGCCCGAATCAATGATCGGGCAAGTCGTGCAGATCCGCATCACCGACTGCCGACCGCTCTCGTTGATCGGCGAGGTTGTTGAGCCCGTCTCCCTGACCACGACCCACTGACTTCACCCCACTCGTTCCCCATACCCACACCGCCCGCTTTCACGCACTTTCAGCATCGTCCATCTTGCGACGTGCGCGGCGTTTAGCCTCCATCAGACTCGGTGCTGGTGGCGGATCTGCGGCAGAGCCTTCGATCAATGTAGGTTCAGACATCGAGGTCTTGACGGTGTCTACTGCCTGCTCAGGAGTGGAAGCTGGCTCGCGTCGTGCCGCCGCACGCGCGGCGATGCGTGTCTGCCTCCGTCGCTCCGCTTCCGCTTCCACAATCGCTCGCGCATCCAGCGCTGACAACTTGTTGAGACTCTGCTGAGTCTTCGTCAAGGCCGGGGCACGTGCTTCGACTTCGCGCAGCCTCCGCACCGCTCGAACCGCCTGCGCCCCCCGCTCTTGCACGCTTTCCGCCGCGACACGCTTGAGTGAGGACCCAAACTCACGACTGATGAGCCGGTCCCACGCGATGCGGCGCGAGGCAATATCGAGAAGATACACGGCGATGATGGCTATCAGCAACTCATGCCAGAGCGGGGTCCTTGCGATTGCGGGCTTGAGCCCGGCGCGGTCGAAAAGATCGATCGGCGCAGCGCCCATCGAATCGCCGGCGGTCGTGATGCTCATCGAACGTCCACCCGTTATCTCCGCCAGTCGGCGCATCGCCTCGGCATCCGAAGTGAGTCGCCGGAACTCTTCACCCGCGGAACGCGATACTCCGCCGACCAGTGGCGGCGTAGGCTTGCCGTTAAGCGCGGGTGTCAAGGTGATGATGTGACTTCCCTCGCGCGGTGCGTAGACGGTGGACTCATACTCGCCGGGTCCGGTCTGTGTCAGCACAATCGGCTCGCGCGTACCCCCTGGTTGATGAACCCAACCTGTTATTGAAAGCCCATCCCTCGGCTTGCTCGCGCCGCCGTTTGCGGTCGATCCGTCCTGCTCAGCAGCGTTGACACACACACGCAGGTTTGCGCCGTCGATCTCAACGGCCAGTTCCTGACCGCGATCGGGCTGCGCTCGTGCGATGGCGCGGACCATCTGCACCCACAGCCGCGCATATCCTGGCCACGGCACCCATGCCGATGACCAGTCGTGCGCATCGGAGGTGAATGCCGCGACATGCCCGACACCGGCACTCCAGTGCGCCAGCAATGGCTCACCCGTCGGGGCCACCATTGCGGTGGTCACACTGCGGTCAAGCCGTGGTTGCGTGAGCACAAGCCCTCCCAGCGGGGGCACTTCGCCATCAGCGATCCCTTCCACGATCGGCGAGCCGGTCGCAAGCACGCGAGGTGTGAAGGGTGTGAGGCGAATCTGAGGCGTTCGCACAACGCGAACCGCCTTGATAAAGATTCTGGGAAGCAGACTCGGATCGGTCACGAGGAAGAATGTGCCGTCGCCCCTCGTCGCCATGTTCGACATCGCCGAGGTATCGGCACCATCGCCGATGGCGATGGTGGAAACACGAATACCATCCTTGCGCATCGAATCGACCATCGAGGGCAGCCGCTCGGTGTTCATCGACACACCATCCGACAGCACGATGATGTGCTTCAGATCCGCCTTGGCCCCGCGAAGCTGCCGATGCGCCTCATCGAGCGCGGGAGGAAGATTCGTACCTCCATCCGGCGAAATCGCCCGAACCTTCTTTGCTGTCGCGCCCGGGTTGCCGTTCAATGCCAGTGGCACAAGCACCTCATACTCATCGTTGAACGTGATGACCCCAAGAAGATCGGTCTTGTCCATGGTCTCGACCGCGGCGGCCGCACCCTCGTTGGCGATCATCTGCTGCGTGCGCCCGGTGCCAAGCACGTTAAACCTCATCGACCCGGAGCTATCGAGGATGATGACCACCGCGGCCGCGGGCGTGATGGCCCGTTCGGGAAGGTCGAGCACCACCGGCAGGATCGGCTCGATGGTGGTGCCCTTCCACCCTCCGGCTCCGAATGATTCTGGCCCTCCAATCATGACCAGCCCGCCGCCAAAGCGTGTGACGTAGGTGGTGATCGCATCAACGACACCATCCGCCAGCGCATCGGCCGGGACGTTCTGCAGAATGACGAGATCGAATCTTTGCAGCCAAAGTAGATCGGTTGAAATCGCTGAAGGCGGCAGCATCTCAACTTCAACACCGGTTGCGCGAAGGGTCTGAGCGAGTGTTGCGCCCGGCCCTGATTGGTCACCGCCCCCCACACCATCAACGACGAGTACCGATGCACGACCGGGCGTCAACGTGATGGCCTGCGCGCGATTGTTGGTCGCGACGGTATCGAAGCCCGCATCGGGTGTGAAGATCGCCTCAAAGCGATGCACTCGACCGGGTGGGAGTCGGACGGGAAGGACGAAGGTCGTTCGACCGGAGCCAACCGCCACCGTCCGGCGCGCGCCGGGCTCGTCGCCGTTGATATCAACGGCCTCACCTTCACGCATGAGTTCCAATGTTCCTGATGCGTCGGTCGATGAGCTGAGCGTCACGCGAACGCGAACCGTTGCTTCGCTGGGCGCAACGCTGATCGCCTCGACCGATTCGACCATGACTTCATGTTTGATGGCGTAGTCGAAGGTGATCGTATCGATCGGGATCGAGGAGACCCGCCGCGAATCGGAACCGGACAGTGCAAATCGTGCTTGCAACAACTCACCCGCGGCAGCCTCGGTATCGCCGCTTGTGGCAACGCCATCGCTGAACAGCGCGATGCGGGTTGCGGTTCCCGGCGGTGCGATGGCCGCCGCGAGCCGCAGAGCTGCACCGATGTCGGTGCCATCGCCACCGTTGATGTCGAGCCGTTCGGGTTCTTCCGTTACGAACTCGCCAACCACGGATGTCTGTGGCGAGATGAGTACTGCTGGACCTGACCCGAACGCGATGACCGCCGAGAGGTCATCGGGCCGGCGTTCATTCGAGCCGCGATCCAGCACTCCACGAACGCGATCCCACAGCGTGAGGGCGCGGGCATCCTTATCAACACCTGGATCAAAGAACCGCAAGACCGAGCCGGAGAGATCGACAACGGCCACTACGCTGAGACGATCGACCTCGCGAACAACGTTGGCGCCCGAGAGCGCGACACACACAAGCAGGCACACCGCCACACGCAGCATGTTGGATATGTATCGACGCCCCCAGCTCATGGCGCGGAACGATGACACACCCAGCACCACCAACGGGACCGCAACAGCCATCAGCGCGAACC
>JBBSBC010000233.1:0-4939 GCA_038251595.1 Phycisphaerales bacterium | reverse complement strand
TAAGTCAGCGTAATGGTCGAAGCGCCTTGCTGAGCCGCTCAGCAGCCCGTGAACCATGCATCCACAAAGTCAAGCACGTCCTGCACCGTGGTGCCGCCGTCATTGTTGAAGTCGCCGTTGCCACTGAAGTATGCCCCGATGAAGTCGAACAGATCCTGAAGCGTCACACCGCCCTGTCCATTCCAGTCGGCCGCACACGCGGGGGTGCTGTCGCACGCGGTGGTCTCGAAGTAGAAGTCATCGATCGCGGCCTCAACAACCTGCTCCGCGCCCGTGTCCGACGCGATGAAGCGGACCTTCATCTGCGAAGTCAAGGGCAGTGTGACCGGCAGCAACACACGAACCCAGCCGCCAACACCGTCACTGCCCGGTACCGTCTCGAGCGGAGCCCAGCTTGTGCCGTTGTTGTTGCTGATCTGCACGACAAGGTTGTCCTCGTGTGCCTGCGTGCCAACACCGCTGACGAACCAACGCCAATACGAAACCTTCGCAGTCAAAGCGGTGCTCAAATCCACAACCGGCGTTGTGAGCGTCGTGATGCCGTTATCAACATCCGCCGCAGAGACCGTGCCGCCGCCAACGCCCTGTCCGGTGAACCAGCAGTTGGTCTCCGGATCAGCCGTGTGATCGGTCGCGGGCTGCACTTGAACCAGCGTTCCATTCGGGTTAAAGCTCGTTCCGATCGGAGCACCACGCACCCACCGACCGGCTGTCGCCGTGTCGCCTGGGCTCGTGCCGCTCCAGTTCTTGTCCGTCGAGAAGTTGTCCTCAAACGCCGAGGTGATCGTACCTACCGGCCTCACGATCGGTGCCAGCGCGCCCGAGAGCGGTGCCGTCACCGTGCCCGAGTTCTGTCCCGCGGCCTGCACATAGAACGACACAAACGTGCCGCAGTTCGTGCCAGGAACCTGTGCCTGATACTCGTTGACAACGCCCGTGGGCGACATCGGCAAGGCGATAAACGGAGTCGCGGGGTTGTTCGAGTGCCTGTAGAACAACTGCGCCGAACCCGCCTGCACCTGATCATCACCCGCAAGAATCGTCGCCTTGATCGTCGTCGCAACCGTCGGCGGAATCAGGTCGGGAATCGTGATCGTGTCAAGCAGCACCCGCACGTTCCGCGGCACAAACTCCGACGGAACCGGGATGTTCGGGATCGAAACTTCTGAGGTCGCGCCCGGCTTCCACAGTTCGATGGTTGCCGTGCCGATGTTGGGCTGCGCGTTCGCATCAAACCGGAAGTTGTAGACCGTGCCCCAGCGAAGCGCGTTCGCGTTGGTGTTCGAGGCGTACGTCTCCGTGGCCCAGCGAACCTGGCCCAGTGTCGCGGCGCCTGACCAATCGGTGCTGGCAAAGTTGCGTGAAGTGGTGTTCGGCTGCGCGGGATTGGAAGGAATGCCATCGCCGCTGTGGTAGGGGCAGTCATGGAAGCCGAGGTTCTCAACCACCGAACCAACAGGAACCGGGAAGCGAACTGCCCCGGCGCACCGATCGCTGGTGATGTTTTGAATGGCGTACTCGTAGTGCCAACTGCCATCACCGTTGTCCGTGACCTTGCAGCCGATCCAGAAGCGCCCGTCGCCGGGAACATCAACCGAGACAAGCGTCACGCCGGGGTCGGGAATGTTGTTGCCAAGGCCATGATCGCGCCAGGCGAAAATCGCCGGGCGAGTGCATTGCGTCGGCCCGGCAAATGCGTACGCGATCGTGGTCGGGTTGGTGTACGTCAAGTTCACCTTGCGGTACGAGACGTTGTTCCATGAGTTGCCGGTCGCCGCATCATCCTGCGTGACGTACTGACCTTCAACGAAGTACTGCGCACCGACGTTCTGCGCGGGGACGAGGTCCGAATCAAGCACCTGCAAGCGCCGCGAAATATCGCCGCTGAAGCTGGGGCCGGCAGGTGGATACGCGAACACACCGGTTGCAGGGTTGACCTGCCAGCGCGGGCCGAGATTGCCCTGGCTGCCGTTCAGTCCCGCGGTGTAAGGATCCGAGCATCCCACACCGAGCACCGCGCCGCCCTGGCCGCTGCATGTTGAGCAAAGGCTCTGGGTCAGGGCCGTGAATCCGTGCTTGAGCCACGAAAGACCGACCTGTTCAAACCGCCCATTCTTCACGCGATACATGTTCTGCCCGATGACCGGGTGCAGGTTGTTGCTTGCAACCCACTGAATGTTCTGCGTGCCAACGTTGCACGACGTTGTGCCCACCGCAAAGGCGTGATAGTCGCCCACGCGGCCGTAGTAGTTCATGTCAATCAGATCGCCGACAATCACGTCGGGTCCGGTTGTTCTTGTGCGGCATTCCGCAGGCTGTTGCGCATTCGCGCTCAACCCTGCCGCAGACAACGCTGCTACCAACGTCAGAAACTGAACGCTGCCGATTCTTCGCTTCATGGGGTGACTTCCTTCGACGCTCCCGAACTGGGGCGTGCGCCAACGTGATGAATGGGCCAATAACAGACTCTGACAGTCTACATCAAATGCGGGACTAATGCACCCGAAAATCGGCCAAGCCGTTCGGGCGGATTCTGTTATTCATACCCAAACCACGAGCTTTTGGTTCCCAACAACCCAAACATCCTCCCAGAATGACTTCGGGCAGCCACTTTGACTTCCGGCTTGACCAACCCTTGCTCAGCCAGAACAGTGGCCTAGACTTCCCGCCCTACCGGGGAAGCCCCGTCGATCCGCGATTGTTCACGGATCTCTGGTTCTCGGCCCGGCCAGCACGCCTGAGGAGTCTCGACAGTGGTTCGTATCCGCATGAAGCGCATGGGTCGTCGCCACGTTCCGTTTTACCGGATTAACGCCATTGAAAAGACCACCAAACGCGATGGCAAGGTGCTCGAAAACCTCGGCTGGTACAACCCCGTAGCCACCGACGATGCCAAAAAGATCCACCTCGACGAGGAGCGGGTCAAGTATTGGCTCAGCATGGGGGCACAGCCCAGCGACACCATGATGGATGTTCTCGTCAAGCGAAACATCGTCGATGGCACTGAGTGGAAGGCCGCCCGCAACCGTCAGGCCGAGGCTCGCAAGGCCCGCGCTGCGGTCGTCGCTGCCAACCCGCCTCCCGTCAAGAAGAAGTGATCATGCACCCACTTGCACGTACCCCCCGTGCGTGCTCGATACCCGTTGCACACGCCGCAAGGTCTTGATCGCACCGCCACAACCAAGTCCCTCAAAGCCCGCATTCCAGCGGGTTTTTTCATTCCTACCCTCACACCCACCATGCCTCTCCGCATCGACATCCTCACCACCTTTCCCGAAATGTTCGGTGATAGTCCGGGTTGCGCCCTCAACTCCAGCATTCCTTCGCGTGCTCGGGCGGCGGGGGCCATCGAGTGGTTTGCTTCCAATATCCGCGACCACACGACCGATCGACATCAGAAGACCGACGACCGTCCCTTCGGCGGCGGACCGGGCATGGTCATGCTCTGTCAGCCCCTCTGGGATGCCGTCCATGTCGTTGAAGCGCTCGATCCGCGTCCGACCACCCGCATCATGCTCACGCCTCAAGGCCACCCACTCACCCAGCAACTTGTCGAAGAACTCGCCGCCAAGCCCCGGCTTCTCCTCATCGCCGGGCACTACGAGGGCATCGATGAGCGGGTGATCCAGGCCCTTGCCCCCATCGAGATTAGCATCGGCGACTACGTGCTCAGCGGCGGCGAACTTGCGGCCATCGTGCTGATTGATGCGGTTGCCCGCCTGCTGCCCGGTGCGCTCGGGCATCAGGATTCGGCAACCCAGGACTCATTTTCCCCCGCGCCCGATGGGCGAAGGCTCCTCGACTGTCCACACTACACCAAGCCCCGCACATGGCACGACCGTGCCGTCCCCGACATCTTGCTCAGCGGCGATCACGGGGCCATCGCCGCGTGGAGGCACCAACAGCGGGTCGCCCGAACTCAGGACCGCCGTCCCGATCTGCTCGGCACACCCTATTTTCCAGGCCGGGCTCCGCCTCCCCAACCAAATCCGACCAATCGATGATCCTGCCGGGTTGAAGATCGGCCCGACCGCGCTTACGATTCCGAGATATCGGAAAACGACCGCAAGGTCGCCATGCTCCCGACCTCTGCCTCAAGTTCAAAAGACTTTCAGACCTCAAGACAAGATCAGTTCACGAGATTCCCATGACCAAGAACGCTGTCGCCATCATCGAAGGTCTCAACCAGTCGGCCCTCAAGACCGACATTCCGCGCCTGTCCGTCGGCGACACCATCAACGTTCACTTCCGCATCATCGAGGGTGAGAAGGAGCGCATCCAGGTCTTCCAGGGTGTGCTGATCTCGCGCTCCGGTCGCGGCGTCAACGAGATGCTCACCGTCCGGCGCATTGTTGAAGAGATGGGTGTCGAGCGCATCTTCCCGATGAACTCGCCGCGCGTCGCCAAGTACGAGATCATCCGCCAGGGCGATGCTCGTCGTGCCAAGCTCTACTTCCTGCGTGACCGAATCGGTAAGAGCCGTCGCCTCCGCGATCGCCGACGCGGCCTGAACAAGACCGCCACCCCTGCGACCTGAGCCCAACCATTGGGTTTCATAGACTCATCCAGCACGCCTCCCCGAGGCGTGCTTTCTTTTTTGAACCCGACATCTCAAACCACGCGCTCGCCCGCCGACTCCCGGTCGTACGCTCTGCACCATGCGAGCACTCGTCATCACCGCACAGGTTCCATACTCGGAGATGCGCACCTATGCCGCCGACCTGCGCTCGATCTCCCAGGGGCGAGCCTCCTATACCATGGAGCTGTCGCATTACGAAGAAGTGCCTGCGTACCAGGCTGAGCAGATTGTCGCTGCGGCCAAGGCGGCGAAGGCCAGCGAGGCCTAGCCTGGCGTGACGGAGGAACCACGATGATTCAGCTACAAAGCCGTCTGAAGGTAACCGACAACTCCGGGGTTCAAGAGGTAGGGTTTATCCGT
>JBBSBC010000232.1:0-5078 GCA_038251595.1 Phycisphaerales bacterium | reverse complement strand
GCGCCAGCTCCGACGCCGCGGGTGGAACCTGCGGCACGTCTGCATCATCGGGTGCGGGCGGCTCGGGCAGATCGTGGCCCGCACGCTCGAACGGAACTCGTGGACCGGGCTGAAAGTCAGTTACTTTGTCTCACACCAGGACCGAACCCGACGCGATGAGTGCGCCGGCAAGCCCGTGCTTGGCGGGCTTGCGGATCTTGACAGCATTCTTGAGAACAACAAGCTGGATGCGGTGTATATCGCACTGCCGGGATCGAAGGCCATGCTGCTTTCAGCGGTCCTCGCCCGGCTCGAGCGGTTCCCCATTGACGTGCGCGTCGTGCCTGACATCAATCCGAAGTATGTTCCGCACAGCATGACCGTGGGCGAACTCGACGGGATGCCCATCCTGAGCTATCGAGAGTGCCCCACCAGCGGTTTGGGAGGCATGAGCAAACGCGTGCTCGATTTCTGCGGTGCAATCATTGCGATTGTCATCTTCGCCATTCCCATGCTCTTCACCGCATTGCTGGTGCGGATCAGCGGGCCGGGACCGTTGATCTTCAAACAGCGCCGCGTCTCGCTCGGTGGGCAAGTCTTTGACATTTACAAGTTTCGCACCATGCACCATGTCGAGGATGAGACCGGTCCAAACGTCGCGACGCCCGCATCGTGGACCGAACGCAACGATCCGCGTGTGACCCCCATCGGCCGGTGGCTGCGGTGTACGAGTCTTGATGAACTCCCGCAACTCTTCAACGTGGTCACCGGAGAGATGTCATTGGTCGGACCGCGCCCTGAACGACCCGAGTTGATCGAGCGTTTTCGTGACGATTGGCGCGGCTACATGCTCCGTCAGCACGTCAAGGCGGGCATCAC
The DNA here is from genome assembly GCA_038251595.1 of Phycisphaerales bacterium. Taxonomy (GTDB): domain Bacteria; phylum Planctomycetota; class Phycisphaerae; order Phycisphaerales; family UBA1924; genus JADLCX01. Next base: position 4,220 of record JBBSBC010000232.1, on the reverse strand, counting down.
GGGTTGGGCGCAGGTGAACGGTCTGCGCGGCCAGACCTCGCTCAGGAAGCGTCTTCAGTACGACCTCTTCTACGTGAAGAACTGGTCGCTGGGCTTCGATATGAAAATCCTCGTGATGACGCTCTTCAAGGGCTTCGTACACAAAAACGCGCACTGACACATCGATATCGAACACAAGCCCGCTACTGCGATGCGCGGCCGCCGCGCTCGGGCGCAACGCTCATCGAGACCACCACGTAGTCGAACGCGGCGAGCAGGCTCATCAGACAGGCTGGCCAGAGCAGCCACGGGGCAAGGTCGGGTGCGATGAGCAGCACCGCCATCAGGGCATACACAAACAACGTGGTGACTTTGCCGGGCTGCCGGGCCGCGATGCGGGTGAACTCTCCCCACGCGCGGCACCAGGCCAGATAGGCCGCGATCGCCACCACCGCGACATCGCGTGACATGACAAGCAGCAACTGCCACCAGGCAAGCGTGCCTTCGATGGTGAAGGTCAGGAGTACCGAAAGCGTGATGGCCTTGTCGGCAATCCCGTCAAGCAGCGCGCCGACCCATGAGGTGAGGTGATACCGCCGCGCCACCCAGCCATCAAGAAAGTCGCTCGAGGCCGCGATGAGCACGAGGGCGATGCGGGTTGACTCTGGAGCAAATGGAAACCAACCCGCGATGGCGAGCCGCAGAACGGTGAGCCCGTTGGGGACGAGGCTCATAACTCGGTATCGAGCACCACGCAGCGGATCACCAACCATGACGGCCCTCGCTCGTTGGGCGTGTACGGAATGATTCGAGAGTTTAACCGGCGGTAAACCTCACGAACGGAGCATAGTCGCGGCCAAACTGCTGAACTCAACAGTGGACCGGCCCGCTGATGTTCGACGATCACGATTGAACAAACGTGGATAGCGTTCCTTTAATCGCCGTCACACGGACAGGTCGCGCGGCTTACGATCTCGTGTGTCACCTAAAAAGTTCCAAGTCATCATCATCGGCGGCGGCCACGCGGGCGTAGAGGCCGCTTGGGCCGCCGCCAATCTTCTGCCCAGCGGCGATCCGGCTCTTGCTGCCGGGAATCCTGGCTCTCAAGATGGCACCATGAGCCGGTTCGGAGAACCGGCATACCCATGGGCCACCGTCGCGCTCATCACGCTCGATCCCTCCAAGGTCGGTGTGATGTCCTGCAACCCCGCCATCGGCGGGCTCGCCAAGGGCCAGATCGTTCGTGAGATCGATGCGTTCGGCGGGCTGATGGGGCTTGCGACCGACGCGACCGGAATTCAGTTCAAGCTGCTCAACACCAGCAAGGGCGCGGCCGTTCATGGCCCCCGCGCGCAGTGTGACAAGCACGCCTACGCCGAACGCGTGCAGCACCTGATCGCCTCGCGGTCTGAGATCGAGGTTATCGGCGGAGCGGTTGAGCGGTTGTTGGTCGAGAAGGGGCGCATCATCGGCGTCACCGTCCGATCATCATCAGGCTGCTTTGATCTTCATTCAGGCTCCATCGTGCTTACCACCGGCACATTCATGCGCGGGCTGATGCACACCGGCGAAACAATGACCCCCGGCGGGCGCTTTGGCGAAGATGCGGCCGTCGGCATCTCGGGCGCGCTCCGCGAGCTTGGTTTCGAGCTTGGCCGGCTCAAGACCGGAACTCCTCCGAGGCTCAAGCGTTCAACGATCCGATGGGAAGAGCTCGAACCCGCGTATGGCGATGCGGAGCCTGCGGCGTTCAGTGAGCTCTCGGTCTTCGACCCCATGCTCGCGCTGGGTTCATCAGAGTTTCCGGTGCTGCCGCAGATTGACTGCCGCGTGACCACGACCAACGCGATCATTCACGAAGCCATCCGCGCCAACATCCATCGCGCACCGATGTATTCCGGGCAGATCGAATCGATCGGGCCACGGTATTGTCCGAGCATCGAAGACAAGGTCGTGCGTTTCGAGGAGCGCCAGAGCCACCACGTCTACCTCGAACCCGAAAGCCTGCGCGATGATTGGATCTACTGCAACGGCATCTCGACCAGCCTGCCCGCCGATGTGCAAGAGATCATCGTGCGGAACATGCGCGGCTGCGAGGGCGCACACATCTACCGGTACGGGTACGCGGTTGAATACGATATGGTCAAGCCGCACCAGATCAGCGCCTCGGGCATGACCAAGCTGGTTGAAGGGCTCTTTCTTGCGGGCCAGATCAACGGCACCAGCGGCTATGAGGAGGCCGCGGGACAGGGCCTGATTGCTGGTGTGAACGCCGCGCGGCGTGCGATGGGCCACGAGCCGATCACCCTCGGCAGAAATCAGGCGTACATCGGTGTGATGATGGATGATCTGGTGACCAAGACCCCGACCGAGCCGTACCGCATGTTCACAAGCCGGGCTGAGCATCGGCTGATGCTCCGATCCGACAACGCGCCTGATCGACTCACACCGCTTGCGATACAACTGGGGTTGCTCGACCACACCGAACTGGGGCGCATCCGCAAGACCCGCTTTGATGAACGCCGGAGGCAGATCACGCACATCCAGCACGTGGTGGATTCAGCCTCCATCGACCGCACACCGCTCGCCGAACTGCTCCGACGGCAGGACTTCACACCCGAGATGTTTACCGCTGAGCTGCATCGACGAGCGCCCGACCAGCGATTCGATCCAGCTTCGATCCACTCGGCACAGACCGAGCGGTTCTACGCGATCTACATCGAACGTCAGCACAACGAGATCAAGCGGCACGCCGAGCTTGAACGACGCCGCATCCCCCCCACGCTCGACTACGCAACCATCCCCAGCATGAGAAACGAAGCCCGCCACGCGCTCCAGATGTTTCGACCCGATACGCTCGGACAGGCCGCACGCCTCGAAGGCATCACCCCCGCCGATGTCACACTCCTCTCCGTCCTGATCAAACGTGAGCACGATCTCCGCCGCGCCGAACGGACCTCGCCAGACCATGGTCGGTGATTTTCCACGCTCCCCGTCCCGACCATCACCCAACGCGCTCTACCATCGGGTTCATGCCCGCACTCCAAGCCATTCTGCTCTCTTCAAATGCCGACACCAAGGAATACGTCGGCGATCTGCTGGTGCTCCTCCTCGCGGCAGCAACCGTTTCGATCCTCGCACGCCGGATCAGACTCCCTTCAATCCCCGGCTACCTCCTCGTTGGCGCGCTCGTCGGCCCTTCGCTGCTCGGCCTCATCTCCTCTGATAAGAACACCGGGCAGATCAGCGAACTGGCCATCGTGCTGCTGATGTTTACGATCGGGCTTCACCTCGATACCAGCTCGATCCGGTCGGGCATGGTCTCCATCCTCACCGTCGGCGCCACCTCGACCATCGGTGTCGCCCTCGCGCTCTGGCCGGTGGGCATGGCCTTCGGCCTCACCGCCCCGGCGGCGCTCGCCGTTGGCCTCGCGCTCTCCATGTCCTCGACCGCGGTCGTGCTCGGCATTCTTCAGCAGCGACGCGAGATCCACCGCGTTCACGGGCGGCTATCTGTAGGCATCAGCCTCATGCAGGATCTGATCTCCATCGCTGCGCTCATCGCCCTGCCCGTGCTGGCGCAGTGGCACCTCCACGTTGAAGCTGACGCGGCCAATGCGTTGAGTTCTTCTATTACTCAGGCCGCCGCATCATCACCCGATGCCCCTTCCTCCCTGCTTGATAGGCTCCGTGATGTCGCTATTGCCGTATGCGGCATCGCCGCCCTCATCGGCTTCGGGCGCTGGGTCATGCCCCGGCTGCTCCGCGAGGCAAGCCGAGACTCCAACACCGAGGCCCTGCTGGTCGTCTCGGCCACCGCCGCACTCACCGCGGCCGTCATCACCGAGTCGCTCGGTGTTGGCACAGTTCTCGGGGCCTTTCTTGCGGGCTTTCTTCTCTCTTCCACGCCCTTCCGCCATCAGTTGGCCGGCCAGCTCTCGCCCATGCGTGATCTTTTCATGGCCGTCTTCTTCACAGCCGTCGGCATTCAGGTTGATGTCGGCTCCGCCTTTGAGAACTGGTGGGTGATCGCCATCGGTGTCGTTGCCCTGCTCAGCATCAAGGCTAGCATCATCGGTTTCGTCACATGGGCCGGTGGCGGCACGGCCCCCATCGCCGCGCTCACCGGCTGCCTGCTGGCACAAGCTGGTGAGTTCAGCCTCGTCATCCTCGGCACCGCGGCCGATCAGCACGGGCTGCTCAACGAGCGCACCATGTCAGTCCTGATCGCCATCGTGGTC
>JBBSBC010000231.1:0-5121 GCA_038251595.1 Phycisphaerales bacterium | reverse complement strand
CTGCCTGGCCAACTCGCGCGGTCGTGCTCGCCCGCGTCTGCTGTATTGGCCCTGCTGAATCGTCACACCTTACCGGACACGCGCCAGACAAACAAAGCCCACACTCTCCATCTCCCCACCGATCATGCCGATCATCCGCCCAACCCGCAACGTATACCCTCCAGACGATTCGCCCGCTTCCACCGGAGATTCCCCATGCCTCGCCCTCCAATCTCCTTCTCGCCCGCCCTTCTCCTCGCCGCCGCACTGCTGACGGCTTCGCCCGCGCTTGCCCAGCAATATCGTGGCGGTGGCGGCACGCTCCTTGACCGCAACCAGCAGGTTGGCAGCAATGGCATTAACGCGCGGGCCCGCGATGTGCGCGACCAGATCTGGCTCAACAACGCCATCATCACCGGCAACGCAGCGAGCGGAAAGTCCTTCCGTGGCTACGTCGGCTACACCGCACCCAGCGAATTCCGCGGCGTTGCGGGCAGCAATGACAACTACGGTTTCCGGCGCGATTCAACCTCATCCGCCCAAGTACAGTCCGGCGTTCGCGCTTCGGATGCGCTTCGTTACCAGCTTGCGCTCACGACCGGGCAGAATGTGCCCCGCTACCTCTCGCAGGTGGTCAACACCCCGCGCGATGCCAACGCCGCAACCGCCGATGCCGCGACATCAACCTCCGCCGCGCTCCGCAGCACCGCCGACTACCTGACAACCCGTGCCCTGCGTCCAACATTTGTCGGATCGCGCACCGATGCCGATGGTCGCGAGTGGAACGCCACGGCCTCGTCACTTCTGGGTGTATCGTGGCTGCGCGTCAACAAAGCCGAGCCCAAGTTCGACGGACCATCGCCAACCGAGCCCACGAGCGACTTCGCGGTTCCGACGCAACCCACCGAAAAAGAAAGAGCCATCAACGCCCGCGCCGACTTCACCCCGAGTGGCTTTGAGTCAAAGGCTCTTGCGATGCGCTATCGCGATGAACGCGAGCGCGAACGCCCGAGTGCGATTGACAGCGCCGTCAACTCCACCGTCGTGGATCGTGCCGCCCTCCACGCTCAGCTTATCGATGTGCTCCGCACCGCCTACAAGCCTGATGCCGATACCGCCAACGCCGCAAGCACCGACAAACCCGGCGATCCAGCTCGCGGCGAACAGGCCGACAACAAGCCCAAGAGTTTCATCGATGCCGAGCTGGAGCGCGTCTCACGCGTCCTGCGCGGCCTGCCCGCAACCGTCGCCACAAATCCGGATGGCAGGTCGCCCGGCGAACCCACGACAACAACGCCCACCACGCCCCTCTCGAGCAAACCTGCGCTCGTAGACCCAATGGCCCCGACCCGCAGTGCCCGCAAAGATGACAAGCTTCCCGACGCCAAACCCATCCCACCCGAACTGATCGCCGCACTCAAGGCGGCGGGTGTCAAGTCGCTCGACTCGCTGGTACCCCGAGAGGGCATCCTGCGAGACCCCAAGTGGTATCGCGGCCAGATGGAATCGGGCCAGCAGATGCTGAGCGAAGAACGCTACTTCGATGCCGAAGACCGCTTCACCCGCGCCATCGCGGCAATGCCCGAAGATCCACTCGCCAAAATCGGGCGCGTCCATGCACAGCTCGGCGCGGGGCTCTTCCTCTCCGCCTCTGCCAACCTTCGTGCGCTTCTGCGCACCAGCCCTGAGGTCGCGGGCATGCGCTTCGAGGCCAAGCTGCTTCCAAGCCCCGCACGCATCGCCGTTGTCGCGGGCATGTTGCGCACGACGCTCGCCAACGCCGGCGAGGGTGTCGGGGGCGATACCAGCCTCCTGCTCGCCTACCTCGGCCACATCACCAACGACCAGCCGATGTGTGAAGAAGGCCTCAAAGCCCTTGGCGAACGGATCGAAGCGAAAGATGCCGCCGATCTCACCCTGTACCAGCTCATTCGTGCGGTTTGGCTCAATGACCAGAAATAGGAATCCGTGCCACTCCCCACCCATTCCGGGGATTTCAAGTTGTTCACAGGTTATAAACAAGTTTAGTTCGGTACTTGATAACCAAACTTTTTACGAGTAAAGTTCGCCTGGTCGGGGCATTCGGCGCAACTATCATCATGCCGGATGGTCCGGCCCCTCATGGACGAACAGGCCCTTATCAATCTTGATGCCCCACTCCCCGCACCACGGGCAGATGTTGACCGCGATGCTTCGTGGGGCGGCCGCCTGCGCGATTTCATCACCGACGGTTCGGTCGCCGCGCTCTGCGATGAGCTGAGTCTGCTGATCGGGATCCCGATCTGGCTGCGTGATCGCTCTGGCGAAGTCATCATTCCCGAATCGACCAACGCCGAGTCGGGTTCGGCCAATCGTGATCGACATCGGTGGACCATGGTCTCGGAAGAGTCTGGCCGCGCGCGGGCTCATGCGCGGCTGGGGGTTCTTGATGGTGCCTCGGGCGGTGTGGCGGCGGCACGACTTGAGCCGGATGTGCTGATCGTTCCCCTGAAGATTTCAACAGGCCTGATCGGCGCGATCGCCTGTCGCCTGCCGCGGATTGACGACTCGCACCGACTTGCGCACATCCGACGTTCGCTCCTTCTGCTGGCCTCGAGCGTGTGCGATGTCTGCGAGGCGCAGGTCTTGCTCTCGAAACGCGTGCGCGAACTTGATGCGCTCTTCCGTCTCTCGGGCCTGCTCTCGGGTGCTGGTGATCTTGATGAGATGCTCAACCTCGCGCTCGATCTGGCCATGCAAGTGCTGCGGGCCGATGCGGGATCGATCGCGCTGCTCGAAGATTCGCACGGGGGCGAGATTCGGGCACCGATGGTTCGCTTCCGGCGCGGACTGAGCGATCGCTGGATCGCGGCCACCACGACGCTCTCGCGCGATGGGCACCTGCGGCAGGCCGCGCTGCGGGGCGAGGTGATCGCCGTCGATGATCTTCGTACCGACCGGCGCATCGCCGACCATCAGCGCGTGACCGACGAGGGGCTGTGCAGCCTGCTGACCACCGGCATGCTCGATCAGGGCGCGGGCGATGGTGTCGGCAGACCGATCGGGCTTATCCGACTCTACACGCGCACGCCCCGCACGTTTACCGATGCCGAAGGGGAGTTGCTGCGCGCCATTGCCGAGCACGCCGCCAGCGCGGTGACAAGCACGCGCCTGCGCTCACTGCGCCAGCAGGATGAGAATATGAAGCAGCAGGTGCGACTGGCCGCCGCCGTGCAGCGCCGGATGCTGCCGCGCACCATGCCGAAAATGCCGCCCTTTGAAGTGTCCGCACACTACGCGCCCTCGTTCGATCTCGGCGGCGACTTTTATGACTTCCTTGAGCTTGGCGGGCACTTGGGTGTGCTGATCGGCGATGTTGCGGGCAAGGGAGTTCCCGCCGCGCTTTTGATGAGCGCGGTGCGGGCGAGCTTCCGTGCGCACGCACAGGATGTTTACCACATTGATGAAGTGCTGAGCCGCGTGAACAAGGCGCTGGCACGCGACACGCTCGACAATGAGTTTGCGACCGTCTGGTACGGCGTCGTGGACCCCAACACGCTGAGGCTCACCTATTGTGGCGCGGGTCACGACTGGCCCTTGCTGGTACACGTGCCGCGTGATCGCCCGGTCGAAGAGAAAGATCTTGAACGCCTCACCGCCGACGGAATGGCGCTGGGGATCGACGAGCTGCAGAAGTATCCCAAAGGCACCAAGCAACTGCACGCACGCGATGTGCTGCTCGCCTTTACCGACGGGCTGCACGATGCAACCGACTTCGCAGGCAAACGCTTCGGCGGCACACGCCTGCGCAACACCCTGCTCACCCTCCTTGCCGCCGAACCCGAGGCCAGCGCGGCCAGAATTGTCGAATATGTCGTGGCACAAGTGCGCCAGCACACCGGCTTGAGCGGCCGCGGCGATGATCTGACGATCGTGGTGATGAGGGTCGGGGAGAAGAAGAGCTAAGCACTTCGATCCCAAGTGCAGCGAGTATCCGCAGCGTGTGAAGTGGGCGCTGGCATCGGGGGCGGTCAAGCGACATACGCAGCGATGTTCTCATCCTTGGTCTGCTTGGCGGCCCCCGCTATTCATAAAGTTGGCTTCGCCGCGTTGACGGCGAGCACCACGACTCGCTCGTGCAGCCTCTCAAACTAAAAAGAGGCACGAGCGAGTCGTGTTAGATCAAGTGCGCGGGGAACGCGGCGGCCCACGCCGGTCTGGCCCGTGGTGATGGGAACCATGTCGGCGGCGACAAGGCCGCCCCCCCATCAAGCCGCCGCGAGGTTCGTGTTGGCGCCCAGCGAAGCGTCCGCTTTGGGACGCGCAGCGTGAAAAGCAAATCAACGGAGTTGGATGGCCACAGCCCGAGTCCGCGAGGGCGTCGCCTGAAACGACGCATCGGAACCGGGAATGTCATCAGCCATGATTCAGGTACTCAGTCAGTGGATTCGGCGGCTCGTCTCTTTGGCCGTGCCCCGTGGCACCGCCCTTCCGGGCGGTGAGTCTGAATCAGAAACATCGGGCGGAAGCCCGATGCCACCGCCGGGGTGGTACCCCTCGATCACACGCGTGAGACGCTGCGCGGTGATGGTCTGTGCAATGTTCGCATCAATCTCGACGAGGATGAAGCGACGGGTGCCCCCGTCGGCCTTGTTCATCGCCAGAACGGCGTGCCCGGTCGTGCCGCTGCCCGCGAAGGAGTCCATGATGAGGGAGTCTTTGTCGGCGGCGATTTCGAGGATGCGACGGATCAGGCGGGTGGGCTTGGGCGTGATGAATACGGTGCCGTCCTCAGCGCCGCCAACAACTTCAACGACTTCTTCCTTTGCTTCCTTGGTGTGCCCGACCTCGTTGTATGGCCAGAGTGTTTGTGGAACCCGACCCGCCATGACTTCGGTCTTAAACCGCTTAATCATGGGCAAACGGTTCTTGTCGCTGCCCCACCAGATGCGAGAGTCCTTGTCCATTTCCCAAAACGCGTCCTCTGAGACGCGCCAATACATCCCTTTGGGCGGACCTTCAATAACACGACCGCCAGAAGCCTCGATGCTGTACGTCCCCTTGCTGTAATAGTTTCGCGCTGAGAGGTCGCTGGACTTCCACGGGCCGCGTGGATCTTTGTCGCGATTCTTGTATGCCTTGTCTTGGGCTTCGCTCCGCGAG
>JBBSBC010000230.1:0-5191 GCA_038251595.1 Phycisphaerales bacterium | reverse complement strand
GGTTGCGTTGGTGCCGGGACCGGTCGGGCAGGCCGCCGAGGTGGTCACGGTGCAGCTAGCTCCGCAGCAGCAAGCACCTGTCGCCGGAGCGCAGGAGTTGGGCGAGCAGACGTTGCCGGCCGTGAAGACGAATGCGCAGTTGGCTGCATCGGTCTGGGTGCAGGTCGAGGCGTTGCAGCAGGCACCGAGTGTGCCGACTGAGGTCACGACGAGTGCGAAGGTGCCGCCGATGGGCTCAGCACCACCGCCCCACGATTGAAGAAGGATGTAATAGTTCGTGCCCGCGGTGAGCACAATGCTGGTGATATCTGAAGCCAAGCCGCTGCCCGCGGGGTTGAGGCCATCGCAGGTGTCATCATCGCAGCCACCGACAAGCTCAACGAAGTTGAGACAGTTGGCGGAGGTCTGGATGGAGAGAACGGTATCGTGGCCCGAACCACACGCGCTCACACGATAAGCGGCCGTGGATGAAGGTGTGAAGGAGAACCAGAGGCCGCGGTAGACGTTGGCGAGGCCGCCGGTGGCGCACGAGCCGCCGACGCCGGGCTCATTGGAAGTTGCGAGGCAGGTGGAGCCGGTGACCGGTGCGCCGAGCGTCAGCGCAACGGCGCCGTTGCAGGAGTCGTTGGCCGGGACCGCGCCGCAGGGGTTGGGCGTGCAGACGGTGCCCACACCCTGGAACGTGGCGGCACAGTTGGTTTGAAGCGTGGAAGTGCAGCAGCCGGCCGCGGAGCAGCACGCGCCGGGCTGAGGGCAGGGGTTCGGGGCGCAAACCGAGTTGTCGCCCTGGAACGAACCGAGGCACCCGTTGGCGGTGCTTACTTCGCACGAACCATCGAGCAAGCAGCACGCGCCGCTGGCCACAGGGTTGATGTTGAGGATGAAGCTGTCGCCGGCAGTTGCGCCGTCGAATGTCGAAACACGGATGATGTAGGGGTTGGGGAGACCAGCGGTCAACTGAATGGTGGCGATGGTGGAGAGATCGAAGATGAATCCGCAGCCGTCATCATCACAGCCGATCTCGTTGCTGCCATCAGCCGGGCACCCGGTGTGGACAGAGAGGATTGAATCGAAGAAGACGTTGTCCTGGCAGAGCGAGACTTCGTAGGTGCCAGTCGCGGGAGGAGTGAAGGAGTAGTAGACGTCGATGCCGCCGCCACCTTCGCAGGTGTTGAAGCCATCGCTGCTCGAGCCGATCAGCGTGCCGGCGTTGGCACCGATTGAGGCGACGGTTGCGCCGGAGCAGAGATCGTTGGCGGGAGGTGGAGGGCAGAAGTTGGGCGTGCAGGTTGTGCCCGCGCCCTGGAATGTGCCGGCACATGCACCCGAGCCGAGTGTGGCCACGCAAAGGCCGCCACCGGTGCAGCAGGCACCCGAGGGCTGGGCGCAACTGTTGGGAACACAGAGGGTGCCGACACCCTGGAACGTATCAAAGCAGTTGGGGGCGGTGACCGAAGTGCAGGCACCGGTGTTGGTATCGCAGCAGGCACCGATGGGCTGCGGGCAGTTGTTGGGAGCGCAGGCCGCGCCGCTGGTCCAGACATTGGGTGATATACATGAGGCAGCAGGCGTAACGCTGCATGTGCCCGCGGGTGCGCAGCAACTGCCGAGCGGCTCGCTGGTGACGGTGAGCTGGAAGTCGCCGCGATTGGGGGCGAAGTTGCTGTTGATGTAGCCAGCGACGCGGATGTAGTAATCGGTGCCGGCGGTGAGTGAGAAGGTGGTGGTAATGGCCGAGAGGCCGATGTCGCCGGTGCAGTTGTCATCGTTGCACGCGCCAGCGATCTGGTTGCCGGCGGTGCCGGGGCAGGCGGTGTGAACGGAGATGACCGAATCCCACGCGGTGTCTGAGAGACAGAGGTTGGCGGTGTAGCTGGCCGTCACGGACGGACGGAAGCGGTACCAGACATCGTTGACACCCCCGCCGCCACAACCCGCGCCCGAACCGACGGTGGTGCAGGCAAGGAAGGTGCTGCCGGTGGTGCTGATGCCGGTGACGTTGAGGAAGTCGATCGCGCCGGGGCAATCATCGTTGGCGACCGTCGTTCCGCAGAGCATGGGGGTGCAGATGGTGTTGGCACCCTGAAAGACGCCGATGCAAGATGTAGCCGTCGAGAGCAGACAGCAAGGGCCATCGCAGCACGCGCCGCTGATCTGGCTGTTGATGTTCAGGATGATGCTGCTGGGCGTTGTGCCCGCTGCGTAGCCAGCGATCCGGATGGTGTAGGGGACATTGGCCGTGAGGGCGATGGTTTCAATGACCGAGAGGTCGGCGACGAAGCCACACCCATCATCATCGCACGCGAGCGTGTTCGCGGCGGTCGCCGGGCAGCCGGTGTGAACCGAGAGGACGGTATCCCAGAAAATATCATCCTGGCAGAGCGAAAGCTGGTAGGTGCCGGTGACGGTGGGGGTGAACCTGTAATACACGTCGCGACCACCCGCGAGGCCGCAGGTGCTCGCACCATCGTTGGTTGCGCCGACGGCGGTTCCGGCATTGGCACCGAGATTGGCAACGGTTGCGGTCGCGCAGGTGTTGGACTGCCCGAACGCGCTCGAGACGAGTCCGGTATAGAGCACCAGTGCGCTCAAAATTGATGAATAATAGTTCTTGGTTGGCATAAACCCTTGCTTCCTTCTTGCCGGCCTGATGAGTGGATGCGCTGATCGAACGCCCGACAAGCGCACCGCTTCTGAGAGTTCAGGAGTGACACTCCATGAGATCCTCAATCAATACCCGATTCTGATCGGACCTGCCAGCAAATTGACTGATGTATGATCTCGGAGTTTTTGCGGATCGCGCCCGCGCGGGCGGACAATCCCCCAAAACGGGGTGACTACGCCCGGTCACTCGGGAAGTCGTGCGTATTGGGCGAGACGCAGACTCGCCAGCTTAACACGCACCGGAGAAGAACGCGGTCAGGAAATCGAAGACATCCTGAACCGTTACGCCCCCACCGCCGAGATCGGCCTGCGGGGAGTTGGCGAAGAACGCGCTGAGGAAGTCGAAGACATCCTGCACGGTCGCGGCGGGGAAGCCGCCGGATTGGTTGAAGTCGGCCGTGCAACAGGGAGCAGCGAGATTGCCAGCTAGATTGCACGCGATACCCGCGCCGACAAACCGGGTGTTGGGTCCGGCGCAGGCTTCTGATGTGGTGAGGATGCACGATGACCCTGAACAGCACGCACCGGTGACCAAAGGGCACGGACTCGGGCTGCACGTTCCACCCGAGACGAACTCGTCGCTGCAGCGCTGCGCATCGGTGAGCGCGCATCCGCTGGTGGTGCAGCATGACCCGATCACGTTGTCGCTGGTCACAAGGAGTTGATAGGTACCGCCGCTGCCCGCCGCGCCGAAGCTTTGGATGCGCACGAGGTAGGGCAGCCCGGCATCGAGCAGAACGCCAGCGCGGCGTGAAGCGAGTGATGATCCTGGGCTCGAGCATCCGCCATCGTCGTTGCAGGCGACCTGCACGGGGGCATTGCAAGGTCCACTGAAGATGGTGAGCACGCTGTCGATCAGGCTGCCGCAGGTGCTGAAGGTGTAGATGGTGGAAGCGGGCGCGACGAACTGGAACCAGACGCCGCGACTACCGGCGGCACAATCGGCACCAACAGCGTTTGGACCGTCGGCGGTGGTGGTGGCGCTGCAGTTGTCGCCGCTCTCGGTCAGATCGAGATTGAGGGTTCGAGGCGCGAGGCACGAGTCATTGGCCGGAACGGGGCAGGGGTTGGTGGGCGAGCAGGTCTGGTTTGCCGTCCAGAGCGTGGCACACGCGGCCTGCGTGGTGATGGAACAACACCCACCGGAACAGCATGCGCCTGTGCCGATGGCGGTGATGATGTTGATCGAATAAAACCCCGCACTTGTCGGACCCCAGCCCGCAAGGCGAATGCGGTAGGTCGTTCCGGCGGAGAGGGTGAGGCTGGGAATTTCGGAGGCCTGCGCTGATCCGGGTGGGAGCGCGCCATCGCATGAATCATCATCACAGGCAAGCAGGGTCCATGTTGCCTGATCTGCACACGACCCGATCGTGAAGATGGAGAGCACCGTGTCAAAGTCTGAACCGCAGGAAGTGATGCGGTAGTTTGCCGTTGTTGCGGGCGTGAATGAGAACCAGACGCTCTTGTTGGACCCACCCGCTGAGCAGGAGACCGGAGGTGGTGGACCATCGTTGGTGGTGGCGTTGATGGTGCTGCCGCCGATACCCATCCCGAGTTGAAGCGGCTGTGCGGTCTGGCAGGTGTCGTTGGCCGGTGGGGGTGCGGCAATCGTCACGGTGAAAGTGCCGATGCCCGGTGAGGGTGTGCCGCTGTCGATGATGGTGAACGGCACGGTGCGTGGGCCGACTGAACCGAGCGCGCCCGCGAATGTGAAGACCCAGTCGGCGGTCATGCCGTTGCGCGTGAAGGCGACCGCATTCTCATTGGGGTTGCCGGTGACGGCGGAAACATCGGCGATCACCGAGGTGATGTTCTCGAACGAACTACCAGGAACGGGCGAGACCGAGATGACGAGCGATGCCGATGTGCCTTGCGGAACAGGATTGGGTATCGAACTGCCGACACCCGAAGGGCGGGGGACACCCGCGACGATGAACCGCACGAAGACCACGTCGCCAACTCCGCCCATCGGGATGGTGACCGGCACCAGGAGGGCGGGCTGCACACCATCGTTGAACGAGATGGCGAAGTCTGATTGAGATCCGGGATTGATGGCGCTTCCGGCAACGGCGTTGGGCAGGTCGAGAACGTTGCCATTGCGCGAATCATCATCAACGGGGCTTGCGAGATTGTTCGCGAGGTTGAACCGGCTGATCGCGAGTGTATAGATGCCCGGCGGAAGGGTTCGGGTGAGGCGAGAGGTAAAGTTAGACGAGTTGAACTCGTCGTCGTTGCCCGCGCCGACGATGGCGCTGAACTGCTCGTCGTAGAGCCACATGTCGGTATCGGGCGCGCCCGCGGTTCCCGAAGAGATGATGATTGAACCGGCCGCCAACGGTGTTGTGAGTTCGACCGGCACCACCGGCGTGGTCGCGAGCGTGGCTGTGTAAAGGGCCGTGGTCTGGCTGTTGCCCGCGACGCGGCAGAAAATCTGCTCTTCGCGCCCGAAGCCATACCACGCAGCGATACGGCGCGCGGGGTTTGTGAGGGTCTGTCCGGTCTGGACCGCGAGATCCGTGCCGGCGTT
>JBBSBC010000229.1:0-5205 GCA_038251595.1 Phycisphaerales bacterium | reverse complement strand
TATGTGCTTCTTTCAGGAACCGGACCTATCGCCGTTGGGCGACGCGTTCGCGCCGCCAGCGATGGGACACAGTTTGCCATCGAGCGCTTGTTCGATGGCACCGAGCGGGTCTACCTGATCGAGATGGCCGACCCCCATCCGTTGTACGTCGAGCTGACTGGTGTCGATGGACCTGTCTACATCGTCATGTCGAAGAACGACAAAGGCGCTTATGTCGAAGTCAAAGCCAGTGGAGAGGTCATCAGGACCCCGACCAAGCCCAAGGCCGGCACACCCGAGGCGCACTTTCTCAAGCAGATGAACGTTCTGCTCAAGAAAGATACCCTACCAACAGAATCGACAATCGAGTTTATCAACCCGGTCCACAACCCCGAACCCATCCGGCGTGAAAGCCTCAACACCATGTTTGCGCGACGGTTCCCCAAAGCCGAAGCGGCCGCGCCCGCCCCTTGAAGAGATCAGGCTCGCGCGTCGCCACTCAGCGCTCCATCTCCACCACCACCGGCACGACCACCCGCTTCACCCACGCACTTCCACCGCCGCCGCCCCTTGACCACCAGAGCACCGACTCCGGGTCGAGCGGCGGCTTTGCGTTGATCGCGTTCGCTTCGGGCAGGACGCGGAACCTGGCCGTGTGGCCCTTGACCACGTTGATGTCTTTCAGCAATCCATCCAGTGAACGTTCATCGGCGGGCATCTGCACCAAGCGGAGTGTTCGCACCACCACCGAGTGGGCCGGCCCACCCAGCATCGGCACCGCCGATGCCGAGACTCCCGGTACAAATGTTGTCATCGCGGGCGTCGTTATCACGGGCGCAGAACCATCGTCGGCAAATGTCGGCACGGGCATTTCCGATCGACCGGGCCTGCCGGGCCATGACTTCGCCGCGGCCTCATCCTGCATCGGTGTCGCCAACGCGGCCAGTTCCTGCGGCAACGCATTCGTCTCACACGCACGCCACCGAATATCGTGATTCGCCGTGCGCGAGAGTTCCTGCAAGTGCCGCAGCGTCCCCTCATACGCGGTTGACCGAACCGTGATCACCAGTCGCCCGGCCTCCGCCATCCGCACCAACTCGGCAAGGGTCAACTCGCCGGGTTCGTTCGCCCCATCGGGCACCATCGCGCTCGGATTGGCCGCGATGGTCACATCCACGGACGGCCTCTCCGACTCATCACCAACAGCATTCGTGTTCTCGGCGCGGGCAAGGTCGGTATGGCCGGGGGTATGCGAGTCGATATCCGGCGTTGGTCGATCGGCTCGCCCATTGGCCGACCCATCGGTTGGTCGGTTGGTCGCCACCAATCCAGACATCGATGGCCATCTCTTCGCGGCCTCGCGCACCGACACATAGCCAATCCCCGCAACAATCGCCACCGATGCCGCGGTCGCAATCCGCCTTGCCCACATGTTCTCCGCGATCACGCTCACCACACTGCGGCGCATCGGCAACACCCGGCTGATCGGGATCGACGATGGAGCTTCCTCCGACGCCGCGACCAGCTCGCTGAGCGCCGCACGATTCAGCTTGGCCTCAACCGCCTCAAGCATGTTGGTTGGCATCGCAATGCGGGTGTGGGCCAACTCCGCAACCTCGGCCCGATCCGCCCGCATGTTCTTGACCAACAACCCAAGCCGCGGATGCTGGCGCAGAGCTTCGATCACCACACCCTCGCGCTCGGTCGGCAGCAGACCATCCACCAGATCAACCAAGTCGCTCTCGGTCAGACCCACAGGCAGCCCGTCGGGCAGTTCAAAAGAGTTGTGGATGGTGCCGTTGTTCACGATTGGGTGGCGGTTGGCGCAGTCGGGGGGGCGATAGGGGGGGTGGTAGGGGGGGTGGTAGCCGGTGGTTCAAGCTTCTCAATGGCCTCGCGAAGCGCCAGACGCGCTCGGAAGAGGCGAGACTTCACGGTGCCGCCCGGCACTTCCAGGGCCGCGGCGATCTGGTCATACTCCAACCCCTGCACATCTCTGAGCACCAATATGGCCCGCTGATCGGCCTCCAGCCCGGCGAGGGCCTTGGCCACAATGCGGCGGAGGGCACCATGTTCGACGTCCGAGACCGGCGTTTGTTCCCTCATCGCAGAAGTGACGCCGCGATGCGCCACTCCGGGCCTCTGCCCACCATACACCATGCGAACTTCTTCCCCCGAATCGCCCCCACGAACCAGTGATGCGGCCAGCCCGCCGCCCATCGCGTCAAGACTCGCGTGCTTCCGCAGCTTCTGGGACCTCAAATAACTCAGGCAGACGTTCATCGCCACGCGGATCATCCACGTGCTGAGCTTGGCCCGCCCGTCATAGGTCTCCAGCCCCTGAATGATCTTGACAAAGGTGTCCTGCGTCAGGTCGGCCGCGGCCTCGCGATCGCCAACCATGCGGAAGCAGACCGCAAACAGCCGGTCCTGATACCGATTCACCAGCTCACCCCAAGCCTGCCGTTCCGCCGGACCCGCGCTCCTGATCTGCTTAAGCAGCAACACCTCGCGCGCATCGTCGGGCGATGGCGGTGTCGCGGGCGGGTTGGGTGGTGGCGGATTGGGCATCAGCGGCTCAGTGATCGTAAGGATCGACAGTCCGCGGCGGCGACAAGTAAGTTTGGCGCACCCCCACCACCCATCTCCACGAAGCGCACGGGGCATGGCGGCCATAACATGCGGCCATGATCGCGATCGTTCGAGACAACCTTGAGGCCATCCGAGCCCGCGGCATTCAGCACAAGGTCAAGCTCCTCTTCCTCGTCGGGTCTGCAACCGATGACCGCTTTGATCCTTCGCGCCGCGATGTCGATTTCCTCGCGCTCTTTGAGCCACATGAACGCGGTGGGTTTGATGGTGAGTACTTCCAGCTCCTCGCCGACATCGAACACCTGCTCGGTCGAAACGTACACCTGATCGAACGCCACTGCGTCGAAAATCCATACGTGCTGGCCTCGCTTGAGCGATCCAGGGTGGCGGTGTACGCACAATGAGTCCGTACGACACCTACACCAGCCCCTTGGCCACCCGCAACGCCAGCGACGAGATGCTGCGCCTGTGGTCGGCCCGTCACAAGTTCAACATCTGGCGGCGCATCTGGCTGGCGGTGGCCGAGGCTCAGCACGAGTTGGGGCTGCCGGTGTCGGCGGAGCAGGTGGACGAGCTGCGGGCGGTGGTGAACCGGCCGGGGGGAATCACCGACGATGAGATTCGGCTTGCCGAGAAGTACGAACGCGAGCTGCGGCACGATGTGATGGCGCACGTTCACGCGCTGGGCGACTCGTGTCCGACGGCAAAGGGCATTATCCATCTGGGGATGACGAGCCAGGATGTTGTGTGCAATGCGGACTGGCGCATCCTTACCGACGCCCTACAAGTGATGAACACCAAGGTGGTTCGGTCGATCCTCTCGCTCAGCGACGCGGCGGCGCGAACGAAGAGCACGCCGACGCTCGCGTTTACGCACTACCAAGCCGCGCAGCCGCTGAGCGTGGGACGCCGATTCGCCCAATGGGGGTACGAGCTTGCTCTTTGTCAGGAGCGTGTGGTGTCCGGGATCGCCAACAACCGGCTGCGCGGGCTGCGAGGAGCGACCGGGACGCAGGCGTCGTTCCAGAAGCTCGTTGAGCTCTCGTTCCTTAACGACCCGAATGCGCATCGATCGCCGCTCTGGTCGAGGTCTGAGGCGGGTGCCGAGAACGCCATTATCGATGACCTTGAGAAAAGCGTGTTGATTTCACTGAAGTGGCAATCGTACGCCTTCACTTCCAGCAGTGGGTGGGTCGCCGACGGCTCCCCGGCCTGGCACACGCTCACCACCCAAACCTACCCGCGCGTCGTCGACACCTTCATCCTCGCCGATCTCGCCTCCACCGCCGCCGTCCTTCACAAAATCGCCACCGACATCCGCCTCCTCTGCAATCGCAAAGAGCTCGACGAGCCCTTCGAGGATAAGCAGATCGGCTCTTCCGCCATGCCCTACAAGCGCAACCCCATGCGCTGCGAGCGCATCTGCGGCCTCACCCGCTTTGTCATGAACCTTGTCGGCAACGCCTACGACACCGCCGCGACGCAGTGGCTCGAGCGCACTCTTGATGACAGCAGCAACCGTCGCCTCTCACTCCCCGAGGCCTTCCTCGCGCTCGATGGTGCGCTCGACCTCATGCACAACGTCGCCTCGGGGCTCGAGGTTCACGAGGCCATGGTCCGCAAAAACCTGATGGCCGAACTGCCCTTCATGGCCACCGAAAACATCCTGATGGCGTGCGTCAAGCTCGGTGGTGCGGGGGGGCGGCAGCACTACCACGAGTTGATCCGCGTGCATGCGCAGGCCGCGGGCATGCGCGTGAAGGAAGAAGGGCTCGACAACGACCTGCTCGACCGCCTGAAAGCCGATAAGAACTTCCAGTCCAAAGCCCGCGGCGGCGCGCTCTCATCCGAGCTCGATTGGGAGGGTGTGATGGACCCGATGAAATACATCGGCCGCAGCGTCGAGCAGACCGAACGCTTCATCAATGAAGTGGCCAACCCACTGCGCGAGCATTACGGTGAGGAGATCGAAAAGCTGGGCAAGAGCGGGCCGCGCGTCTGATCGCTGGCCCACGCTCAACCCACCAACGGCCCATCAAACACACCACCCGGCAACCCCAGCGCACCATTGAGCAGCGCGGTGCGTGCATACAGCAATCGCCCATCACCCTCACGCCGACAGATCACCAATCGATCATCCACGATCAGGTGCTCAAGCCCCCCCGCATCCCCCACACCCCCCGCATCCACAACGCGCTCAACCGCCGCATCCACCACCAGCGGTATCGCCACATCATCTTCGCCAATCTCCAGCTTCAGCCGCGCGCTCGCGCTATCCCCCTCGATCGTCCACTCAAGCACGGCCCGCGAGATCTTCTCCGCCTGACCATTCATCGCCGCGATCGCCGGCAACGACGCACGACGCACCGCGCACGGGCTGATCTCCCAACCAATCACCACCGCGCGCGCCACGTCCTTCGCCCTTTCGGGCCGCATGAACATGCGAAGAATGTGCTCAGTCGTGGTCATCGTGAATACATCCCCCCCCACCCCCCACCCACCCCCCACCCACCCTACATCACTTTGCTCAACACGCTCGCCGCAAGCCGAAGCCCCTTCCCCTCCGAGCCGACAAACCGCTCACCCAGCCGATCGATCATCTGCACAAGCTCAAGCAGTTTGTCCAACCGCTCG
>JBBSBC010000228.1:0-5234 GCA_038251595.1 Phycisphaerales bacterium | reverse complement strand
CCCGGGGGGGGCGCCGGTCCCGCCGGCCCCCCCCCTCCCGCCATCCCCCCTGTTTGGGGCGTCGGGTGGGGGGGGGGGTGGGGGGGGGGGGGGGGGGGGGGGGGGGGGGCGGGCCAAGTAAGAACCTCGCCTACCGCGTCGCACGCTTTGTCGAAAAGCCCGATGCCCCGCGCGCTCAGGCTTATTTCGAGTCAGGCCACTTCGCCTGGAACAGCGGCATGTTCGTGCTGCACGCGGGCTTCTTCCTTGAATGCCTCAAAAAGTACAAGCCCGAGAGCCATGAAGGACTGATGAAGATTCAAGCCGCGTGGGGCGGCCAAAACCAAGTCAAAGTCCTCAACGAGATTTACCCGACCCTGCCCCGCATCAGTGTCGATTACGCGGTGATGGAACCCGCCAGCAAAGAGAAAGAAACCGGCAACAACGCCTCGACACCCGCCGTCTGCACCGTCGTCACCGACGTCAACTGGCTCGATGTCGGCAGTTGGACAAGCTACGGCGAAACCCTCAAGCCCGATGCCGATGGCAACCGTCTAGGTGGCACCGCTTTCCAAAGCAGTGTCCTTGTTGACACCAAAGAGACCCTCATCGTCTCCGATGATCCAACGCACACCATCGCTGTCCTCGGTGTCAATGACCTCATCATCGTCCACACCAAAGAAGCCACCCTCATCATGCCCCGCGACAAGGCCGAACAACTGAAGAAACTCCACGGACTCGTCCGCGACGATCTCAAATAACGTGCAAACATCGTGGCATCGCCATCCCTGGCGAGCTCCCCCGTTTATCCGCGTGCCTTCAGCGTGTACCTTGCGTGATATGCATCTGAACAGTACAATCATGCATATGCCCCCCGCCTCTCGAACAACCCTTCTCCTCCGCAACGATCTCGTCGCCCACGCCCGCCGTCTCACCGGCATCCAGCAGAAGACCGAGCTCATCCACACCGCGCTCCAAGCCCTCATCGCCACCGAAGCGGCCCGCAAGCTTGCCGCGCTCGGCGGTATTGATCCAACCTTCCGCGCTCCACCCCGTCGTCGTGCCGCCGCATCTCCGAAACCTAAAAAGTCAGCGGGCCGCAACCCGTGATCGTCGCGGATACATCCGTCTGGAGCTCGCACTTTCGCCGTGGAGAACCCCGGCTTGCGTTCGCACTGCTTCGCCCTTCAGTCCTGATGCACGACATGGTCTTTGGCGAACTCCTCCTCGGGCACATCAAGCGCGCTTCAGGTATCGAGTCTCTTCTCCAGGACCTTCGTCGCATCCCCGCCCTTGAGTCCGACGCGGTGCTCGCCTTCATCCATGCCCGCAAGCTTCAGGGCACCGGCATCGGTTGGGTCGATGCTTCCCTTCTCGCCGCCGCACACGCCGCGGGTGTCCGCCTCTGGTCGTTCGATAAGCCGCTCATGCGTCAAGCCCAGCGACTCGGTATTGCAAGTTCTCACCGCCGATGACCCGCTACCTCGCCATCGATCTCGGCGACAAACGCACCGGCCTCGCCGTCGGCGATCGCCTCACCGGCGTCGTCACGCCCCTGCACACGCTCGAAGTCCCCATCACCGACCGCGCCGGCGAAGCCCTCCTCCTCGCCATCGCCCGCGCCATCGACGAGCAGTTCTCGCCCCACGCCCACGTCGAACTCGTCATCGGCCTCCCCTTCAACATGGATGGCACCGAAGGCCCTCGCGCCAAAGGTGTCCGCACCTTCGCCGCACGAATCGCGGCCAGCCTCTCCCCGCCACGCACCATCCACTTTCAGGATGAACGCCTCACCTCCGTCGATGCCGACTGGCAGATGGCCCGCTCCGGTCGCACACACAAAGATAAAAAAAACATCCGCGATGCCCTCGCCGCCGCCACCCTCCTGCGCGACTTCCTCCAATCTCCCCCTCCCTGAGGGAGGGGGCAGGGGGTGGGCTCATCATCCTGACATCCGAACCAATGCCGAGCCGCACCTAACCAACCGAACCGCAGCCCCACTGCCGCCATCGCTGCCCGCTGATCACATCGGCTCAATGCGCATGACATACCGTGTGCGGATCTCCATCGTTCCGTACGCCACGCGAACTGAATGCTCAGTCCTCGAAAGTCCGCCCACCCCGCACTCCCTGCCCAACATCCCGGTACAACTATCCATCCAGCAATCGCGCCACCCGTCCAACCCCACAACCCGCCTCCCGCACCCACCATGACCCCACTCCTCCCCATCATCCTCTCCGCCTTCTTCCTTCAGCCTCCCGCGGCACCGCCCATCGAGGCCCAGCCCCCGGCTCCCGACCCGACCAAGGTCATCATCAACGAGGCCATCATCCAGCCCCCGCCCAAGATGCTTCCCGGCGCGGGCGATGCACGCTTCGCCGATTCGGATGCACTTCTCGCCGCACTCGAAACCTCCGGCAACCAGATCCGCACACTCACCGCCAACCTCACGCACATCAACCGCAAATCCGAACTCGAAGCCGGCCAGGTTCTCACCAAGTACGGCACCATCGCCTTTCAAAATGAGCCCGCGCCCGCAACCGCCCCCGCGCCGAGCAAGCCCGTCGGCAAACTCTTCCAGATCGCCTTCAACGAAATTGAGTACGGCAAAGAGCGCCACGCCGAAGACCAGACCTTCATCTTCGATGGTCAGTGGCTCGTCGAGAAGCAGTTCAAGAACAAGCAGATGTTCAAGTACCGCGTCGTTCCTCCCGGCGCGGCCCAACTCGTTGATCCGCTCGCGATAGGTGAAGGCCCCTTCCCCATCCCCATCGGCCAGAAGCGAGACCGCATCCTCGAGCGTTTCCACGCCACGCTCATGCCCTCCGAAGACGGTTTTCCACAACCGCTCAACGCCGATGGCAAGCCCTTCCCGATCCCCGCATGGGTCAAGGAGACCTACCAACTCCGCCTCATCCCCAAGATCAACGCGCGCGAGTCGCGCGACTACCAGCAGATCCGCATCTGGTATCGCAAGTCCGACCTTGTGCCGCAGGCCGCCAAGACGATCAAGCTCGACGACAGCTCCGACGAGATCATGCTCTCCAAGCTCGGCATCAACGGTCCTCTCCCCGCAGGGGCGTTTGAAACGACCGATCTGCCGGGTTGGGATATCCAGATCGAAGAGTTCCGCGAGGCGAAAGCCGATAAGTAGGTCATGCGACCACGAACATCTCGCCGAACAACCGGCCCGCGACCAACGAATAAGTACATCATGAGCCACCGCCCCAACCGCAGCTCGTTGGCCCGCGTGTGCGGGTGTATAGGCATGTGTTCGCTCGCGTTGCTCCACGCACCGCTCGCCACCGCCACCGCCACCGCCGCGCAGCCCACGCTCAGGCCCACCGAGACCGCGCTCGAAGTTCCCGATCCTCAGCCCGCACCCGATCCCGCGCCCTCGATCAAGCGTCTGCTCGCCGCGCCCTACCTCACCGAAGATGAGAAATCCGACATCCGCCTCTTCCACGGCATCTGGACCGAGGCCGATCTCTCCTCACCCGCGCGCACAGCCCGCGCGGCGTTCGCCCGCTCCGACTTCCTCGATCCTTCGCTCGACTTCCCCGAGGTCGATCCGCTCATCCGCATCCATGCCCTGATCGGTCGCGGCGATTTTCCCGCTGCGCAGGCCGCGCTCGACAGGCTGCCCAGGCAAGACATCGCCCCGATCATCGAGTTCCGCCTGCGCGCCGAAACCCTCGAAGCTCGCGGCCAGTTCGCCGCCGCCGCGGATATGTGCGATGCCGGAATCACCGCGCTCTCGTTGCTCAAGCCCGCCTCACCGGCCGATGTCGTTGACGGTGTGCGCTTGCTCAACCAGCGCATCCGCCTCAAGGGCACCGACAAAGACCTCCCCGACAATGCGCCGATGCGCCTTCGCGCCGACCCCCAGGCTTATCACCAGATGATCGATGCCCTCGGGCGCGTGCGCGACAACCTCGATGCCGCGCCCGGCGCACCCTCACCCAAGCTCTACTGGCCCGCGCTCGCCGCCGAGGCCGAGATCCTCTACTCGCGTGATGCCGCCGACAAGGCGCAGGCCGCCATCGCCGAGCTGCTCGCGCTCAACCCGACCAGCACTCGCGCATGGGCCATGCTCGGACGGATGAGTGTCGATGCGTTCAACTTCGAGGCCACCGAGCGCATCGCCCTTCGGCTCGACACCATCGCGGGCAACCCCGCGCCCGGCGCGCCCATCGAAGAAGGCGATGAGGAGCCAAAGCCGGTCGTCAACGCCTCGATCGATGGCGCGATCATCCGCGCCCGCGCCGCCATACGTCAGATCGATGGCGCGCGGGCGGCCGAGCTGCTTGATGTGCAGCTCGCACGCTACCCCTCGCACCCGCAACTGCTCGCCGTTCGCGCCGCCGCCGAGGCCACGCGCTTCGAGTTCGAGTCTGTCAAGTCGCGCCTGGCCGCGTTCGATGCGCTCTACCCCAACTCGCCCGTCGCACTTTATGAAGTGGGTCGCGCTCTGGCCGAGTCACGCCAATACGCCGAGTCGGCCGCGATGCTCATCGCCGCGCACGAACGACTTCCCGCCGCGCCCGACATTCTTGCCGAGCTTGGTCTGATGTATGTGCAGTATGGCAAGATCGACCTCGCGCTCGGTGCGCTCGAGAAGTCGTTTGCGCTCGATCCTTTCAACTTCCGTGTTGACAACTCGCTGCGTCTGGTGCGCGAACTGCTGACGTACGAGCAGATCGAGTCTGAACACTTCATCGTCCGCTACAGGGCGGGCGAAGATGCGGTCTTCGCGCGCGACATGCTCTCGGGTATGGAGTACAACCACAAGCTCGTCACCGGCGATGGGCCGGGCGGCGTCAACCATCAGCCCTTCGAGGGCAAGGGCAAGACGGTCATCGACCTCATGCCCGACCACGAGTGGTTCGGCGTGCGCATCGCGGGTATGCCCGCCATCCACACCATCGCCGCGAGCACCGGCCCGGTCATCGCGATGGAGGCGCCGCGCGATGGCCCGAAGCATCAGGGCAAGTACGACTGGCTCCGCGTGCTGCGCCACGAATACACCCACACCGTCAACCTCGACCGCACGCGCAACCGCATCCCGCACTGGTTCACCGAGGCCAACGCCGTCAGTCTCGAGCTCGCGCCGCGCGAGTACAGCACCTGCCAGTTGCTGCGCGATGTCCACCAGGCCGATGCGCTCTTCAATCTTGATGAGATCAACATCGCCTTCGTTCGCCCCAAGAAGGCAATCGATCGCTCGCAGGGATACGCGCAAGGTCACTGGATGT
>JBBSBC010000227.1:0-5247 GCA_038251595.1 Phycisphaerales bacterium | reverse complement strand
CTCCCGAACCGGCTTGCGAGTCGAGTTGAAGCCCCGCAACGTGGCCCTTCGAATCGTTCGGCCTGACCACCGCAGGCAGCCTTCCTGATAAACGAACAACCCTCTCCCATGCGGAAGAGGGTTGTTCTCGATTTTCAATAGCGGGGGTAGGATTTGAACCTACGACCTTCGGGTTATGAGCCCGACGAGCTACCGGGCTGCTCCACCCCGCAAACTGTTCGAGAGGATAGGCGAGTGATGGAAGATCGTCAATCGTTGTGCGCGGTCACGAGATGTATGGGGATGTGCCGCGCTGCGTGAAAGATGAGTCGCTGAGCGGAATCGAGATGTGCTCCTCGCTACGATCGGCGATGCAAAGTCGGGATGGACTCGTGAACGTGCTGTTGGTAGGCGGTGGTGGCCGCGAACATGCGCTGGCCTGGAAGCTGAAACAATCGCCGAGGCTGGGCAAGTTGTTCATCACCGACCCGCAGAACCCTGGGTTGGCCGCGCTGGGTACTCCGATCGATGTGCCGGCCGAGTATCGCCAGACCTTCCGCCTCGAAAGGTTCTGCGAGAAGAACGACATTGGCCTGGTTGTGATTGGTCCTGAAGAACCGCTCGCACTCGGTCTGGCCGATGCGCTGGCCTCACCCAAGCGCGTGGTCTTTGGCCCTTCGGCCGCGGCCGCCAAGCTGGAGGCCGACAAGGCCTGGTGCAAGGCTTTGGTTCGCAACGCCTCGGTGCCGATGGCTGAGGGGCGTGCGTTCAGCGACTACAACGCGGCCAAGACTTTTGTCGAGACGCGCGAGGATCCACCGGTCATCAAGGCCTCGGGACTTGCCAAGGGCAAGGGGGTGGTGGTCCCGAAGTCGATGCCCGAAGCCCTCGATGCGCTCGAACGCATCATGGTCAAACTCGAGTTTGGCGAAGCCGGACGCACGGTGGTCGTTGAAGAGCGGCTGGATGGCCCGGAGGTCAGTGTGTTGTGCGTGGTCGATGGTCGCAACATTTACATGCTCGAACCATGTCAGGACCACAAGCGGCTTGGTGATGGTGACATCGGGCCGAATACGGGCGGAATGGGTGTGATCTGTCCGGGGGGCTTGACCGATGATGCCCTGCTCTCGCAGATTCAAACCGAGATCATTGTTCCGACTGTTGATGCCATGCGTCGCGAAGGCATTGAGTTTCGCGGCGTGCTGTTTGCGGGTGTGATCCTCACCCCAGCCGGGCCGAAGATGCTTGAGTTTAACGTGCGGTTCGGAGACCCGGAGTGCCAGGCGCTCATGGTCAGGATGGAATCTGACCTGATCGAGCTGATGCTCGCGACGGGGACTCGCACGCTTGATGAAATTGATCTGCGATGGAGCACCGAGAGCGTCTGCTGCGTTGTGCTTGCGAGCGGTGGATATCCGAATCGTTACAAGATCAACCTCCCGATCACGGGCATTGAGGCCGCGGAAAACCTGCCCGGTGTGGTCATTTTCCACGCTGGCACGAAGCGAGAAGCGGGCAAGAGCGATGGCCGCATTGTCACCGCAGGTGGACGGGTGCTGAACGTGGTTGCCAGAGCACCGACGATGCCTGAGGCCCGGAAGTTGGCCTACGCCGCGTGCGAGCTGATCCACTTTGAGGGGATGACGATGCGGCGCGACATTGGCCTTGTCGTGAATTGAATCGCGGCGAGTTCAGACAGATGGCTGATCGGGCTTGGAACCTCTGGCCGCGCGACGGCGTGCAAGGATGATCTCTACCGCCATCGGCAGCATCGAAACGCCGATGATCGCCACGATCACCAGCTCAAAGTTCTTCTTCACAACCTCGAAGTTGCCGAAGAAGTAGCCCGCGCCGACACAGACCGACACCCAGGCGGCGGCGCCGACGATGTTGTAGAGCACAAACTTGCGATAGCTCATCGCCCCCATTCCCGCCACGAATGGCGCGAACGTACGAACGATGGGAACGAACCGGGCCATGATGATGGTCTTGCCGCCGTACTTCTCGAAGAACTCGTGCGTTCGTTCAAGATGCCGGGCGTTGATGATGCGGCGGCCCTTGCCCTGCGCCAGTCGCGGCCCAAGAAACTTGCCGATCTGGTAGTTCACGGCATCTCCGAGTATGGCTGCGACGAACAAGACGAGCGAGATCGTCCAGACATCAAAGCTGCCGCGTGCCGAGAGCGCTCCGACGGCGAAGAGGAGCGAATCGCCCGGAAGGAACGGTGCGAAGACCAAGCCCGTCTCGGCAAACACGATGGCAAAGAGGATGGCGTAGGTCCACAGCCCGTAGTCGCGGATGAATCCTTCAAGATGCTCTGGAAGATGGGTGAAGAAGTGCAGCGCCTGTTGGAAAAGGTCAAGCATGGGGGAGAGCGTAGGTCCATGGTTGCGGTCTGAACGCGGGCGCGGTATCCTTCTTGAATGATGTACATCCCAACAGTTTGCTTTGTGAGCCTGCTCGTCTTATTGGCATGCGGGGGCTGCAAGGTCACGGACAACTGGTCTTCAAGCGCGGCGATATCGAGTAAACAAACAGGTCACTGGGCCATCGTCATCCACGGCGGCGCGGGAATGCTGGACAAGAACATGCCCGAATCCGACAAGCGCGAGTACCGAGAGAGTCTCGAGCGATCCCTTACCGTCGGTGAGTCGATCCTCAAAGCCGGCGGCACGAGCCTCGACGCCGTCGAGGCCGCCGTGCGCGTGCTCGAAGACGACCCCAGATTCAACGCCGGAAAAGGCGCCGTCCTCACGCGCGACGGAACCTGCGAACTGGACGCCTCGATCATGGATGGCCGCACCCTCAAGTGCGGCGCGGCCGCGGGCGTCAAGACCGTCAAAAACCCCATCAGCTTCGCCCGCCGAATCATGCAGGAAACCCCGCACATCCTCTTTGCGGGTGAAGGGGCGGAGCGACTTGCCGCTCAGATGAACATTGAGCGCGTCGATCCGGCGTATTTCATCACAGCCAAGCGTCGAGAGCAACTGGAAAGGAAGATGCAGGAGATCGAGGCGGCAAAGAAAATCGCCGCGAGTGCTGCTAGTCGGTCAACTCACGATTATTATCCTACGGGCACCGTTGGATGTGTCGCTCTCGATTTGGCGGGCAATATCGCGGCTGCGACCAGCACCGGCGGAATGACCGCCAAGATGCCCGGGCGCGTCGGCGATTCCCCCATCATCGGCGCCGGCTGCTACGCCAACAACCTCACCCTCGGTGTGAGCTGCACCGGCACCGGCGAGCAGTTCATCCGCCACGCAATCGCGCACGAGCTCTCCAGCCTCGTCCGATATCAGCGATGCTCACTCAAGGAAGCCGCACGAATCGTGCTGACCGAGCGGCTCGACCCCGATGACGGCGGGCTCATTGCGATTGATCGTGAGGGCAATATCGTGATGTCAACGACGACTGGGTGCATGCCCGCAGCGAGTGCTGACTGGCGTGGTAATCGGAAGTTCCAGATGTGGGTTGATCAGTAAGTGCGATGGCTGATGGTTGCAGGATTGGTTCGAGCGTGCGGAATGGAATTTAGGGCGGTAACGATTGAGCGTGATTTGGCGATGTGCGCTAAACCATTGTAAAAGTATGTTTCGGCATGACGGGCGTGCGTTGTTGGGCTTGAGTGCAGGATTTTTAAACTTGAACTTGATTGGTGTGTCGAATAGGCTTGAAGCACACAAAGCAAGTCGTGACACGGCCCATAGATAAAGTCGAGAAAGTGTCTATTGGTGTTCGCTGTTTCCAGTTCAATATGTTATTCATATCCATTGCAACGTCCGACAATCGAGGCAACATGGCAAACCAAGGATTTGTATTCGGGACCCATCAGTTTCTGCACCCAAGCGTCAACGGCCCGATCTCGCGGCTTCACGATCCAAAACGCCAGATCAAAGGGGCTCCGCCTCCCACCTATCTCGATGGCTTGGCACGCGAATCAACTGACAAGTCCGTCGCGGCAGCGGCTCTGCACAAAGGTGAGTTCTGCGGGCATGGTGAGCCGACCATGACCATCTTCGATGTTGTCATCGATGGCGATGGTGATCTTGAAGTCGATGCCATCATTGACGATGCATGTGATGAAAACGGCGCAAACCCGCTCATTGTCGCGGCACGCAGGCAGGGGCAATCGGACTGGCACGTTCTCTTTGAGCGGGCATGGGATGAGCGATCGATGATGCTGACGGATGTCAGATCAAGAAAGCTCACGAGTGAGGAGGTCGAGGAACTCGGTGGCGAACCCTTGCACGGCAAGGTGGCCATCGGCTTTGAGTATCCGTGCGATGCTCAGTCGCGTGACGATGTCACATGGCTTACCATCGATGTGCTTGAGGATGGGAAGCGTAAGCCAACGTGCATCGTCGATGCCGAGATGGCCTGATGCGCTTCGGCATCATTGCCGTCGAACCGTCACGGTTGGCGGATTCGCTGTTGGGTTTAGCCGCTTCCTGGCCCGTGGAGGGGGCGGATCGAGAAATGGTGTCAGTTCAGGCGGTACGTGCTTGATGCCACGTCGCTTGGCTTTTTGAACAGCGTACCACAGAGACCGGTGCATTCGATATCGAACCGCATCGCTGATGTTCAGGTTGTGCTGCTGCATGGCTTCCAATGCCCATCGCCATGCGTGATACTCCTCAAGACAGCGAGGTTTATACACATCAAAGCCAATCGCATGATGGCCGATTTCATGCAGGAACACGGCAGCCGACATCGGGCCTTTGGGTTTGGGTGATTCAATCAACCGTTGAACACGCCCGTCCCGATACGTCACAAACCATGCAACGCCCGACATGCCTGAACGCCACTTCCGAACGCGGATCTCGTAACGATCGAGCATGAGCCTGGTGACAGCGTCATATTTCGCCTGCATCGGAACACTGCCGGGCCGTGTTCGTGCTGGCGGGTTCGGCTCAGCACGCACTCGCGGCAACTTGGTCGATGTGCGTGATGGCGAGGTGACTTCGGGCCGTGCACGGAACTTCTTGCGAATAGGCTCGATCAAGTCCCAAAGCGTGAGCATCATGCGAGTTCTCTGGCTGAGACCATGACCGTATTCGGCACCACGGGGCGTCCGTTGGCGAATGCCGACCACGACATCGGTCTCTTGCCCGGTGGCTGGACTTCAAGAATCTGGAGCGTTGTGCCGTGCCCACAGGCGACCAGCCCGCTCTTTGGTTCGAGAATCGTGCCCGGCTCTGTTGCTTGATCGATGTTCGCACCAACTTTGGCGCGAAACAGCTTAAGCGGAATCGTCGGAGTGCTCAGGAT
>JBBSBC010000226.1:0-5287 GCA_038251595.1 Phycisphaerales bacterium | reverse complement strand
GGAGTCGCGGTGCAGGATATCTTTGATCTCTTCGCCCACTACTTCGCACCTTGCCCTGCGTAAAGCGTCTTTGCGAAATCTTCTCGGACTTTGGCAATTTGGGGAACCCGGCGTGGGCGAGGAACTAATACATACGGGTTGGTCGTGCTTGTGCATTGGCGACCAACAGACCGGCGGTTCTCGTCGGTGCTGAGTCTGAGACTTTCACTACGGCAGTGCTTGAACGTTGAGAATGTGTCTGATGTGACCCGGGCGCTTGGCGCTGGTCATGCATGTATGTTCCCACGTCTGTATATGTGCGCAACCGGCGATGCCGGTGCGACCGATGGGCTACCGGTCTGTTGGTTCTTTGGGCATCGCCTTCAACAGGAGTTGCGCGAGTCTCGCTCAACACGACTTTCATGGCTTCATGCCATTCTCTCCTGGAGAGAGTTACACTCTCTCCCCTAAGCCCTCCAGCCCTATCGCGCATGGGGCGGGAGGGTTTTTGTTTGAGTGTTGCCCGATCGTCTGGTTGGAGCGATGCGGGCGGAGTGTCGATGGTGAACCGATGAAGGTGCTGCGATGAGGGTAGTGCTTGTGGGTTATGGGTCGGTTGGGCGCGCCTTTGCGCGGATGCTTGCCGACCGCGCCCATGGGCTTTATTCCGCGACGGGGCTTTCGCCTCGATTGGTCTGC
Organism: Phycisphaerales bacterium; assembly: GCA_038251595.1. Taxonomy (GTDB): domain Bacteria; phylum Planctomycetota; class Phycisphaerae; order Phycisphaerales; family UBA1924; genus JADLCX01. The sequence continues at coordinate 4,609 of JBBSBC010000226.1, read as the reverse complement.
GTGGTTGATTCACGCGGCGCGGCCGTCTCGCCCGGCGGGCTGGATGTCGAAGCACTCAACAATGCCAAAGATGTTGGTGGCTCGGTCGGAACGCTTGCCAAGTTTGGCATGGGGAGTGTGCTCGGGAGCACGGATGTTTCAGCATTGATCCGCGATATCGCGGCGGATGTTGTGGTGGAATCGACCCCCAGCGCGCTGAAGAACCCCGGCCCGGCACTGGCCAACCTGAAGGCCGCGTTCAGCTCGCGCAAGCACGCGATCAGTGTGAACAAGGCTCCGCTGGCGCTCGCCATGCCCGCGCTCCTCGAACTGGCCCGATACAACCGTGTTGAGTTTCGCTATTCGGGCACCGTGGGCGCGGGCACCCCGGTGCTGGATACCGCTCGGAAGCTGGCGCAGGGCGACCGCATCACGCGCGTGCGGGCCATTCTGAACGGAACGACCAACTACATCCTCTGGCGCATGCGCGAGGCGGGCGCGAGCTACGAAGATGCGCTCGCCGAGGCGCAGAAGCTGGGCTTTGCCGAGAGCGATCCTTCGACCGATGTCGATGGTGTGGACACGGCGACCAAGGTCGTGATCCTTGCAAACACGATCCTGGGAGGGGGAGGTGGTGTGGGAATCGGCACGCTGCGCCCCACGATGAGCGACATCTCCATCACGGGCATCCGCGCGGTCGATCGGGGCCAGATCGAACGGGCGACCGGGCGAGGTCATGTTGTGAAGCTGATCGGCGAGATTGACACGATGACACGCAGGCTGAGTGTTTCGCCGCAGGAAGTGCCCGCGGCGGGTCCGCTCGATGTGCCGCGTGCGCTCAATGCGGTGCAGTTCACGCTCGAATCGGCGGGCGAGGTTTCATTGATCGGTCGGGGCGCGGGCGGGCCAGAGACAGCGACGGCGATCATCCGCGATCTGGTCGATATCTGGAACACGCCGGGCGTGCATGAGTAACGCGAGAGAGCCATGACCTCGTCCCACATCATGATCACCGTGCTCGGTGCCAACCTGGCAAGCATGCCTATGGCCATCGTGGTCTCTCGTCTGCTGATACGCGGCCAACTCCGCACGTTCTTTGACACATTCCCACCACGCCCCGAGCTTCCCGATGTGGTTCGACGCGAGTTTCGATCGTTCTCCATCGGAATCATCAACCTTGGCTTCTCGGTCCATTCGGCCGCGGATCATGAGCATCTGCACATGAACCCCGCACAGTTCGTCCGCCTTTGCCGGATGCGTCCGATGAGCATCCCCTGGAGCGAGCTGAAACTTACGGTTGGCAAGAACTCGGGTGGGGAACGCCGCGCCACCATCCATGCCGACAAACACTCGTGGACCTTGCGCGGGCCGCGCTGGTGCCTCGAACTCATCGAACCAACATGCGCCAAATCGCATAAAGAAACCTGACTCCGCATCCTCCCCCATCCCCGCCCCTCGCGCTCCGCTTACGCTTCAACGAGCACCTCTTCATCTCGGACCATCGCCCCCATGAGCCCACGCAGCAACACCATCGTCATGAAGTTTGGCGGCACCTCGATGAAGGATGCGGAGACGATCCGCAGTTCGGCACAGCTTGCCGCGAGCACCGCCGATGGCCGACCGGTTGTCGCGGTGGTGAGCGCGATGGACCAGGTAACCGAGCACCTGCTCGATCTTGGCGATGCGGCGGCTGCGGACAACCGCGCCGCGGTCTACAACCTCATGGCGCAGGTGCGAAGCAAGCACGAGACCGCCGCCAAAGCAATCGGGAATGGCGCACCGGCTTCGGTTGATGCCATGCTCGACAAACTGGATCGCCTGGTGGGCGGTATCGCGGCGGTTGGGGAGCTGACCGCACGCAGCAAGGATGCGGTGGTCGCGTTTGGCGAGATGCTCAGCACGCAGCTCATGGGCGCAGCGATGTCCTCGGGCGGCGGCATCTGCAAAGCCTTCACCGGTGGTCAGGCGGGCATCGTGACCAACGAGAACCACGGCAAGGCCGAACCGCTGATGGACCTCTCGCTCTTTCAACTCAAGCAGACGCTCCAACCGCTGCTCGACAAGGGCGAGCGCGCCGTCGTCAGCGGGTTCATCGCGCAGACGCAGCACGGTGTGGTCACCACGCTGGGTCGAGGCGGAAGCGACTACACCGCCTGCATCCTCGGCGCGGCGTTGAATGCCGACGAGATCTGGATCTGGTCGGATGTTGATGGCCTGATGACCGCCGACCCGCGCACCGTGCCGAGCGCCAAGCTGCTGGCCGAGATCACCTTCGCCGAGGCGATCGAGATGGGGCAGTTTGGTGCAAAGTCCATGCACCCGCTCGCGCTCGAACCCGCTGCGGAGCACGGCATTCCCGTCCGCTTCCGCAACACGTTCAACCCTAAGAGCGCGGGCACACGGATCGTTCCGATTCAGCCAACAGGTGATGATGGCCACCCGGTGAAGTCGATCCCGCTGCTGAAAAACGCCGCGGTGCTTACGGTGGGCGGGGCGGCCATGATCGGGCGCCCGGGCACGGCGGCCAAGGTCTTTGATGCGCTGGCCGAGGCCCGCATCAACATCATGATGATCAGCCAGAGCGTGAGCGAGGCGGGCATCTCGCTGGTGATCGGCAAAGATCAGGCTGAGCGCGCGCGGGCCGTGCTTGAGCGCATGCTCATGCGTCCAGGTCTGGCCAAGTCGGTCACGCTTGTTGAGGATGTGTGCGCGCTCGCCGTGGTCGGCAGCGGCATGGCCGGCCACGCGGGAATCGCCGCTCGCGTCTTCGGGGCGCTCGCCAAGTCCAACATCAACATCATCGCGATCGCGCAGGGATCGAGTGAACTCTCGATCTCAATGGTCGTGAGTGCAGGCGCGGCGGCGGACGCGGTGCGGGCGCTTCATAGCGAGTTTATTGGGTAATGACTTGTTGCGTTCGTCCACTGCGCCCACACCGCAATCAGCGGTTTCATGTCGATCGGCGTGGGAAAGTCGTTGTTGCAATCGCGTGCGAGGTCGGCTTCACTAGCCGCCCGAACTACCACACAGACACCAATCTGGCGGTTCTCAACGACCACGACTTCTGCACACCCCTGCTCTTTCAACTTGAACTCTCACCGGCTGAATGGCGGACGGCGGGCAAAAGCGTGTCAACCGAAATCATGAGGTTGAGAATGAGTCTCAATATCGCTACCCTCTGAGTATGGCTGGTCCGCTACCCCATTTACCCGTTGCCCATGATCCCGCACCCGATCGTTTGGCGGAAGTGGCCAGGAACGCCGCAAGCGCGGTTCCGCTGACGAGCCTGATGCAAGGGCAGACCGGGGTCATCTGCGAGACGCGGCTTGATGTCGATGATGCCGCGTTGCTGCGCGCGATGGGGCTGGGCGATCGGGTGCGTGTGAAACTGTGCCGTGTGGGCGAACCGTGTGTGGTGGCGCTCGGAACAACGGCCGGGCGGCACTGCCACTGTCAGGGTCATTGCCGGATCGGCCTGGCGCGAGGTCTGGCGGATCGAATCTTCGTGCGGGTTGTGGCCTGAACATCTGAGTGAGGATCGTGATGAAGGGCGCGCCACCTGATGGTTCTGGAGTTGGTGATGTCGGGGATTTGCCGGGTGTTCATACCGAGCGCACAGGCACGACCAAGGGCGGGACAACCGCGCCGGTCAGTGTCCACACGCCGCGATCGCCCGGCGGTGAAGCACGGCGCGTCGCCCTGCTGGGCAACCCCAACACGGGCAAGACCACCCTGTTCAACCGCCTGAGCTGTCTTCGCGCCAAGACCAGCAACTTTCCGGGAACAACCCTTGAAGCGCGCACCACGCGCGTGCCGGCGGGGATCGAGGGTGGGCGTGATGGAGAGTTGATCGACCTGCCGGGGATCTACTCGCTCGAACTCGACCAGCTCGAGGCCCGGGTCTGTCGCGAGGTTCTCGCAGGAACTGCTGCGCCGCGTGGAGAGCCCCTCGGCGCACCCGAGGTGGTGGTGGTCGTGGTCGATGCTTCTAACCTTTCACGAAATCTTATGTTGGTGGGCGAGGTGATGCGCCGGCGGCTACCGATGCTGGTGGTTATCAACATGGTCGATGTCGCGGCGAAGCGCGGCGTGTCGATTGATGCGCAGGCCCTGAGCGAGGCGCTGGGGTGCGCCGCCATTCCGACCAACGCCCGCACGGGTGAGGGTGTCAACGCCGTGCGGCTGGGCATCAAGGAAGCACGCATCGCAACGCCCGCGCTGGCCGTGCCGGGCAATGCCGATGAACTGCGCGTCTGGTCGGAAGAAATGTTCAACCGCGGGGCACGCGCACCAAGCTCGGCCAAGTGCTGGAACTGCGGGTATCGCCTCGAAGGGCTGACGACCGACACGCTCGGCCGCGGCACGTGCCCCGAGTGCGGCAAGCTGGTGTTTGTTGAGACCCATGAATCAAACCATGCACAGCGCGCTTCGAGAAAGGAAGAGATTCCAGAGACCACCAGCGATCGGTGGGATCGCGTGCTTCTGCACCCCGTGCTTGGACTGGCGGTCTTCGCGATCGTGATGACGGGCCTCTTTTACTCGCTGTTTGTGATCGCCAAGTATCCGATGGATTGGATCGGCGCGATCTTTGGATGGGCAACCACGCTTGCCGAGGCGCACCTGCCCGAGG
>JBBSBC010000225.1:0-5296 GCA_038251595.1 Phycisphaerales bacterium | reverse complement strand
GTTTCTATAGGTGTGCTGTTCGGACTGCGAACGTGCGGGCAGGGCGGGGCGGCTCAGAACATTTTTGGTGGTGGGCTTCCGGACCTTGGCGGCATCAAAGGGTATCCAGCCTCTGATGTTTTGTATTACGGCGGAGAGTGCATTCTCAACACCGAGCACCTTGACAAGGCCGCGAGCACCCCGCTCAAGACCTATCACAATGTGTCACTGTTGCTTTTCCAAGCAAAGGGCAAGACCGATGCAACACGACCGTGGTATGCACTGCTCTTCGGGCCATACCCATCTTCTGCCGGGCCAGCGGTTCTGGAAAGAGAGACCAACGAGGTCGCAGTTCCTACGCGGCCCTACTGGATGAACCTCACGACCGATGGCTACGCGATCGTCGCGGGTAAGCTGCCGATCATCAGTGCTCGTCGGGTGCGTGCCGCCTCTGATGGAACCACATTCGCGGTCGAATCGACGGCGACCTTTGATCGGGTGTACCTTCTCTTTGATCCGAATCAGACGGGTGTCGACCTTGTACGGACCAATACAAATCCAGAAACCAAGTATAAGTTAAACACCGTGCGCTCCTACATTGAAGTACCACATGATAAGATTGCGCCCGTTAGTGCCGAGATAGTTGCAAGTTCAGGACCCGCCAAGGACTTTCTCGACTTTGCGTTCGACAAGTTCAAGGCGGCACCATTCACGTGGCCGTGAACCATGTGTTTCGGTGGTCATTCACACGTCTGTTGTGATCACGGCCGCTCGTAAAGCCGATGGCGGTCGATGTATGCACGCACTTCGGTGTGGAGAGACCCTGATCGCTGGGTCTCTCGTCGCCCTGCCTTGCGGACATCCGTTGACGAGAGAGCGCGTGGCTGCACGCGAAGGATGCGCGCTCGCCATGTGAGAAGTTCGTCGCCCGACCAACAACCGGTTGCTCGCATGGCCGCGGCCAAGCGATCTGGTGTATCGAGCGGAGGCCGAAGCGCGACCGCAGGTTCGGCAAGGCCGACGATCGACGCGGCCTCTCGCCATTTTTGAAATGAGACCGCTTGGTCGGCGCCGATGAGCAGGCGAAGCGTGGGTGCCGAGCGGGATCGGTTCATGGTCAATACCTTGTGCAGACGCTGGAGTGTCTCGATCGTGTAGCTGGGTTGATTCGCGTCTGCGCGTGCGCGATCAAGCTCATCGGTCCAGATAACGCAGCGGTGCGTGCGTCTTGTGGCCAGTTGCAACATGCTCAGACGGTGCGAATCTGAGGCGATCGGCCCGACGCCCTTGAGCGGTGAACGTGCGGCGGGCACAAAGATGATCCAGCCTTGTGTGCCACACAGCTCGCGCCGTGCCGCGGAAGCGATGCGTGTGTGCCAGAGGTGGGGCGGATCAAAGCTGCCGCCAAACACCACCGCACCGCGCACATTCGCGGGAAGTGAGATCGGTGTGATGGGCGTGGTGGAGGTTCGCGTCGTCATCAGGTGTTCAGTTTGCGGGGCAGGCTTATGACCGTGACCAGGACTTGATGGTAAGGGCGACCTGATCGCCCACCCTGGGTAGAACGCGGTTGCTGCGCCGCATCACGGTGAGCATGTGCGGAATCAGGCGCGGATCGCTGGCCAGATCGATGATCGCTCGGGCCGCGCGGGTGTTGCCGCTCGGATCGATCCAGCCGAGGACCTTGTCAGGGAGCGTCTCGTCGGGCGTGTCGCTCACGCCGCGCACGATGTGCCAGACGATGCCGCGATGCTGACACGCGCCGGCGAAAGCGTGTGATTCCATGTCCACGATGGCCGCGCCCGAACGCGCGGCGAGTTCGGCTTTGGCCGCGGGTGTGCCGATGATTTCATCGACGCCGATAAGCGTCACGCCGCATGTGTGGGCATCATCGGCGTTGGACAATGTGTGTTTGGGTGCGTGTGTGCAGACCCACTCGGTGCCGGTCTGGTCGATGATCCGCGCGATTGGCGGCACATCTTCAACCGATCGGAGTGCCCCGCAAGCGCCCGCCAGGATCAGCGCGCGTACGGGGGAAGGTGCGTGAGCAGATGATGATTGATCGTCGAGCAGGTGACGAAGTGTGCTCAGGATTGGATCGCGACCGATGCCGGTCTGAATGACGCGAACCGACGCGAGCGCGGCACGATTCAGGCTGCGCCGTACCGCCGCGTATTCGATGCGCATGGGGCAAAGGACGACAACGGTTGATGGATCGATCGGGAGGGAGAGCACGCGGGAAGCGTAAGCCGAGATTGGAGAGTGCCACCTGGCTGGGCGTGCTGCCAGTTCAGGCTTTCAGTTCAGGGGTTCTGCGATCATGAGCGCGGGCAACTCGCCCGTCGTGGCCGGATCGAGCTGCATGCCGGGTATGTCAAGGTCGGGGAAGGATCGGTAGACATCGCCGGGGGCAAGGTCTTCTTCAAGCATCTCGCCGAGAATGTTGCAGACTGTGTAGCGAGCACCGGTCGGCGAGCCGTAGATGAGGACAAGGTACTCGGATCCTTCCAACATGCCGAGGTTGATCCAACGGCGCGGGTGCTGGCGACGGAGCAGGGCCGTGGTGATCTCATCCGCACGGCGTGGCGTGATGTTGACGATGCCCGGAACGTGATCGTCGGAGGCGGCCGATGGATTGGGTTCAACCACGCTGGAGAGGACCAGAAAGGTAACCACGCCCAAGCCGACCGCGGCAAGCCGTTTGATGATTGTTCGAGGCCGCGTCGAGATCGGAACGGGGATCGTCATGCGTAGGGTATCGGTTCCCTGTGGCAAGGGGTTGAGCAGATAACTGATTTGTGAATGGTTTGAGGACCTGTCGCGAGGGGGGAAAGGAGTCTAGAATCCACCTTGCCAAACGACGGCCCCGTCGTCTAGCCTGGTCTAGGACACGTCCCTTTCACGGACGTAACATGGGTTCGAATCCCATCGGGGTCATTTCCTTATATTCCACGGGATCACACCCGATGCCAACCCCCACTAACTCCCGTGAGTTTCGGGGGTTTTGCGTTTTGGGCTTGGACGCCGTGGGGCCGCTTGGAAGCGCTTGTGTTGCCGGATTTGCTGCCGCCTCTCCAACCCCCGCCGCAAGGTCGAAGTGTGCATCGCGGGTTTGCAGATAGTGTTGGGCCGCGATCATCGGGCTATGCCCCAGCCAGCCCGCGACAACGTGGGCGGGGAACCGCTCCACCCAATCCGTCGCGCACGATGCCCGCATGTTGTGGAACAGGCGGGGCCAGGGCTTCACGCTCGCCTTGGCGATGATCCGCTCAAACTGGGTCCGCAGGTTCATCGCCGGATCGCGTAGCCGGGGTACAACCGCCTCCACGCCGACTTCGGCGCGGTCGAACAGGTCTTGCAGGATCGGGCGCAACTCGGGGGCGATCGGCACCACCCGAACCGCGTGGCCTTCGTGTCCGGCGGTCTTGGGGGATCGCACCATCAGCCGCCCGCGTTCCCAGTTCACGTCACCCCACCGCAGGGCCACGATTTCGGAAGGGCATCGCAACCCGGCGAACCGCGACAGCGCCACGATCGCCCGCCATTGGTCATCGGGACAGGCCGCCAGAATCGCGCGGATGGTTTCGACCGTGATGTAGAACGCCCGATCGGGGTTCGATTGTGAACCGGCCCGCAGGTCGGCGAACGGGTTGGACGCGATCAACCCCCACCGCACCGCCTTGCGAAACACGCCCTTTGCGATCACAACACGCTTGGCGACCGTGGCGCGGGCCAGCGTCTTCGCCGGTGCGGTCTTGTCGTCGGGGTTCGCTTTCGGCTCGGCGATCGACTTGCGCCAGTTGTCGGCGTGGGCCGGTGTGATTGACGCCAGCGGAGTAGCCGCACCCAGAAACGCCCGCAGACCGTCCGCGACTTGGCGGTACTTGTATCGCGTCCCCGCCTTCACCGCTCCCGCCGCGTCGAATCGGTCCAGCAGCGTCACCAGCGTCACCGACACCGCGCCCGCCCGTGGTTGGCACAACCCATGCGCGACCACGCGGGCGTACACCACGTCATCGACGCCCGTCAGCCACCGGGCCGCGTAGGAGTGCGGAACGGCGTTGTGCCGCTTGGCGATCACCAGATGCCCGATCGCCACCCGCGCGGTTGCCGCCACCGACTTCGGGCACTCGCCCAGCCGCAGGGTTTTCTGTTGCCCCTACGCGTTGCGGTACAGAATCCGCTTCAACTCGCCGCGCTCGCCTTCGTGTCCAATGCTCGCCATACGTCACCGTCCCTTCCGTGCGGTCGAAGCGTTGACTTTGTTCCGCATGGTTCGGAGTTTCGACCCGCCGCGCTTGGCTTCGGGCATGGAACCCGCGTCTCTTCCGATGTATCGCAGCGCTGCGCGGGCCAACAGGCCCGATCGGGTTTCGCCGTTTGCCTTGGCGTGTCGGTCGATCGCGTCCAGCACGCGCTGGGGCATGGTGATACCGACGCGGGCGATCTTGACGCGCAGGGTGGATTCATCGACGTTGACGATCGCCCACGTCCCGTCCGCAAAGTCCGGGTCGGCCCGCAGTTTTTCGATGGGCGTGGCCAGCGGGATCACGCCGCCCTCTTCGATCAGCCCCTCCAGATGGAGTTCGATCGCCTCGCGTACCATCGCCAACGCATCATCGACGGTCGCGCCAGCGGAGACGCACCCGGGCAGGTCCGGCACGCTCACGCCGTAGTCGCTTTTTTTGTCTTTGTGGATCACAACGGGGTAGTTCATGGCTTGCTCCATCCGGCTTGCTTGAAGATACTGCGCAGGGTGCCGATCGGCAGGTCGCGTTTGGGGTGTGGGATCGTCACCGGCCCGGGCCGCGTGGGGTGCCGGTACTGGTGGTGGCTCCCCTTCGTGCGGGCGAGAACCCAGCCGTCGCCCTCCAGTTTTCGGATCACGTCCCGGCTGTTCATGTATAAGTATCACATACGGTGTGCATCGTGTCAAGGTCCATCCCGCTCGAATCTTCCGCATGGATCGCCTCCCCGACCGCCACCAGCAGCCCCAACACCGCCGCCCGATGCAACCGCAGCCGCGCCGACAGGTCGGGGGGCAGGTCCGCCGGGCGATGCCGCAGCCGGTCACCGTGGGCCGCCAGTTCGATCCCGGCCCGCCCAAGGGCCAGCAGCAGCGGGGCGTGGTCGAGGGCGTGGGGGTGGGGGTGGGGGTGCGGGTTCACAGTTCCCCCCAGCCGTCGCCGGTGTTTGTGGGAGTGTCTACACCGTCTACGTCTACAGCATTGCCGATCCCGGTATCGCCAACCGCATTTCTGTAGACGTTGACACCGTAGACGGGTGACAGCACGAAACGCCGTGCCTTCGGTTGACC
>JBBSBC010000224.1:0-5326 GCA_038251595.1 Phycisphaerales bacterium | reverse complement strand
GGGGCGGGGAATAGGGGGGCGGGGAATGGGGGGGGCGGGGGGGCGAAGGGTCTGGCGGGGGTGCGAACGGGCCGGATTGATCTGTACGGATCGCTCGCCAAGACGGGAAAGGGGCACGGGACCGACATCGCCGTGCTGCTCGGGCTGAGTGGTGAGGACCCCGAGACCTGCGAGACGAGCACCATCGATGACCGTGTCGCGGCCATCAAAGAGGCCGGGCGCGTGCGGCTTGGTGGGAAGGTCTCGATCGACTTTGATTTCGAGCATGACCTGGTCTTTCACATGCGAGAGGCGTTGCCGTTTCATCCGAACGGGATTCGCTTCGCCGCGATCATGGATGATCAGACGCGGCACGAAGAGACGTATTACTCGATCGGCGGCGGGTTTGTTGTGCAGGAGGGTGAGGAATCGGCGGGTGCCCGTGCCGTCAAACTGCCGCACCCGATGGAGAATGCGGCGGACCTGTCGAGGTATTGCCACGATCTGAAGCTCACGATCCCGCGCGTGGTGATGGAGAACGAGCGTGCGTGGCGGAGTGAGGAAGAGATCCGCGCTAAGCTGCTGCGCATCTGGCGGACGATGCAGGAGTGTGTCTTCAAGGGGTGCCACACCGAGGGCATTTTGCCGGGCGGGCTGGAGGTTGTGCGCCGGGCGGCGGGCATGAACCGCAAGCTGCTCTATGGTGAAGGCTTCAGCGGGCGGTGCGAGTATGACGAGATGGAAGGGTGGCTCGAGACCGTGCGTCATTCGACGCGCGAGTTCCAGAACATTCTGCGCTGGGTCAGCACGTTTGCGCTTGCGGTGAACGAAGAGAACGCGGCCTTCGGGCGCGTGGTCACCGCGCCGACCAACGGCGCGGCGGGGGTTGTTCCGGCGGTGATGATGTATTACTGGTGTTTCTGCAAGTCCAACGAGCAGGGGATCATCGACTTCATGCTCACGGCGGGTGAGCTGGGCAGTTTGTTCAAGAAGGGCGCGACGATCAGCGCGGCGATGGGCGGGTGTCAGGCCGAGATCGGTGTGAGCAGCGCGATGGCGGCGGGCGGGCTTGCGCAGTGCATGGGTGCGAGCGCGGGGCAGGTGCAGATGGCGGCCGAGATTGCGATGGAGCATCACCTCGGCATGACCTGCGACCCGGTCGGCGGGCTGGTGCAGATTCCGTGCATCGAGCGCAACACGATGGGGGCGATCAAGGCCATCACCGCGGCCAACATTGCCCTTGAGGGCGACCCGGAGAGCGCGAAGGTGAGTCTGGACAACGTCATCAAGACGATGTGGGAGACCGCCAAGGACATGGGGAGCAAGTACAAGGAAACATCCGAGGGCGGACTCGCGATCAATGTGAGCGTCGGGCTGAGCGAGTGTTAGTGGTGCGGGCGCGGTTGTGATATAAGTTATTTTGAAAACGCAAGATTTTTCGCTACGGGGTCGCCGAGGTTCGGAGGAACGCAGGCTCTCTTCACGCGTCTGTGCTGTCCGGGTCGTCTGTGGATGACGGGTTGCGTGCGAAGTGGCTGGCGCGGCCATACCCTCGTGCATGGTCAACATCACCGTTCGATACGCCGGGAACAAAAAGTGCGACCTGACCCACCCCGAGGGAGCGACGCTCCGCACCGATGCGCCCAAGGACATCGGGGGCGATGCCTCGGCCTTCAGCCCGACCGATCTGGTCGCGGCGGGTCTGGCCTCGTGCATCCTGACCACGATCGCCATGTTTGCCGAGCGGCACAACATCGATATCACCAGTGGTGGAGGCGCCCATGCCACGGTTGAAAAGCACATGACCACGCCGCCCGCGCCGCGACGGATCGGGAGGCTGCCGGTGGTGGTGACGCTGCCCGCAAGCGTGGCGGTGGAGATGCGCGAGCGGCTCGAACGCGTGGGCCACACCTGCCCGGTCCACGCAAGCCTGCACCCGGATGTGGATGCGCCGATTGAGTATCGGTATGTGTGATGGGCGAGGGTGTGGTGTGTCAGGCTGCGCGGCCGCACTCCGGGCGCGGTTAGACGAGGTTGGTGATGAGCGCTGTGGATCGGGTCACGGGTCTGACAGTGATGCGCCACACGACTTCCAGAAAACTGCGAGGTCCAGCGGTCTGTGTGCCTGCTGTGCGTCCCGGGGCGCGACCCACTCCGGCGTGGGTGGGATGGGGAACGAGGGATGGATGAGCGCATGAAAAACCCCGAGCTTGGGCTCGGGGCTTTCTTGGATTCGTGAATTGGGGGATCGCTGTGTGGCCTGAACCCTCGCCCCGGCCCCCTCCCTCTGGGAGGGGGAGTTTGGATCAGCGGGCGGTGTTGGTTTTCTTTTTGGTGGGTGCGAAGTTGGGGAGGCCGTCGCCTTTCTCGAAGAGGTCGGCGAACTTGAAGCCTTTGCGGCCCTTCCATGATTTGCGGTGGTAGGCATCGCTGGCGAGGATGGGGAAGAGGGCGGAGAGTTCGCCGAAGACCATTTGCTCGTGGACGACATCGACCTTGCCCCAACTGCAGGCTTCGCGGAGGGTGCTGCCGGAGAGGGCGCCGTCGCGGCTGTCGGCGACGGTCATCTGGATCGCGTACTTGTGCATGCCGATATCGCCGCGGGCCTTGCCGCCCTTGCGTTCGTTGAGGAGTTCGGCGGCGACGACGATGTCTTGCGCGAAGTTCTTGGGGACACCGCCGCCGAGCATGAGAAGTCCGGTATCCTTACATGCGAGCTTGATGTCGGTGAGTTCGCGGAAGTCTTTGCCGGAGTCGAAGGCGACCTGGCCGCGACCCTGTTCGATGGCCTCGGTCTGCTGGAGGACGATGCCGAAGCCCGCCGAGCAGTCGCTGAAGGCAGGAACGAAGATCGGGACGCGCTTCTGGTAGCAGGTCTTGACGATGCTCTCGTTCTTCGGGTGGTTCTTGAGGAGGTAGGCTCCCATCGATTCGATGAACTCGCGCGAGCTGTAGGCGCCGGGCTCGAAGGCGTTGAAGATGTCGTAGGTGCGGGCATCGCAATCGCGGAGGTCATCCTCATCGATGTAGGTGTCGTAGATGCGGTCGATCATCAGGTTGCGGAGCGTCATGTCATCGACCGGTGGTGCCTCGGGCGAGCCGGGGGCGATGTAGTGCTTGAAGCCCAGGCCCTCGAAGAAGTCCTGATCGACGATGTTGGCGCCGGTCGAGACGATCGCGTCGATCATGTTGTTTTCGACGAGGGTGATGAGGGCTTTCTTCAAGCCTGCGCTGATGAGCGACCCGGCGAGGGTGACGATCACCGCGCAGTCCTTATCCTTGAGCATCATCGAGTAGATGTCGGCGGCGTTGGCGAGGGTGCGCGACGAGTAGGCCATGTCGCGGTAGCTCTCGATGATCGGGCGGGCATCGATCTTGGTGATATCGATGTGCTGGATCGGACGGCTGAGCAGGTCGTCCTTGGTCCACTTGCGGGATGGGGTTGAACCGTTGGCCATGTGCGGAACTCCGGGGAGCGGGCATCGGGCATGGGGCACTGGGCATCAGCCGGAAATGGACCTTGCTGAAGCCCGGTGCATGATGCCCGGTGCCCGTTGACTCGGCCAAGCCCCCCCTGGCCGATGTGTGTGTGTGATCGCCGGGGGTGGCGGCGACGGGGGATTATTGGCGCGAGTTTCGCGGACCGCTTTCGGTGCCGCGGCCGTATCAATGCTGAAGATCGGCGTCATCGGTTTTGGCGGGCTCATGCGGCATGGAGAACTGGCGTGTGTATCCGTTGCGCCTCCACGCGGGGTCATCTCCACGGTGTGGAGGTTCAGAGTTGCCATGGTGTGAACGGGACACGGTACATTTCGGCGAGGTGTTGCTGTTTGCGAAGCCAGCCAGCGCGGCGTGCACCCTTCCGCCCGAGGGTGGACCAGGGCTTGAGCTTCGCCAGAGTCCACCGTTGGAGTTGTGCACGCGCGATTCCTGAGCGGGAGGGTTGACCATCTCACCTCACCACCCGGGTGTGTTAACACCACGAGTTGATGGGTGGTGGTGGGGCCTCGAAGGCTCCGCCGAACATGATGCTGGCGACGGTGGTGTCGTCTTGGAGTGAATCGGTCTGGGCGAAGGCGGTGACGGCGTCGAAGAGGCCCGAGACATCGGTGGCGCAGCCGTTCGAGGTGCGGAGCGCGTGCATGGCTCCGTCGAGGCCGAACATGGCACCATCGGGGCTTGACTGTTCGACGATGCCATCGGAGAAGACGACGATGCGCTCGCCGGGCTTGAGTTTGAGGTGCTCGGCCTTGTAGTGGTAGTCGCGCTCAACACCGACGAGCAGTCCACCTTCGGAGTCGATGCGTCGAACTTCGGAGCCTGTCTCGCGTTCGGAGATGACCAGCCAATGGCCGTGGCCGGCATCGACGTACCAGACATCGCCGGTTGCCGGATCGAAGACGCCGAGCCAGAGGGAAATGAACCGACCCTTGGAAGCGTGCGAGCAGACATAGCGGTTGACCTCGGCGACGGCGGCGGCGGGATCTTTGAGGACGCGAAGGCTTGCGTTGAGGTGGGTTTGGGCGGTGGCCATGAGGATGGCCGCGGCGATGCCTTTGCCGGCGACATCGCCGAGGAAGACGGCAACCTTGCCGGACTCTCCGACGGCGGGAGTGACACCCTCATCGAGATCGACAACATCGAAGAGATCGCCGGCGACGTAGCGGCCGCTGCGCATGCGCATGGCGTATTGCACGCCCGCGACCATGGCTCGTTCGGGTGGCATGATGAGTCGTTGGGTTTCGCGAGCGGCGTTGAGTTCGCGTTCGAGAAGGGCCTGGCGTTCTTCGAGCTCTTTGCGTTTGATGTTGCCCATGGCGAGGCCGTACATCTTGGCGAGAGCCTGGCAGAAGGCGGCGGCATCCTGCTGGACACTTACGCCGCCCTGTTGCCCGAAACCACCGGCAACGGCGCGTGCGCCGCCCGACTCGCCCTGACGGGCATCGAGATAGAGGAAGGTGCCGATGGTGCCGCCGATGGCGATGGGCGCGCACATGGCGGTGCGGATGCCGAGGGACATGATGCTGCCGCCCTGCATGGGCGAATCGGCGGTGAGGATGGCGATTTCGCCTGATCGCGCGGCCTTGAGCAGACTGGTCGAGAACTTGGAGCCCTGCGGAGGTGTGCCGGACTTAGAAGGTTCGGTGGGGCCACGTTCGCAGATGACTTCGACTTCGTTGGTGGCTCCGCCGCCGATATCGCGGAGGATGGCGGCGCGAGGAAAGCCGGTGCCCTCGATGGCGGCGGCGACGATCGCTTTGGAGAGCTTGGACTCATCGGCGACGCCGGCGATTTCGGCGGCGTATTTCATGAGGAGGTTGAGACGGTTGTGGGTGATGGCGGCGAG
>JBBSBC010000223.1:0-5351 GCA_038251595.1 Phycisphaerales bacterium | reverse complement strand
TTCGTTGAGAAGCTGAACACCGATGCCCGCTTCGAGCTGCCATATCACCGGGCCGATAAGAAGATCCCGTGCATCGATCCCGAGAGCGGTGCGCCGCTCAGCCCCGCGATGAACAACGGGGTGAAGCTCGAACGGTTTGTCTTTGATGCGCTTCCGCTGTGCGAACGCTCGATCGTGCTCGAGGCTGATCGTGTGGAAGAGTTTGCCCCTATCAAGAACGCGCCCGGTTCAGGGGCCGATTCGCCCGAGAGCTGCTCGAGTATCCAGACGCTGCGGGCCGCGCGGTGGCTTGAGGTCGCGGGTGTGGCTGTGCCTAAAAATCCCGATGGCTCGCCCGACTGCGTGTTGGAGATCTCACCACGCACGGCAAGCACGGCCGATGAGCTCAAGTCGGCCAGACTTCCCGCGGCGATTGAACGCGGCGCACGACTCGCGTTGTGAACGCACGCGGTGTCGCGGCGTGAACGCCGCCTATCTTGCTCCTGATGCTCGACCGCTTTGCCAAACTTCCCTCCTCGCTTGATGGCAAGGCCCGCACGGTTCGGCTCGGCCTGCACGGGCAGATTCCCGCGCTGCTGGTCCATCCGAATTGGGTCTCGCCCGCGCCGACGATGATCTGGCTGCACGGGCGCACGGCCAGCAAGGAACTCGATGCCGGTCGATATGTGCGATGGATGAAAGCGGGGATCGCGGCGTGCGCCATCGACCTGCCGGGTCACGGTGAGCGGAAGGATCATCGTGCCAACTTGCCCAACCACACGCTCGAAGTGCTGCAAGCCGTGCTGCCCGAGATCGATGAGGTTGTCGAATCACTGGCCGATCCGATCTGGCAGAACGTGTTTGATCTCGATCGGCTCGGGCTGGGCGGCATGTCGCTCGGCGGAATGGCCACGCTGCGGCGGTTGTGCGAGCCGCACCCGTTCAGGTGCGCCGCGGTTGAATCGACCACCGGCGATCTCACAGGGCTCTATCGCCCCGATGGCCCGCGTCCGTGGGGGATGAGCTTCCCGGTCGAAGAGGTTGCTCCATTCGACCCTTCGCAGCACCTTCGCACCTTTCAGCCCCTCCCGCTGCTCGCGCTGCACTCAGAGGCCGACCACATCGTCCCCTTCGCACTTCAACGCGGCTTCATGACACAGCTTCGGTCACACTATGAGGAGTTGGGTGCCGACCCCAACCTGCTCATGCTGCACACCTGGCCCACGACGGGCGCGCCCGAAGAACACTCCGGGTTCGGTCGATTCGGCAACGAGGCCAAGAATCTCCAGTCCAACTTCCTGTCGCGACATCTTCGTTAAGGATCGTGCAATTGCAGCGGGCACTCAGCGGCCTTTGCAGATGGTCCAGACCTCAGCCACGGACAGCGCGCAAACGATCGAGCATCGACCTCACGCCCCACCCACCCCACGCGCCCCAGCTCCCCAATCCGCCCCATCCACTTGGTGCCTCGGGTTCTTCCTGAAGATCAAGCGTGAGTGATGGAAGCGCGGCCAGGGCTTCGGCGGCGGTTGCAAAACCGCCCGAGACGTTCAGACCATTCGCCAGCCAGGCATCAAGTCGCGGGTCGATCCGCTTGACGAGGCGACCGGCGGGGATCATCGGTTCCTCAGCCCGCAACCCGGTGACGAGTTGATAGCCCATCTCAACCACCGAGCGAACCTCATCCCGGATCGACTCGGCCTCATCAGCACGCGAAGAAGTCAGACCGACCGATGTTGCCCGCGCGAACCCATAAAACTCGATCAGCAACCGACCATGCCGATCCACGAGAACCTCATCCATCGAGATTGGCCCATGAACGACCCTGGGGCGGACTCCATTCAGTACCGCGTCAGGCTGGTGGGCATACGCCATCGGCTCGAGGATCTGCACCAGTGCCCGCTCGGCCTCGAATGGGTTCATCTGCCCGCCTTTTTCGCGGAGCAGCTTCCCGAGAGTCCTCAGCCCGTCAACATCGCCGGTGAAAGGACCGATCACCCAGAAGTCGGCCCCCTGCCCCGGTTGAGCATCTTCAACCCGCAACAGGTGTTCGTGATCAAGCACGCGGCAGGCCGCAATCGCCGCCTCAAATCGACGAAGCCTTCGCCGATCACCATGTAGACGGATCCGGTAGGCCACGTGGCTTGAGTGGTCGTCCTGATGGAGCGCAAGGTAACGATCTGCAAATGCGCAGGGATCGAGCGGACGGGTCAGGAGGTACGGGCCAACGGCTGTGTGTTCCGCCAGTTCAACCATGAAGTTCTGCACAAGCACGACGGGCGCTGAACCCTGTCCAATGACCGATCGGGTCCATCATTCTGAACGTCCATCTATCGACTGTCGATCCGGTAAGCACGTAGTTTAGCTTGCCTTATGGGCTTTGTACAGTGCTAGCTAGTGTTGTCACTAACATCGTGCGAAAGAACTGAACGGGTGGAACCCCCTACGCGTCACCCAAAGTGGGGTCCAACCCTACTTCTCGGCCAGCAACACGTCGATCAGAGCGGTCTTTTCTTCGACCGGGACCATCGGGTTCAGTCCCCGATGGCGGACCTTGCCGGACTTATCGATGATGACCATGTGAGGGATGGTTCGCACCCCGTACTCGGCGTTGGGGCGGCCATCGCTGCTGAAGACGATTGGCCAGGTGATGGACTTGTCTTTAATGAACTCGGCCATCAGTTGATACTCACGATCGGGCTGCCCGGGAGTCTCGGTGCGTTTGTTGGCCGCGTCGAGGTGGAACCCTTGCGGGCTTGTGATCCCGAGCACCACGACCGGTTCATTCTTATAGTGCTCTATCAGCTTGGCCACATTGGGCATGGACATACGGCATGGACCGCACCAGGTCGCCCAAAAGTCGAGAACCACAATCTTGCCCTTGAGGTCGGAGAGACGGGCGATCTTGGTGTCTCCGCTGCACCAGACAAACTCAATATCAGGTGCGATTTTCCCGACAAGCTGGCCGCGGGCGAAGGCCCCTTCGAGAAACGCGATACTCCCCGAGAGTCGTCGCCGGACCTGATCGATGCTGGGCGATTCGGGCTTGCCGTCGGTGGGCGGTGCGGGCATCTTCATCAGGGCGTTGCGCATGATCCTGACGCACTTGCTGCGCAGGGCTTCAACCTTGTCGGCGGGGATAGGCGGTTCACACTTCGCGTTGAGGACCATCTCCATCAAGTAGCTGGTCTGCCATGCGAGCTGGCCATCAAGCTCATCGGGCAGGACATCGGCCAGAGCTACCACATGCGGGGCGGCGGCTTTGACGGTCGCGTAGGGGATCACCTGTGTGGCCGTGAAGACGTCGCGAGCACGCCCGCTGCGAATAGCCTCGGCAAGGCCCGGGTGGTGCAGCGTCGCGGCAATGATCTGGTTCTGAACCTTGAGGTCGGGCTCCGCCGCGACGATCGACATCCGCACGATGGCGGCCCGTGCCCCGAGCGCTCCCTGGTCAAGGCTCAACTGTTCAAGCCGGTTCATCGCCGAGTTTGTTCTGGTGGTGTAGCGCAGCACGGCCGATGAGAGCAACTGCTCATACTGCGGAACCGTCAGTGCGGCGGGATCAAGCCGATCCATCGCCTCATCGGCGAAGGTCGGCATGACCGTGTTCAATGCCTTGCCAGCCCGTGATGCCGCCGTAACCTTCTCGTTGTAGGCGCCAATGAGGATATTGATTTCTGCATCAGAGACCGGACCTGTCGGGCTTGCCTGATGAACCGGCGCGGAGGAAACGGCCGGTGATGGTGCATCCGGTTGCGAGGCATGAGATGCAAAGGCCAGGGCCATGCCCGCGAGGGGCGCGAGCAAAGTGAGTGACGAACGCTTCATCTGAACATCCTCCGACAACCTTCCCCGTATGCCGCATCATATATAGAGCGCACGCCGCTCGCGTCTATCGACGCTCGCCCGGACCGTCATCGGGCTTGCGATCGTGCTCAATCGCCAACCGGAGCGCGGCGAGTTTCTCACCATCCACACCCGATATGCCGCGCCCGAAACGCTTGTCAATGGCCGCCACGACCTGCCGCGCGTGCGGAAGGGCTCGTGCGAAATCCAGGCCCTGCAACCACGCATCCAGCGAGCCTTGAAGGGCCTGAACCTCATCAAGCCGGTTGAGCCAGACCAGCAGGATTGTGCGGCGGTCATCCTGATCTTCGCGATCCATGCGGTCGAGCACCGGCGTCAGGGCATCAAGCGCATCGAGCGCGCCCGCCGGCCTTCCGAGCTGCACGCGGGTTTTATAGAGCAGCAACAACCCCGCGACCACCCCCGGCTTGGCCGTCCGGCCATCACGGGCCTGCCGCTGTGAGGCGACGGGCTCGGTCAGCAGGCGGACGAGCATCGACTCACGCAGGGTCTGGTCTGCGGTCTGAAAGGCCACTTGGTAGAGATCGTTGTGGGTGAGCCTTCTTGAGAGCGCGAGCAACTGCTCACGCCGCAGATCAGGATCGACACCCGGCACACCCGCGAGAATCGCGAAACCGGTTCTGTCAGCCCGATGCTCGATGACGGACTGAGCGGCTTGGGCAAAGAGCCTCGGGTCTGTTTGAGCGGCGGCGACAACGACATCGACCGCCTCGGGCAATGTCGCGAGGGCGGAGGCGATGGCCAACCGGGCCGCCGGATCCTCGCCCGCCAAGTGTGAAGTCAGGTGTTCGCGGTCGGAATCATCACCAAGCACAAACAGCAGACGTGCGGCCGCGGCGGGAATCTGGTCGACCTCGCCCGTGAGCTCAGACGACGAACGCGGCATCACCTCGCGCAACACGGCAAGAATGCGCGGGGCCGCCTGCCATACGGCCTGAGGCCATGTCGATCGAACCGCATCGATCACCTCGCAAGCCGACGGGATACTAACCGAGTCAGACTCAAGCCATGGCAGAGCGAGCGGCACAAGCGCAGGATCTGGCCAGCGTGCGGCTGCACGAAGCAGGAGCGCGGCCACTTCAGGATCACTCTCACCGCGCAGTGCTTCAAGGACCCGTGCTGATTCATCCGCGGGAGCAAGAATCGCGACCAGTGCTGCGGCATCACGACGCACATTCGCCGACGAGTCGGAGAGCAACCGCCCGGCCGCCATACCCACGACCGGCTCAAGCCGACGAGCGTTGGCGAGTTCCTGTGTTGCCAGTTCAAGCCCGAGCGTGCGAACTTCGGTTTGTGGATCTTTGAGAAGATCGGCGAGCATCGTAGAGCGGTCGGGGCTGGATTGAACCGCGAGATACCCGTGA
This sequence comes from Phycisphaerales bacterium, assembly GCA_038251595.1. Taxonomy (GTDB): domain Bacteria; phylum Planctomycetota; class Phycisphaerae; order Phycisphaerales; family UBA1924; genus JADLCX01. The sequence continues at coordinate 141 of JBBSBC010000223.1, read as the reverse complement.
CGAAGTTCCGCAAGCAGCCGCTCGATCGCACGATCGCGCTCGCGCGTCAGCTTGTCGTTGCGTGCGGCGAGCGACTCGGCCAACTCCCTTCGCCACTCGGCATCGGAGACCCATTGAACCTGTCCCAGCCAGAGCGACCAG
>JBBSBC010000222.1:0-5351 GCA_038251595.1 Phycisphaerales bacterium | reverse complement strand
CTCTGCCGGCTTCGCGGCGTGGTACTCTAGCATCGTGCCCCCCTTTCTCGCACCACCGATCTGGCCCGATCCGCAACCGCGTTCTGGTGGCTTTGCCGCGACCGTGGTTCGTAATACTCCTGAACTTGTCGAAGACGCTGAGGCGCAGGCAATCGCGGCCAAGTGCAGCGTGGCCATGGTGGGCATACCCGATGACATGGGTGTGATGCTCAATCATGGGCGCGAGGGAGCCCGTGCCGGTCCGGCCGCGTTTCGTGCCGCGCTTGCACGCTATGGTGTGGCAAGCCCGGCCGATGAGTCGGCGGATGCGCTCGCCTTTCCGCGCGTGTTTGATGCAGGCGATGTCATCCCCTCCGATGATCTGCGCGAAACCCATGATCGCATCACCGAAGTCGTGTTGTCACTCCTCGAACGCGGGTTCTTTCCGATTGCGATCGGCGGCGGTCACGATCTCACCTTTCCCTTCGTGCGTGGTGTTGCCAAGGTGTATGGCGTATTGAGGGGGCTCTATCTCGACGCTCATCTTGACGTGCGCCCGGAAGTTGGCTCGGGCATGCCCTTCCGCGCCCTGATGGAAGGTGGATACGCAACCGATCTGCGTGTTGTCGGCATGAATCCTTTGGTCAACTCTCGCGAACATTTCGAGTATTTTCAATCATGCTGCGGCCAGTCGCTCGCGTTTCCGATGTTGCTCGAACAGGCTTTGCCTATTGGGCAGAGTGCGTTTGTTTCACTTGATATGGATGTCTTCGACGCCGCGCACGCTCCGGGTGTCAGCGCGCTCAATCCGTCGGGGCTCACGGCACGCGAACTCGAACCGATCATTCGCGCCGCCGGGCGCTCTCCGACGGTGAGGTGCTTTGACATCATGGAGTTGAACCCGGCTTGCGATGTGGATGGACGCACCGCACGGCTGGCCGCGCACATGTTTCTGACATTTCTGCGTGGCTTTGCTGAGCGTCCGATCGAGCCCGCATCATGTGGAACGCGGCGATGAGCATCGGAATCCTCAACGCTCGTTTACTTACTTTGTGCGACTCAACCCATTCTGCCGAGTTGGGCGTACGCCCCGCCGTTCGATCGGGCAGACTGGCCCAGTCGCTTGAGGTTATCGCCTGTGCGAGCGTGCTTGTCGAACAGGGATGTGTTGAAACGATTGCCGAAGGGGCTGAAGGCGCCGAGTTCATCCGCCGCGGCAATCCTCGAACGATGATTGATGCACGCGGGCGCGTGCTGATGCCGGGGTTTGTGGATAGCCATACGCACGCGTGTTGGGCGGGGAACAGGCTTGATGAGTGGCTCTACAACCGGCAAGGCCGAACATATCTCGATATTCTCAAGGGTGGTGGGGGCATCATGTCAACTGTGCGGAGTGTTCGAGCCGCGCGGCAGGATGTACTTACCGAAGAGCTACTTACCCGACTTCGATCAATGCTGCGCGAGGGTTCGACCACGATCGAAGTCAAATCCGGATATGGGCTCTCGACGGAGGCTGAGCTCAAGATGCTCCGGGCGATCCGCGATGCGGCCGCACACTTTGAGGGCACGGTGGTATCTACTGCCCTCATCGGCCATGCCATCGACCCTGAGTTCGCGGGCGGGACCGATTCATTTGTTGAGTACGTGATCAGCGACACGCTCCCCTCCATCAGCCGCGAGTTCCCCGGCATCACGGTTGATGCCTATTGCGAAATAGGCGCGTGGTCGGTCAATCAGACGGTTCGGCTTTTCACCGAGGCCAGGCGATTGGGCCATCCGATTCGTGTTCATGCCGATCAGTTCAACGCACTTGGCATGACGGGCGAGGCAATACGAATGGGCGCAATCAGCGTCGATCACCTTGAGGCCTCCACCGAATCTGAACTTGCCGAACTCGCAGCTTGTGCCAATACGTTTGGGGTCATTCTGCCTGTTTGCGGGTTCCATGTTGATGACCGTTACGCAAACGGTCGTGGATTCTGTGACGCAAGCACCAGTTCCAAACTCTGTATCGCCACCAACTTTAACCCGGGTTCGGCGCCCTGCGGCTCCATGCCCGCGACCATGGCGCTCGCTGTTCGTAAATGTGGGCTATGGCCCGCCGAGGCCATCAGCGCCGTCACCGTCAACCCCGCGTGTATGCTCGGGTTCGCCGACAGAGGCATCATCGCCCGTGGGCTGCGGGCTGATCTCATCCTCTCGCGGCATACCGACGAGCGAAATTTGGCATACGAGTTCGGGTTGCCAGCGATTGATGCGGTCATGTGCGGGGGCAAACTCGTGCAGTTCCGCGCCGCGGGATGATTCTGGGTGTGGTCCATTTCGTGGGTTCATGCCGATATGCTCTTGCATGAACACGCTTCTCGTCGTACTTCCCCTGGTACTGTCAAGTTCGATCACGCTCACATCGCCGCCACCACCCCCTGCGCATCTTCAGGCTGACGTGATCAAGACGGTGGAGAGCGCAAGGCTCCGGTTATCGGTTGAAAAGCTCTGTTCGTTTGGCACACGCCACACGCTTTCCGAAACCACATCGGAGACTCGTGGGATCGGGGCAGCGCGCAACTGGCTCAAGCAAGAGTTGGAGTCCTATGCACCGAAATCGGCTGGGGCTGAAGTCAAGTCTGCGCGGCTCAAGGTGGAGTTTGAAGAGTTCGATGCCCCGAAATCGATACGGCTTCCGGATGGCGGCCGCGTAGTCAACATCGTGGCCACACTGCCCGGCGCGATGAAGGAAGCCGCAGATCGCCGCTACTACGTGGTTGCTCATTACGACAGCCGAAATGCCGATGCCCTCGATTTCAAGGGCGATGCTCCCGGTGCCAACGATAATGCCTCCGGGTCTGCAGTTGTGCTGGAGTCTGCCCGTGTACTCTCAACCTTGAACCTCGATTCCACCGTGGTCTTTCTTCTGACCGCAGGTGAAGAGCAGGGGCTGATCGGTGCTGAGTACCATGCGGCCCAGGCGGCGGCGCGTCAAGAGAACATCGCGGGAGTGCTCAACAACGACATCGTGGGTGATCCGACAGATCCAGCGGTGAGTGGGAGCCGCTACTACACCGTACGTGTGTTTTCAGAAGGCCTGCCGCGTAACCCAAGTGCCGAGCAACTCGCCGATATCCGGACCATCGCCTCCGAGTCCGATTCCTCAAGCCGGCAGCTCGCACGGTTTGTTGAGGCCATCGCAGCGCAGCACGAGAACATCCTGCCACAGACCGCAATGATCTTCCGCCAGGATCGCTTTCTGCGCGGCGGCGATCACATGGCATTCAACACCAACGGCTTTCCGGCCGTGCGATTCACCGTCTTTCGCGAACACTACGACCGGCAGCACGTGAACGTCGCTACCAAAGATTCGCTCCCTTACGGAGATGTGGCGCGTTATCTCGATTCAGACTACATGGCACGAGTGGCCCGACTCAACATCGCCACACTCATGAATTTGGCCAACGCACCACGACCGCCCGCCAATGTTCGTATTGTCAATAAGGACCTCGGGAGTGATACGCTGATCCGGTGGTCTGCATCTCCTGAGCCCGATGTCATAGGCTACGAAGTCGTTCATCGAGCCACGACGGATCCGACATGGAGCACCGACTTTGTCAGCGACGCCGGTCGGGCGACCGAGCTCCGACTCTCGCTCAATAAGGACGATCACTTCTTCGGTGTTCGTGCCTATGACCGGCAGGGTTATCGAAGTCCGGTCGCTTTCGCTGGCGCCGCCAAGGAATGATCCGGACTCGGCAATACTGCCAGCATGGGCTATCGCCAAACAATGTTCGTGGCCAGTTTGTGGGATCAGCCGATTTGAGCCAAGACCTCCCCTGTTTGGGCACTTGTGCCGCTCGCTCTGCTCGTGTAATGTGTTCTTTATACCACCCACACTCAGCCACTGTTTGGCCTTCACCATGCCACCGACTTCTATACCAGATCAGTCCCCAGTTCCCCCGGTTGCGGGGCTTCCACCTCAACGTGGGCGCGTGCGAACCGTACGTGCGCCACGCGGCCGCAAGCTCTCTTGCATGACCTGGCAGGCCGAGGCGGCCTTGCGCATGTTGATGAACAATCTCGACCCCGATGTTGCCGAACTTCCGGATGCGCTCGTCGTCTACGGTGGTCGCGGGCAAGCGGCCCGCACGTGGGAAGCCTTCGATGCCATTGTCTCAGCGCTCAAGCGTTTAGCGCCGGATGAGACACTGCTCGTTCAATCGGGCAAACCCGTTGGAATCGTGCGAACGCACGAAGACGCTCCGCGTGTCCTCATCGCTAACTCAAACCTGGTCCCGCACTGGGCCACACAGGAACACTTTGACGAGCTTGCCCGCAAAGGGCTCATCATGTTCGGACAGATGACGGCTGGCTCATGGATATACATCGGCACCCAGGGCATTCTTCAAGGCACCTATGAGACTTTCGCCGAATGTGCCCGTCAACACTTCGGCGGAACACTCAAGCATCGCCTCTGTGTCACCGCGGGGTGCGGAGGCATGGGCGGGGCGCAACCTCTTGCGGTCACCATGAACGAAGGTGTATGCCTGATCGCCGATACCGATCAGTTGCGGCTCGATCGAAGGGTCAAGGACCGTTATCTGGATGAGATTGTGGGTGGGATCGATGCCGCGATTGATACCGCCGTTGGCTATGCCGAGAAGGGCGTTGTGCGCTCGATCGGTATCAACTGCAACGCCGTCGAACTTCTTGAAACGCTGCTTCAACGGGGTGTCACGCCCGATGTGCTCACCGATCAAACCAGCGCGCACGATCCGCTCACCGGCTATGTACCCGTCGAGTTGACTCAGCACGAATCTGAACTCATGCGCCGCGTGAGTCCGGGCCAGTACACGCGCCTGAGCATGGCGACGATCGAACGTCACGTTCTCGCGATGGTCGAACTGCAACGCCGCGGCGCGGTGACGTTTGACTATGGCAACAACATTCGCCAGCGCGCGTTCGATCATGCGGGTGGTCGGGGTGGCGGCTTTCAAGACGCATTCAGCTTCCCTGGATTTGTCCCCGCGTACATCCGACCCCAGTTTTGCATTGGTCGCGGCCCGTTCCGCTGGGTTGCGCTCAGCGGCGATCCTCGCGATATTTATGTCACCGATCTCGCGATCCTAAATCTCTTCGGTGGAGCTTCTCCCCGGGGCGATGATGCTCCAGCCGATCCCTATTCGGCCCGACTTCGTACCTGGATCCTCTCATGCCACGCCCACCCAGAAGCTCTCCTCGCGGGCGACTTTGATCGGTGCAAGCCTCGGTTCGGCTTTCAAGGGCTTCCGGCGCGAATCTGCTGGCTCGGGCTCGGTCAGCGCGACAAGGCCGGTTTGCTTTTCAACAAACTTGTCGCTGAAGGCAAGGTCAGCGCGCCGATG
>JBBSBC010000221.1:0-5361 GCA_038251595.1 Phycisphaerales bacterium | reverse complement strand
TACAGCGGCACGTCGGCCGGCCAACAGGCCAACCTGTTGTTGGCGCAGGTGCTGTATGATCAGCGTCAATTTCAGGGCGGCGTGGACATGCTGACCAAGGCACGCGGAAGCGCATCGCGTGAAAACACGGCCTCGTTTGACGCCATGATAGCCGCCGGCTACGAAGGATTGGGCAATCTTGAAAAGGCCGCTGAGGCGTATGGCAGCGCGGCAAGCTCATCTGTATCGACTCGCGACCGTGACGGCTATCTGTTGTCGCAAGCGCGGAGCTTGATGCGAGCGACACCGCGATCTTGAGCGAGATCGATGAAGCGGTGCGGGTGGTCGAGGGCATCCTCATAGCGCCTTACACCTCCGCGGCAACAACGACAGGCTCGGGCCTCACCATTGCCTCGGTCACCACGAACGCACCACCCAACGCTTCGCCTGCGACCACGACAAATGCCATTTGGACAATCCTCGGTTGGCTCATCCCGCTTGTGCTATCAGTGCTCTGGCTCGCCAGCATCATCTTCATCGTCCGTCGCAGGCGCAGGCTGCTCCGCGAGGCCGATGCGCCAATCGCCGATGGGCCGATCCCCCATGTGCAGATGGTCGATGCTGCATCATCGCCACCACCTCACTTGCCCACGCCGATCGGCCCAGCGCCCTCGCGCCCGGGCTGATCAGCCATCGAAGGTTCGCTGACCATGGCCGCGGGCCGGTGCGCCCGCGCGGTCACCGCATCCCACAAGTTTCGCCGCAGCGGGCCATAACCGATGTCTCCCGGTTTGAACCCATCAACTTCCGGCACGCGCCAAATCATCATCGCAACGCCCGCGAGCATGAGCAGCACGCTCAGCACGCCGACCGCCAGTTGCGTGCCGATCACTTTTCCCGTGTACTCCGCCGCGCCCTCACCAAGCCAGCCCGCCGCGATGTTGCCGATCGCCGTAACACCAAACGCGGCCACGTTCGCAATGGCGAGCACACGTCCGCGCATGTGGTCAGAGACCAACCCCTGCATCGCCGCCCATGCCGGGTTGAAGCCCCAGATCCAGAAAAGCCCGACAAAGAACATCGTGATGTACCCCGCCCACAGCACGGTGGTCAGGCTGAAGAGCGTGATCGTCAACCCTGAACCGGCAATCGCAATGGGAATGACGTGGTGCTTCGGGTACCACGCCGGCACATAGCGAAGCGCAAGCCCGCCAAGCACCGCGCCGAGGCCCAACATCGAGATCAGCCATCCCACCGTAAGGTCAGCATCCGACCCCGTGATGCCATAGACATCGATCACGAAGAGCGGCAACATGCGCATCAAAGGCGCGGCCAGAAAGCTCATCAGCACCATCGCGATGAACACGCAGAAAGGGCCGCGTTGCAGGAAAATGAACGCCGCGGCGGCACGAACCTGTGACCACGCGCTCTCGCCGCTCGGCGCTGGCGCTGGCGCATCGGGTGTAGTTGTGACGGCGATCACCACGCCCAGAAAGGTAATCGTGTTGATGACGAACAACGGGCTCGGCCCGATCCATGCGAGCAGAAGCCCCGCAACTGCGGGCCCAACGACCCGCGCCGCGTTGAACTGAATCCCGTTCAACATGATGGCCTTCGTCAGCTCATCCTTCGGCACAAGCCGCGGTGTCAGCACCTGCCACGCCGGTATGTTGAACGCGCTCACCACACCCTGCACGAGCGAGATCGCAAACAGGGCCACCACCAGTCCGGTGGTGGCCTTATCGCCAAACTCAAGCCCGCCCACCGAAAGCCACGACATGTTCGAGTACGAAACAACCGCGACCAATGCGGCCAGCGCAAACATCATCGTCTGCGTCACAACCAGCAGCGTGCGCCGATTCACGCGGTCGGCAACCAGTCCGCCAAATGTTCCGAGCACAAGAATCGGCAGCAGTTGTGCCGCCGCGAAGTAGCCGAGCATCTTCAGCGAACCGGTCGCGTGCGCGACAATCATCTGAATGCCGACCATCTCCATCCAGTTGCCGATGTTCGAGACAAAGGATGCGCACCACACAACACGAAAGTTCTTGTGACGAAGCACGCCCCAGCGTGAAGGTGTTTCAGCACCGCGCGTCGAATCATCGGCGATGCGCTCGGCTCGCTTCTGTTGCGCATCCCTGCGCGTCTTCTCGGTTAAACTCGTCACAACCCATCTCCGCCCTACGCGTTCGCGGTGGCTTCGCAACATCACTTCTGTGCGTATCGCGGCACCTTCGCACGGGCCAACAGTCATGCTAGGCGACCATGCACAGGCGTTCCTCCATGCGGAAGTTGGGGCATGGCGATCGATTTATGAAAGGTTGGAAAACCATAAAATGATTGGATATCAGCCCTCAAATCGGGTGTGATTAATGTGTGGATAACTCAGAAACAAACATCGATTCTTCGCAGCAGGGACCACCTGAAGTGGTGGTTTCAATTGTGGATAACCTGTGTGCCCGATTCGACCTGATTCGACACAAACTTGGGCTTGCGGAATCGCTCACCGAGCCATTGAACCGCGACGTAGAGGACAGGTGTGAAGAGCAGACCGAGAATCGTGTTGCCGACCATGCCCGAGAAGACCGCTGTGCCGAGAGCTTGGCGGCCGTTTGCGCCTGCGCCGCTGGCGAGCATGAGTGGGACGACACCGAGGATGAACGCGAGCGATGTCATGAGGATGGGACGGAAGCGCGACTTGGCGGCGGTGATGGCGGCTTCGGTAATGGTTGCGCCGTGGAGTCGGCTTTCGCGCGCGAACTCGACGATCAGGATCGCGTTCTTTGCACCAAGACCGATGAGCAGCACCAGACCGATCTGCGTGAAGATGTTGTTGTCGAGGCCGCGGATGAGCACGCCGGTCATTGCGCCGGCCACAACGACAGGGATGGAAAGGACGACGGCGAGCGGCGTGGTGACGGCCTCGTACTGCGCGGCGAGGATGAGGTAGACGATGAGCAGGCCGAGCGCGAAGACGATGAGGGCTTGTCCGCCGGACTGTCGTTCTTCGTAGGACATGCCGGTCCATTCATAGCCCACGCCTCGCGGGAGCTTGTCGGTTGCGAGTTGTTCCATGAGGTTCATGGCAACACCCGAAGATGAACCCGGCGCGGGGGAACCGTTGATTGCTGCTGAAGGATACAGGTTGTAGCGAGAGATACGATCTGGCCCGAGCGTATCGCGCACGGTGAGAAGCGTGGCGAGCGGGACCATCTGTCCGGTGATGTTGCGGACTTCGAGCTTAAGAATATCGTCGGGCCTGAGACGGAAGCGGTGGTCGGCCTGAACATTGACCTGGAAGGTCCGGTTCAGAACGTTGAAGTCGTTGATGTAGGCCGAGCCGAGATAGGTCTGGAGGGTCTGGAAAAGATCGCTCAGCGGGATGCCGAGCTTGACGGCCTTCTCGCGATCGATATCAAGAAAGAGCTGCGGAACGGCGGCACGATAGCCGGAATAGACGGCGGCAAGGCCTGACTGCGCGTTGGCCGCTGCGGTGACTTCCTCGATGGATTGCTGCACGGCCGCGCGACCGATCGAGGACTTGTCTTGAAGGCGGAGGTCGAAGCCGGAGGCGTTGCCCAGGCCGCTGATGGCGGGGAGACCGAAGACGAGGAACTGCGCTTCCTGGATTTTGCCGACGCGTGCGCGGATGTCGTTCATGACGGCATCGATGGGTCGGTTGGACTTGATGCGCTCATCCCATGGTTTGAGCACGACGTAGGCTGTGCCGAAGTTTGTGCCCTGGCCATCGATGACGGAGACGCCGGTGATCATCACCACACCAGCAACACCATCGACCTGCTGAACTTCGGCGCTGACACGGCGGCAGACCTCCTGCGTGCGGGGAAGGGCCGCGGCATCGGGGAGTTGGGCCGCGACAACGAGGAAGCCGAGGTCTTCGTTGGGCACAAAGCCTGTGGGGGTTCGGTTGAAGAGGACGACGGTGGCGAAGATGAGCGCACCGTAGATCACGAGTGAGACGGGCCAGAATCGGATGGAGCGTCGGACGACCCGGCCGTATGCGGAGGTGAGGGCATCAAAGACGTGGTTGAAGAGACGCGCGAGAACGGAGATGGGGCGGAAGAGGATGAAGCCCTTGTGGCCGGGCTTGTGAACGGTGAGGATGAGGGCGCACAGGGCAGGGCTGAGCGTCAGGGCGCAGATGGCGGAGATGCCGGTGCTGGCGGCGATCGTGAGGGCGAACTGACGGTACATCTGGCCGGTGATGCCGGGGAGGAGGGCGGTGGGGACAAAGACGGCCATGAGGACGAGGGTGATGGCGATGATGGGGCCGGTGATTTCCTTCATGGCGCGGATGGTGGCATCGCGCGGTGAGAGGTGGTGGACGGTCATGTTGCGTTCGACGTTCTCGACGACGACAATGGCGTCATCGACCACGATGCCGATGGCGAGCACGAGGCCGAACATCGTGAGCATGTTGATGCTGAAGCCGAACAGATTCAGAAACAGGAAAGTGCCGATGAGCGAGACGGGGATGGTGAGCGCGGGGATGAGCGTGGTGCGAAAGCTCTGAAGAAAGACCAGCACGACCAGGAAGACGAGGATGAAGGCTTCAATGAGCGTCTTGTTGACCTCGTGCAAGGAAGCGCGGATGAACATTGAGGAGTCGTAGAAAAACTCCGCCTTGACACCTTCGGGAAGATCTTTGCGGATGCGGTCGAGGTTGAGCTGCACTTTGGCGGCGACATCGACGAGGTTTGCGCCGGGGAGCTGGTAGATCGGCATGATGGCGGCGGGTTTGCCGTTGAAGGTGGCGAGGGTGTTGTAGTCTTTGGCACCGAGCTCGACGCGCCCGATATCCTTGATGCGGACGACGGAGCTTGCTCCGCCACCGGCGAGGGCGTTTGTTGATCCTTCGGCTTCGACGGTCTTGACGATGATCTCGGCGAACTCTTCGGGCTGGGTGAGGCGGCCCTTGGTGTTCACGACGAACTCGAAATCCTGCTCTTTGGGCGCGGGCTGACGACCGACGGCGCCTGCGGCGACTTGGATGTTCTGCTGCGCGATGGCGTTGCGAACTTCGTTGACGGTCAGGCCGCGGGCTTTGAGTCGTTCGGGGTCGAGCCAGACGCGCATGCCGTAGTCTTTGTTGGGAAAGACGTTGACGCCGCCGACACCGTAGATGCGGGAGATTTCGTCTTTGACCGTGATGGTCATGTAGTTGGAGAGGTAGAGATCGTCGTAGAGACCATCGGGTGAGGAGAGGGCGAGCACACCGATGAGGGCGGAGGATTGCTTGCGAACGGTGACACCCTGGCGACGGACATCTTCGGGGAGCTTGGGGTTGGCGACACTCACGCGGTTTTGCACGAGGACGGCGGACAGATCGACATCGGCCCCGATCTGGAAATAGACATCGAG
>JBBSBC010000220.1:0-5462 GCA_038251595.1 Phycisphaerales bacterium | reverse complement strand
TGGCGGCGGGCCGTCTCAACCAGCGAAAGGAACGGCGTGTTGGCACCCAGATCCATATCTCGAACCCCCAACTCGCGGAAGCATGTCGCCGCCATGAGCGTCGGCAACGTGTAGGGGTCACCCTCGATCGCGCCACCCACGGCCACGGGGGCTTCCTCGGCAGTTGGCGGCAGCAGCAGACGGATATTGTGCAGAGCCTCAACGCAGATCGTAGTTGCACGGTGCTCGATCGCAATGCCCTGCTCTGAATGCCGCCAAAGCTCGCCGATGCGATGCATGGCGTGAGCAATGGGGCCATCACACACCGATGCTACGGTGCGTGTGGTCAGATAGTGGGCGAGAATCAGGCCGCGAGCCTGTTCTGCATGACCAGCTTCGAGTGCGGCCAGCAGTGCCGATTCACCCTCCCCTCCGGTGACCTTGGCCACGGGCACGCGCGTAAGGTCCGAGAGACCCAGGAGGTCTGGGCGCACCACCGATTGGGCGGTCTCACGAATAAAGCGCACCGCTTCATGGACGGGAATCCTTCGATGTCCGCCGGATGTTCGCGATGCGACAAGCCGACCATCGTCAACCCATCTCTTGAGAGACGACTCACTTACTCCGATGACCGATGCCAAGTCCTTGGGCGATAGGTTCTGATTCATGGTGAACAGGTTCTCCAGCCGCACATTTGGTGGGCTGGATGGGTTTCGCACAAATCATTCAGAAGATTCTTTGTGAACGGAACATTTTTCATCCGAAGCCTCTTTTTCGGGTACCCTTTTCCAAAAAGCGATATTCTCAGACTATGGCCAATCCTTTCTCGCCATCATTCAAGACCGATACCCAAACACCAGCCGACAACTCTGGTGGAGCCGGAGTGATGGACTCAGTCCTGAACGAGACTCGCGTCTTTCCGGTCCCCAAGACCTCGGGCCTCAGTCCCTGGGCAATCTCGTCCATGCCTGAGTACCGGCAACTTCACGAACACTCGATCAACAATCCCGAAGAGTTCTGGGCCAAGGAAGGTGCACGACTTGCCTGGTTCGAACCGTGGAAGGCCGTTCTGGAATGGACTGTGCCCGATGCACGATGGTTTGTGGGCGGCAAGCTCAACGCGTGCTTTAACTGCGTTGACCGTCACGTGCAGGCGGGTCACGGCGATGAAGTCGCCTTGATCTGGGAGGGCGAGCCTGTCGCGGCGGGTCAACGCACCAGCCACGAATCGCACTCGACCAAATACTCGCAGGAACCGGAAATCCGTGAGTTCACCTACCGCGACCTGCAGATCCAGACGAGCAAGTGCGCCAACGCGTTGAAATCTCTGGGTGTCAAGCGCGACGATGTTGTCACCATTTACATGCCGATGGTGCCTGAACTGGCCGTGGCGATTCTCGCGTGCGCCCGCATCGGCGCGGCCCACAGTGTGATCTTTGGCGGGTTTGCACCCACGGCCATCAGCGAGCGCGCGGCCGATGCCAAGAGCCGCGTCATCATCACCGCCGATGGTGGACATCGCAGGGGCGAGATTGTCCCACTTCAGAAAAACGTCGAGGATGCCGTGCGCATCCTCGGCAATGAAGGACACATCATCAACCACGTTGTTGTGCTCAAGAGAACGGCCCATGTCCCCCCGAGCAGACGTTTCCGCACCGGCTCGCCTCTGATCGGGCCGACAAGGTTTCACTGGTGGCACGACGTGGTGGATCGCGCGAGCGATGCCTGCCCATGCGCCGAGCTTGACAGCGAACAGATGCTCTTTCTGCTCTACACCAGCGGCTCAACTGGCAAGCCCAAGGGAATTGTCCACACAACCGGAGGCTATCTCGCGTTTGTGCAGATGACCGCCCGCCTGACCTTTAACCTGATCCCCAGCGCGGGCCAGGTCTTCTGGTGCAGCGCGGATATCGGTTGGATCACCGGTCACAGCTACGTGCTCTATGGCCTGTTGATGAATCGCGTTCCGAGCCTGATGTACGAAGGCTCACCGAACTTCCCCGCCAACGACCGATTCTGGGACATTATCGCCCGTCACAAGGTCACCCAGTTCTACACAGCCCCGACGGCGATCCGCACATTCATGAAGTGGGGTGACGACCTTCCCGCAAAGCACGACCTCTCATCGCTCCAACTGCTCGGCACCGTTGGTGAGCCGATCAATCCCGAGGCGTGGATGTGGTACCACAAGCACATCGGGAACGAGCGTTGCCCGATTGTCGATACGTATTGGCAGACGGAAACCGGCGGCCACATCTGCACACCCCTTCCGGGCGCGATCGCGACCAAACCCGGCTCGTGTACCGTGCCGATGCTCGGGATCGACGCGGCGATCGTCAACGAGGATGGCCGCGAGCTTGGCCCCAATCAGGGCGGACTCTTCGTCATCCGCAAGCCATGGCCGGGAATGCTCCGCGGCGTCTATGGCAACCGCGAGCGGTTCATCAGCAGCTATTGGGGTCGGATCAAAGACCCGGAGACGGGCACGCCCTTCTACTTCTCAGCCGATGGCGCACGCCGCGACCAGGACGGATACTTCTGGGTCATGGGGCGTGTCGATGATGTCATCAAGGTCTCGGGGCACCTTCTGGGCACAATGGAAGTTGAGAGCGCGGTCGTCTCGCACCCGGCAGTGGCCGAGGCCGCGGTCGTCGGCATTCCTCACGAGATCAAGGGAAGCGCGATCGTCGCTTTCGTCACCCTGCGGCCCGCATGGTTGAAGAATAACAACCGGCTGGCCGATGACGAACTCAAGCGTGAGCTAGGCGCGCATGTTGCCAAGGAAGTTGGCGCGCTCGCCCGTCCAGAACAGATACGCTTCGCCGAGAGCCTGCCCAAGACGCGATCGGGCAAGATCATGCGTCGCCTTCTCCGCGATGTCGCGGCCGGTGTCGAGAAGATCACGCAAGACACCACCACGCTCGAAGACTTCAGCGTGGTGGCCAGGCTGCGGGCCGATGAGGAGTAACCCGGGTGTTGAGCAGCGTGTAGACTTCGCAGTTTGAGGGTGCGCTCGACATGCTGAACGAGTGCATACGCGCCTGCGCGCCCGACCATTGGACAATCGCATCGCCAAGTATCCGTTCTGACAGGGCGCGTATCGCACGCTCTGCGCTGTCGATCTTTATCTCGAACCGGATGATGCGACATGGCGGCCGCGCGAGGCGTTTCGCCCGCGCGGCATGGATGAACTGAACGAGGAACATCCGAGCCGGCGGTTCAGTCAGCAGGAACTCATCGATGAGCTCGCCCTCTGTCTTCAGCGGATGCGCGAGGTCATCGGTGCCGAATTTTCCGCATCGCTCGAAGGCCTTTCGGGCGTTTCTCGACTTCGTTTTTCACTCATGGAACTGCGTATCTACAACATCCGGCATATTCAGCACCACGCGGGCCAACTGAGCGCCCTCCTACGAAGGGCAGGCGTAGAGACGCCATAGATCGGAAGCGGATGGAACTGAGCAGCTTGATCGTGACGGCTTCCCCCGCTGATTCGCGTGTTGGAACGCTCGCGCAACAGGTATTTCAGATCTATCCTCATACGTGGCTATTCCCGCAAACGATGTCTTGCAGCGGATGGTGAACGCCGTGGAAGAGGTGCGAAGGCGACTTCTGCGGGTCTCAAAGATCCTGCGTGAACGTGAGATCGAATACGCGGTCGCCGATGGCAATGCGGTCGCGGCATGGGTGGCCACGGTTGATCAGGCCGCGGTTCGAAACACGCAGGATGTTGATGTCATGATTCGGCGCCGCGACTTTCCCGCCGCGAAGTTGGCACTTGAATCTGCGGGATTGACTCACCGTCATGCCGCGGGTCTTGGCTTGTTTCTTGATGATCCGAAAGCCAATGCTCGCCGTGCTGTTCACTTGATCTTCGCGAATGAACTGGTCAGGCCGAACGAGCCCGCATCGAATCCAGATGTCACCGAGTCCACCGACATGGGCAGCTTTCGAGTCCTCAATCTTGATGCGCTTGTTCGCATCAAACTTACGGCCTTCCGCGACAAAGATCGCACACACCTTCGCGATCTGATCGGCGTGGGATTGATCGACCATTCATGGACCACGCGGGTGCCGCCAATTCTCAACTCACGATTGCAACAGTTGCTCGATACAGCGGATGGATGAGCATTGAGCGTCACCATGAAAAACGCGGCAGCACCGGGCCGCCGCGTGTGCATAATTTCTGCATCGAGCTGTCAGTTCACGATGCCGACTTGGCATCATTGGATTTTTCCACTTCAACGGCTGGCAAGATCTTTCCATCACGCTCATCGATCGCGAGAGAGAGATCGGCCAACAGGTTCTTGGCTGTGGGCGCATCCATCTTCATGGTGAGCGGGCGACCGCGATCGCTGCGGTCATAGGTGGTGATGGAGATCCGGTGATCTTCCTGAACGGCAACCGCCGGTGCTGGTGATGACCGCCCGGTCTTTTCGCTGCATGTTCCGGGCGTACGAGATGCTGGCTCGGAAAGCATCGACCAACCGTGCCGACCCTGCTTGCTCGCCACGCTCACGTACATCGCGGGAACAGTCGCCTTCTTGTCCTTGCCAAGTTCGCGGCAGCGTTTCGAGTCGAGCACGCACTCGATGCCGGGCCGCTCAATCGCCTTGCTCTCTTTGAGCCAGGCTTCCTGCGACTCGACCGCGCTCGCCAGCCACTCCTTGATTTCCATGGCCGCCATCGGCGGCAGGTGCATGGTCAGCACTCGGGCGTTTTTGTTCGTCGGATCTTCCACCACAAGCGCCACGCGCTTATCGACGACGATCTTCCCTTCCTTGTCGGTCGTGCTGGTCTTGGCCACCGCGGTGACCTTCACACCCGCCGGAAGCTGCACCATCCCATCGCCACTGATGTCGTAAAACTCGAAATCAAACTCGCCCTCGCTCGGCGGACAGGCCGCGGCGGGCGCGGATGAAGCGGCAATCGTTGCCGCGAAAAGCCCAGCAAAAAGCACGGATGCCCGAAAAAAGTTGGCTGCGTGTCTCATCATCGATCTCCTGTGTGCGAGGCGTTCGATCAACAGACCATGCCGGATCGCGTGAAGAGCGGGAGCAATCGCGTGTAGACGCGGATAAATTCTCGACACTTTCCACGCACGTACTGGTACAAGATACCATCGTCGGTTCCGGGGGTGGCAGAACAAAGGCAGAAACCGAGAGGGCACACATGTGTATCGTACGGTTGCCGCGCCGACGGCCACCCTTCCGAGGTCATCGCGGCGTATAATGTCGACCAATACCAGGAGATTTTGCGAATGAAGCTTTCTCGTCTGATTCTTGTCGGAGCGACCCTCGTCGCAACCAGCCTGTTCATCGGTTCGTCGGCACTCGCTCAGGCACCCGCGGCCGAAAAGCCCAAGGCTGCCGACCCGCAGCCGGCAACGGCGCCAGACCCTAAAGCAGACCCCAAAGCGGATCCGAAGGCCGCCACACCGGCACAGCCCACAACGCCCCCAACAACACCCGCTGCCACCCCCACCC
>JBBSBC010000219.1:0-5567 GCA_038251595.1 Phycisphaerales bacterium | reverse complement strand
GGCGTGCTCACCACCCTCTTCTGCCAGTTGTTCATCACGCGACTGATCTACACCTTCCTGATCGAAAAGGTCCACGTCCGCAAAATGACCATGCTCCCCATGGCCGTTCCTGCCGTCCAACGCGCCATGACCACGAAGATCGATTGGATGGGCCTCACGCCAATCTTCTACACAATCTCGGCGTGCGCGGTGCTCGGCAGTCTCGGGCTGATTTTGGCTCGCGGTTCGGATCTGCTCGATACCGAGTTCCGTGGCGGCACCAAGGTCACCATCCACTTTAAGAAGGGTGCCGATGGCAAGCCCTTGATGATGGACCGCGCCGATGTCGAAGAGGCCATCAAGAAGCTCGCGCCTGCCGACCCGCAGGCACCGCTTGCCGCGCTCGCTCAGGCCGAAGTGTTGGCCGTCAATCCCCAAGACAACGGCATCACCTCCGACCAGTTCACCATCAAGAGTTCCATTCCCGATGCCAGTCGCGTGCTCGAAGCGATATCCCAAGCCTTTGCGGATAAGCTCGACCAGCAGGAAGCCATCAGTTTCCGGGGTGTTGATGTCAAGTCGGCCTCCGCCGCACCTGTGTATCCCATCGTTACATCAAACCTTGGCGATGCGCTCGAGCGCAGCGACATCTCCATGCAGGTCCCCGAGTTCGTGGGTGGCGCGGCCATTCTTCTCGATGATCTCGGCCCCGCAGCCCCCACACTCCAGGCCATCGAAGACCGCATCAAGTTCATGAAGGACGATGCGCAATTCGTCGAGTCTTCCCACCGCTCCCATCAGCTTCGCATCCTCAAAGGTTCCGAGAGCGCGGTTCGTTCTGCCGTGCTCCTCGTCAAGGATGACGCAATCAGCTACCTCGACGACCCCGCGCGATGGAACTCCGACATTCGACCTACCGAGTGGAAGCTCGCGGTCGAGGCTCTTCAGCGGTCTTCCACCGCCGCGGCGGTGCAGTCATTCAGCTCATCCGTCGCCGCAGACTTCACCGCCAAGGCCATCGTGGCCATCCTGCTCAGCTCAGTGCTTATTCTGATTTACGTGGGTGTGCGGTTCAGTTCCGTGCGCTATTCGGCCGGTGCCCTTTTTGCGACGCTGCACGACTGCATCATCGCCGTGGGCTTCATCGCGCTTGGTGAGTACCTTTATCACCACGCACCGGGCATTGCCAACACGCTGGGCATCCTGCCGTTCAAGATCGATCTCAACGTCATCGCCGCCGTGCTCACGATCCTTGGCTACTCGCTCAACGACAAGATCGTCGTGATGGATCGCATCCGCGAGAATCGCGGCAAGCTGCAGTACGCAAGCCGGAAGTTGATCAACGATTCAATCAACCAGACCGTCAGCCGTACCATCATGACCGGCATGACCACCTTCCTCGCCTCGCTTGTGCTCTACATCTGGGGTGGCGAGGCGATCCGTGCGTTCGCCTATTGCTTCATCATTGGCGTGGTCGTCGGCACCTATTCATCGGTCGCCATCGCGGCACCCTTTGTATGGTCACGAAAGGCCGATCGTTCGGAAAGCGGAACTTCACCTGCACGATCGGGAGTGGCGGTCGCTCCCGTCTGATGTCGTAAAGCCTTTTACGACGACCTCTTGGCATGTCCGATTCACGAGGCCCGCGCATGACGGATACTCCGTCAAGACTCTTCAGCCTTGTCTGCATCCTCATCGCGGTCTGGGTTCTCGTCTATTGGCTCTACGAACCACGATCGCCTAAGGTCACGACGGATATCGTCCAGAGTCCTGCGAGCGCCACCTCGGTCTCGCAGGCATCTCGACCAGGTTCCCAGCCATCCGACAGTTCGCCCGCGCAGCCTGACAGTCCGGTGGTCCCGCCAAAACCCGTGGTGGTTGAACGTCCCACTCCCGCCGCACCCGCGCCATCACCGCTCGCGGTTCCACAACCCTCACCGATCATTGAACCGAAGTTTCGCGACTACGTCGTGCAGCCCGGCGATGTGAGCTGGGACGCGATTGCCCGTCGGATCTACGGTGATCGCCGGATGGCGAATGTCATTTCTCAGGCCAATCCACTCAACACTTCTGACAAGCTCAAGCCGGGGAAGACGGTTCTCAAGATTCCCTTGGACCCGACCAACATTCAGGGAAAGCCGAACCCCGAGTACAGACCGCTGGTCGTGCCAACATCTCCGGCCGCATCTCCCGAGACGACCTATGTCGTTCAGGGAGATGACACGCTCTGGGCGATCTCAAAGAAGGTGTATGGCAAGGGCGGCTTGTGGAAGACGATTTATGAGGCGAACCGCGGCACGATCAAGAATGCTGATCGTCCTCCTGCGGGTGCCGTTCTGCGCATTCCCCCTGCCCCGGGTCAGTAACGCAAACAAAGCATGAGTGTTGTCGCCACTCAAGCGGTCGTACCGTCGCCCACTTTGGCCAGTTCGCTCATCAGCTTCTCTTCGTTCCAAACCTCAACCCCGAGTTCATGAGCTTTGTCGAGCTTGCTCCCGGCCTCTCGACCCGCGATCACCACGCTCGTCCTGCTTGAGACCGATCCACTCACCTTTGCACCCAGTCGTTCGAGAATTCTCTTCAGTGCCTCACGTTCATAGGCATCGAGCGTGCCGGTCAGCACGATGGTCTTGCCTGTGAATGTGCTGGCCACCTCTCTTCCTCCCTTCCGCTTTGAGCTTGCATCAACATAGTCCTTGCTCGTGAGATCGACACCCATGAGCTTGAGATCCTCGAATGTCTTGTGCGCAACTTCGCTGTGTAGATACGCATAGACCACCGGCGCGGTCAGCTTGCCGAGCCCGGTCTCGGGCAGTCCCTTGCCATCCTTCGGCAAGTGATAGCGTTCGCGCTCGGTCTTGTTTGTTGCCGCATCCTTTGGCCGCAACTCCCATTCCTTCGCGCCCAGAAGCGCATCCATATCGACAAACAACTTCGCAAGAGCCTTGGCGGTCGAGTCGCCCACGTGACGCATGCCCATTCCTGCCAGCACCTTGCCCAGCCCACGCGATTTGGCGTTCTCGATGCCCGCCAGAAGATTGTCTACCTTCTTCTCGCCCATTCGATCAAGGTTCACAAGGGCATCGCGGTGCTGGTGAAGTCGAAAGATATCGGCAAAGCTTGTGAGCGGCACGCGCTCACTCAACTCGGCACGAATCAGCGCGATCGTTCTTTCACCAAGCCCATCGATATCCATCTGCTTGCGTCCGGCAAACCAGATCAATCGTTCCTGCACCTGGGCCGGGCACTCCGGATTCACGCACCGCCGCGCCGTTTCAATAGTTGGATTCTCGAACGCCTCCGGAGGCTCGACCTCGACCGGACCATGACACTCGGGGCATGTCTCCGGTGCGTTGATCCGTTGCGCATCTGCCGGGCGTCCACCCATCTCCACCTCGACAACATACGGAATGATCTCGCCGGCTTTCTCGATCACCAGCAGATCGCCGATCCGAATATCCTTCTGGCAGATGTTCCCATAGTTGTGAAGCGTTGCGTGCTGCACCGTGGTTCCGGCGATCAACACAGGCTCCATAACCGCACGCGGGGTGATCTTTCCGGTCTTTCCCACCTGTGCATCCACACGGATGAGTCGCGTGGTCTTCCGCTCGGCTGGAAACTTGAACGCTACAAATCCGCGCGGGCTCTTTGAGGTCAGCCCCAGCGACTGCTGCTGTGCGAACGAATCGACGCGTACGACCACCCCGTCGGTTGCGTACGGTCGGTCATGGCGTGCTATCCCGAAGGCCATGATTGCCTCGCTAATCGCCACGATCGAGCTTGAAACCGCGAGTGGCTTGTTCACGGGAATGCCCAGCCGAGCAAGTTCTTTGAGCAACTCCGTGTGTGATGCGGCGAAATCCGGATCGCTGATCTCGCCGCGCCCATGGGCGACAAACCCAAGCCTGCGCGATGCAGTGACACGCGGATCGAGTTGCTTCAAGGTACCCGCCGCGGCGTTGCGTGGGTTCTGAAACAGATCATCATCCGCCGCGCCGCGCTCGGTGTTGACCCGCTCAAACTCCTTCAGTGGAAAGTACACTTCCCCACGGACCTCAAGAACTTCGGGTGCTTTGCCATGCTCGCCATCAAGCCTGAGCGGAACCGCACGGATCGCACGAACATTGGCCGTGACATCATCTCCTTTGGTGCCATCGCCGCGCGTGACCGCGCGAACAAGCACACCATCCTCGTAGCGGAGCGAAAGCGCAACCCCGTCGATCTTGGCATCGGCCACCAGCATGATGTCCCCGCGCGGGGCACTATTCCGAAACAAGGTCTCACCTTGCGAAGTCTCTGTCCCGCCGAGATCGCGCACAACCCGATGATGCCAGTCGAGCAGACCCTTGTTGTCCGCATGGCCGAGGTCATAGGTATTGTCAATGCTCAGCATCGGCACGGAATGATTGACGGTTCGGAATCCCTCGATCGGTTCACCACCAACGCGCTTGGTGGGGCTGAATGCGTCGTCCAGTTCCTGATGTGCCTGCTCCAGAGCCTCAAGCTCTCGCAAAAGGCGGTCGAACTCCGCGTCGGGCATGATCGGGTTTGCATCAACGTAGTACGCGCGATTCGCACGATCGAGTAGCCCGCGAAGTTCTGCAACGCGGCGTGGAGCTGAGCCTGTACTTGAGTGCGGGGGGGTAGTCACGTGGAGATCACTTTGGAATCCGGATGGTTGTGATGCTGTCAAGAGTCGGGGAACTCGTGCAAACTATTGGGCTGATGCGATTAGATCTGCCCGCAGAGCATATCGGCGTTCAAAACAGTCCGACCTCCGTGGGCAAAGTTGTCCATATGCTCCATCGATGGGGTACGTATCATTGCCCATGACCGCGAGTATCATCGACGGTAAACACCTTGCTGCATCGTATCGCGACCTGATCGCCAAACGTGCTGGCGCGCTCCGCGACCGGGGCCGCGCGGCACGACTCGATGCTGTTTTGGTGGGGAGCGAAGATAACGCCGCGCGACAGTATGCAGAAAGTCAGGGCAAGACCTGCCGCGAACTGGGCATCGAGTATGTGCTGCATGAACTCGGCTCCGGCGCATCGTTTGATGACATAGCCGGCCGCGTTCTGCTGCTCAACACCAAGGAAGAAGTGTCGGCGGTCATGGTCCACCTGCCCTTGCCCGGCGCAGTCGATCCGTATTCGATCCAGCGACTCATCGCTCCCGAGAAGGATGTGGAGGGTGTGAACCCAGCCAACATCGGCAACATCGTCTACGGTCGATCGTCGCTCGCACCATGCACGGCCTCGGCGGTGATCAAGATGATCGAGCATACCGGCATTGAGCTTCGCGGCAAGACCGCCGTTGTAGTTGGTGCCTCCAACCACGTTGGCAAGCCGATCGCGGTGCTGCTCATGCGGCAGGATGCAACGGTTGTCTCGTGCAACAAGTGGACCCCCGCCATCGATGACCTCATGCGACGTGCCGATGTGCTCATCGCCGCGGCCGGAGTGCCGGGGTTGATCGCCGCCCGCGCGGTGAAGCCCGGGGCGGTCGTGATCGATGTCGGAGTGAATCGCCTGAAGGGTGACGATGGGAGGATGAAGACCGTTGGCGATGTCGATTTTGATCCCGTG
>JBBSBC010000218.1:0-5589 GCA_038251595.1 Phycisphaerales bacterium | reverse complement strand
GCGAGCGTTTCAACGTCGTCTCAATCACCTTCCACAAACCCGGTGCACGCCCCATGGGCACGCCTCTTGAAGGGTGGGAGCAGCATCCGCTCGCGTATCTCCTGCTCAGTCCGAAGGATGAATCGGTCGATCGCATACCCCCCATCAAGCTCGATCTCGACTTCTCTGACAGCGGCGGCATCGTCATCTTCCCCGTCACCAGCACAGTGCAGTTGATCGATGCACGGTCTGAGCCTCCGCCGGGCGCACGCGCTCCGATGAACATCGAGATCGAGCAGATCCTTGATGCGCGTGAGTCGTTGCAAGGACTTGCAAAGCTGGAGATCCGAGCAAAGGCTGACGGCCTGATCCCCGAACTCTCGCAGCTTCTTGATATCCGTGCCATCCACGATCTCTCCATCACCAAGATCGAGGACCATGGCACAACCATTCTTGATCTCGATACGACCGGTGATGCGGTGATTCCCAAGTGCGAGCGGGCATGGACACTCGATCTCACATCGAGCACGAACGCTCCCGTCGCATCATTCGCGTTCCCTCCGCCGCAACCGAGCATCATCGGTGGCCCGGCCGCACCAAAGATGATCCACAAACGGTATGACGATGCCGATATCAAGGAGTGTGCATCGGTCATTCCCATCAATATGATCGGGCCAAAGTCTGCATCGCTCTACTTCTGGCTCATCGGCACCATCGGTATCCTCACGATGCTCGCACTCGCGTGGTTCTTTCTCGCCCGCAAGCGCAAGGTCGCCGAGCACTTCACTCCTCGATTCACCCTTCCACCCCATCTCACCCCCGTCAACGCAATCTCCACGCTCCGTCGCATCGCATCCGTTCCCGGGCTCGGGCTTGCCGAGTCTGAGCAGGCAGCACTCGCCGGAACGATCACCGAGATCGAGATCAAGTACTTCGGGCCTTCGCGCCTGACAACGCCGCACAACGGTGAGGCGGTCCATGATCTCCGCCCTATGGTTGAACGCTGGATCACCCTCGCCGAGAAGAGAATCGCCCGATAACTTCCCTACGCGCGCGGTGCGTGTAATCTTTCAGCTTGGAACGCACGCGAGTAGAACTTTCACACCTGGACCTGCGCGATCCATCGGCCATCCTGGATCGCTGCATGGCGATCGATCGCATTCGCCTTGGCCGCAGAACCGCCGAACTTGGCCGCATTCGCGAGCCTAATCGCGATCAGCGCTTGCAGATCGATCATCTGATCAGTCTCCTGCATCGTTCAATCGAGCGGCGCGATCAGCGTCTGGCCGCCACGCCCAGCCCGGTCTATTCCGATGATCTGCCCGTCGTGCTGGCCCGGCGTGAGATCATGGAAGCCATCCGCCAGCATCAGGTGGTGGTGATCTGCGGGGCAACTGGTTCGGGCAAGACCACCCAACTGCCCAAAATCTGCCTAGAACTCGGGCGCGGCGCATCGGGATTGATCGGCCACACACAGCCACGCCGAATCGCCGCGCGCAGCGTCGCCACCCGTATCGCGCACGAGCTTGGTTCCGTTCTCGGTTCAACCGTCGGCTACAAAGTACGGTTTACCGATCATGTCTCGCGTTCAACGATCATCAAGCTGATGACCGATGGCATTCTGCTCGCCGAGACCCAGCGTGATCTACTGCTCGCTCAATACGACACCATCATCATTGACGAAGCGCACGAGCGCAGCCTCAACATCGACTTCCTGCTCGGATACATCAGGCAGCTCCTGCCGCGACGGCCCGATCTCAAGCTCATCATCACATCCGCCACCATTGACCCGCAAAGTTTCGCGGCCCACTTCGCCGATGCTTCCGGCAAGCCCGCGCCCGTGATCGAGGTGTCGGGCCGTTCGTTCCCGGTAGAGGTGCGCTATCGCTCGCTCTCACGCGGCGATGATGACACACGCGAAATCGAGATGGAGCACGCCATCGTTGATGCCGCGCTCGAACTCATCGCCGCCGATACCGACGCGCACACTGGGAGCATCGGGGGCGGAAGACGGCGCGATCGTGACATCCTCGTCTTCCTTCCCGGCGAACGCGAGATCCGCGAGACCGCCGATGAGCTGCGCAAGGTTCCCCGACTCAGGGATGTCGAGATCATTTCCCTTTTCGCTCGCCTCTCGACCGAAGAGCAGAACCGAGTCTTCCAGCCTCACGACCAGCGCCGCATCGTGCTCGCCACCAACGTCGCCGAGACCTCGCTCACGGTCCCGGGTGTCAAATACGTCATTGATTCAGCCCTCGCGCGGATAAGCCGCTACAGCCCGCGAACCAAGGTGCAGCGTCTCCCGATCGAACCGATCAGCCGCGCATCGGCTCAGCAGAGATCAGGCCGTTGCGGCAGAACAAGCCCCGGAATTGCGATCAGGCTCTGCGGTGAGGATGAGTTCAACACGCGGCAGTTGTTCACCGATCCCGAGATTTTGAGAACAAATCTTGCGAGCGTCATCCTTCAGATGAAGGCTCTCGGCCTCGCGGGCGAGGGCGGCGACATCTCAACATTTCCCTTTCTGCAAGCGCCCAGTCCCGGCGCGGTGCGAGATGGGTACGACACGCTTGTCGAGTTGGGCGCGATCGATGCACGCGGCGATCTCACCACTTCTGGCCGTAAACTCGCCAAGCTCCCGGTCGATCCGCGCATCGGACGCATGGTTCTTGCCGGCGATGAAGAGCGGTGCCTCTCTGATGTGCTCATCATCGCCTCAGCACTGAGTGTGCAGGACCCGCGTGAGCGTCCGATCGATAAGCAGACCGAGGCCGACACGCTGCACGAGAAGTGGAAGCACGAGGAGTCCGACTTCCTCGCCTTTGTCAACCTCTGGCGAGGGCTCGCCAAGCAGGAGTCCAACCTCTCCGGCAGCCAGTTGCGCAAGTGGTGCAAGGCCAACTTTCTTTCGTACGTGCGCATCCGAGAGTGGCAGGATATCCACCGACAGTTGTCCGAACTCTCCGAGGAGATCGGTCTCAACATCGCGTCACGTCCCGGTCAGGGACCGGCTGGGTATGAGCAGGTCCATCGCGCACTTCTCACTGGTCTGCTCTCCAACATCGGCACCAAGTCGCCGGAGAAAGGCTCGACCGAATACGATGGCGCACGCGGCCTGAAGTTCTCAGTCTTTCCGGGCTCGGTCCTCTTCAAGCTCAGGCCCAAATGGATCGTTGCCGCCGAACTCGTGCGAACATCGCGGCTGTATGGCCGCACGGTCGCGAGCATCAGCCCGCAGTGGATAGAGAAGGTCGCCGCGCACCTCGTGACGCGAGACTTTGCCGAGCCGCACTGGTCGGCCGATACGGCGCAGGTTGCTGCCTACGAGACTGTCTCGCTCTTCGGGCTGCCCCTCATCAAGCGCAGACGCGCCCACTACGGACCAATCGATCCAGCGGTCTCGCGGACGATCTTCATCGAGCACGCCCTGGTCAAGGGCGAATACATGACCAGCGGCAAGTTTCTCGAGCACAACTTCGCGACCCAGCGCAACATCCAAAGGCTTGAAGAGAAGAAGCGCAAGACCGATCTGCTCGGCGAGCCTTCAAGCCGCTTCAACTTCTACGCTGAGAAGGTGCCCGAGGGTGTCTTTGATGGCCCCGGCTTCGAGCGTTGGCGCAAGAAGGCCGAGGCCCGAGCTCCTGATCTGCTTGTCATTCCGCGCGAGCGCATGCTCGCTCCCAGCGTGCAGGAACCGACCGCCGATCAGTATCCCGATGCGATCCAGGTCATCACACCCACCGGCCCGCTGCGCATCCCGATCGAGTACAAGCACAAGCATAATGATCCGGATGATGGCCTGACCGCCATCATCCCGCTTGAGCATCTCACCGCCCTCGACCCGGCCCGTTTCGACTGGCTCGTCCCCGGCTTCGCGCGCGAAAAGGTTGTTGAACTGATCCGCGCCTTGCCCAAGCCGATGCGCGTCAACCTCGCGCCGGCCGCGGGCTTTGGTGAGCGTGCAATCGCCGCGCTTGCGGCACGCTACGGCGATGGCGACTTTCTCAGCGCGGTCGCCGAGGCCCTTACGCAGCTTGCGCCGCAAGGTGTGACGGTTCGGCGCGAGGCTCTGGCCGCTGCGGCCACCGCAACAGACCAAGCCGGGCTGCCCATCCACCTGCGCATGAACTTCCGCGTGATCGAGCAACTGCCCGGCAAGCCGATCCGCACTGTTGCCTCGGGGCGCGATCTACATGCGATCAAGAAAGAACTCCGTCGCCAAACCGAGGATGCGCTCGTCGGACTTCCGGCGGGTCCTTACAACCGTGGCGGCCTGGTCTGCTGGGAGTTTGCTGAACAGGGCCTTCCCGAACAGGTCAATGTTCTCCATCGCGGCGGAGTAGTTCACACATGGATCGGGCTCACCGATGAAACTCCCTTCGGGCGGGCCGAGCCGATCGTCGGGGTGCGCCCGTGCCCAGATCGGGCGCGCTCGATAGCCATGCACCGCACGGGTGTCACGCGATTGCTCGCCCTCGATGTCGCGAAGGAATCGCGCTCGCTCATCGCCACCATGCCCGGTATCGACCGCCTCTTCATCATGGGTGCGCCACTCATCAGGCCCGATGCGGCGCGCCGTGATCTTGCCGAGTTGATCGCGCTTGAAGCCTTCGCCGGTCTCCCCCCCGAGCAACTGAGCGCGGTGCGCAACAGCGCTGGCTTTGATGCCGCGCTCGATGCGGGATGGGACCGGCTCGGCGCAACCGGGCGAAGCTTGGTCGAGCTTGTGCAGTCGATCTTCACCGAGCACCACCAGCTCATCCAGATGCTCGACAGCGCGCCCGCGCACTGGACCGCTCCTCTCGCCGACATCCGCCATCAACTCGGCAGCCTCTTCCTCGGTCGCTTCCTCGTTGATACGCCCTTCCGTTGGCTCATCCACTTCCCGCGATACCTGCTCGCCGCGCGCCAGCGAATCGAACGCCTCGCGGCCAAATACGACACCGATACCGACGGCATCACCCGCGATGCTCAGCGCGTGAACGAGATGCTCCCGCTCTGGTCCAACTGCATCGTGCGTATCCAACATGCGGGCGGTTGGGGAAACCTCCGCGGTCGGTGGGAGGTCTCGGACCTCGCCGAGTTCCGTTGGCTGATCGAAGAACTGCGGGTCTCCCTCTTCGCCCAGGATCTGCGAACCGCGGTGCCGATTTCGATCCGCAAGCTCACCGACCAGTGGGCCAAGATTGTCGCCGAGGCGTGATTGGGGGGAGAGGAGGAACCGGTGGAGTGTTCAAGTGGCTGAATGGCAGGTCGGTGGCCGCCTGAATATGAACGATGTTGTTCGGACAAAGTTTGGATACCAAATGAGGCCTCGGCACCTCGCTGCTCAGCCACTCGCAACCCCTCTGCCCCATGGAAGACTGGAGAAGTAGACGTGCCTATAGTTTCCTGGATTTCAGTTCTGGGGCCTTCAATCGTGAAGAACCCCTTTCGGTCCACCGACGCTTCCTCCGCCCGAGTTCGAGCACCGGTTCTAAAAACTCATGGGCATGGATGGAAGAATCATATGAAGCTCTATGTTGGTAACCTCTCGTTCAGCACGTCTGAGTCGCAGCTCCGTGACCTTTTCGCCGCGCACGGCGAAGTGACCTCCGCGTCGCTCGTCAT
>JBBSBC010000217.1:0-5672 GCA_038251595.1 Phycisphaerales bacterium | reverse complement strand
GTCGGCTCATCACATCCTGGGGCTGAAGGCGGTCCCAAGGGTCGGGCTGTTCGCCCGTTAAAGTGGTACGCGAGCTGGGTTCAGACCGGCGTGAGCCAGGTCGGTCCCTATCTGCTGTGGGCGTTCCAAGCTTGAGAGGAGTCAACCTTAGTACGAGAGGATTGGGTTGGACGTACCCCTGGTGATCCAATTGGCCCGCTCGGGCCACAGTTGGGTAGCTACGTACGGCAGGGATAAACGCTGAAAGCATCTAAGCGTGAAGCCCCCCTCAAGATGAGGCTTGGTTGTCGCAAGACGAAAGACCCCTGGTAGACCACCAGGTTGATCGGCCGCAAGTGTAAGGGTAGAAATACCTTCAGCTGAGCGGTACGAACGGTCGAAGGCTTGATCACTCCAACCGGTTGCCGTGGTTCTCCTTGAGCACTCTCGCTCAAGTTCCCACGCCCCGGACAGTGATTCAACCTTTCATGTTTCTCTCTTTGATTTATTCTCAACTCATGTTTCTGAACTTGCATACCTGATCTATCCAGCTCTTCACCCTCCTGTTCTGCCAACGCAGAACACGAGTCTTGTCGGTGACAATAGAGCCGGGGCCACACCTGTTCCCATCTCGAACACAGCAGTTAAGCCCGGCTCGCCGATGATACTGCATCGCGGGAAAGTAGGTTGTTGCCGGCGTAATGACCCCGTCCAAGGGAAACCTTGGCGGGGTCTTTTCGCTTTTGCTTCCCTACCGCTGACCTCCGACTCCCCCCGCTCCCACCAAAGACAACCGCGATCGTCCGTCTGCTCTCAGAGCGCGCTTGGGTCCGACCCGAGTTTGTGTTACACTCTACCAATGAAGCCCGACCCCTTCTGGCGTAGAGCATTCACCCTGATCGAGCTTCTCGTGGTCATTCTGATCATCGTCTTGTTGATCTCGATCTTGCTCCCCGCACTTAAGCACGCGCGTGAAGCGGGCCGTACCGTCGTCTGCATGAGCAACATGAAGCAGATCGCTACAGCGATTCACGGGTACGCCAACGACTACAAGGGGGCGATTGTCGAGACGGGCAATCCCCTGCCCGTCCTTCGTTTCTGGTACGGCCAGCCTACCGATCCACGCCTGGCCAATACCGGCACCGGTGGTACCAACCCGATCATCATCGGCCCCATCTACGAATACCTCGCCTACACCGATCGCGCATTCGAGTGTCCAACCAACAAGCGCCGCACCCCGGCGCGCGCTGAGGTTCCCGGCACCGATCCCATGTGGAACACGCCGCAGAACCAGCTTCAGATTGCCCTCTTCAACAGTTTCCTCACGCCCCGCGCCATGAACTTCGATTACACCATGGTCACCGGCGCTTCGGGGGCGCGCATCGACGCATCCGCTCAGGTCGCGTGGGACAAGAGCTGCGTCACGCGGACCGCGCAGGCCGCACGTCCTACGCCCACCACGAACAACCTGGTGTACATGCGATCACTTCCCGTCTTCATGGAAGAGGATGTTGAGTGGTGGAACAGCCGATCACCCGATGGCATGTTCAGCAACTGGGATCAGCTCACCGATCGTCACGGCGGTAAGGGTCACATCACCTACCTCAACGGCGATGTTGAGCTTTTCAGGTTCCCCCGCGGCAGAGATCCGCTCTCACAAAATGACATCGGCGACTGGGCCGGCAACGACATCTGGGCACGCGGCCGCGGAGCCAACTGGTATCAAGCCGCGCCCACGTGGCCCGGCACACCGCGCCCATTCGGGTGGTTCAACTCGCCCCGTCCGTAGTGATGTTCGATCAGCGGTGCAACCCGCCAAGCTCGCGAGCCGTACGACTTCATGAAGACCTTGTCCGTCTTCTTCGAGTCTCCGCAGTCACATCTCGCTGCGTTGGGTTCCTTTGCCCATCAGGTCCATCATGCTGCCTACCCGCCTTCTTGCGGTTGTTCTCGGCGCGCTCGTGGCGCTCAACATCACGCCTCTCACGCGAGCGGATGGCAAGATATTTGCCCGTGCCTCAGCAATCGTTGAGATCCCCGATCAGGAAGCCCTGATCCACTTTGCCCATGGTGTTGAGACGCTGGTCATCGAGACGAGATTCACACCGGTTGAGCAATCCGCCGCGAGTGATCTCCCGCCCTACGCATGGGTTGTGCCTGTGCCCGGCCCGCGCGCCGATGGTGGCAACCGCTCGGCACCGGAAGTCTTCGCGGTAACCACGGGCCTGTTCCCGACTCTACGTGCCCTGTGTGCGCCGAGAATCGAACATAACATCACACAAAGCTGGGTCCCCATCTGCATGTTCTGCGGTCTTCTTATCACCGTCATGCTCATCAAGTCGTCGATAGGAACACCAGCAAGTGTTAAGGTCGCGGCGGCGTTGTTCTGCTTTCTTATCATCGGGGCATTTATGTTGCCCACACTCGGCAAGGCCAGTAGCAGCCTCCGCGACATCAACCCAACCGGTGTGGAGATCTACGAGCGTTGCATTGTGGGGTCTTTCGATGTGGCGGTTGTCGGTGCCGCGAGCGCGACATCCTCCGATGATCTGCTCGCCTGGCTCGCCGCAGAAGGGTTCATGGTTCCGCCCGAGGCCCGAAGCGTGGCGGCCGACTATGCACGACGCGGGTGGGTGTTTGTCGCTGCGAAACTAAGATCAGCCGACAACTCGGCAAACGCCGTGCTCACGCCGCACCCGCTCGGTATTCGATTCCACACGCGCCAAGCGGTCTACCCCATGCGCCTCACCGCGGTCGGTGATCTTCCACTTGCTCTTGACCTTTACATCGCTTCAGACAGACAAGCCCGCGTCCTTTCAATGCGCACGCTCCGGTGCGCCAGTATCGAGGTCAAGACTCCCGAGCGCATCTATCCTTCCTGGCCGCGAGATGACAGCACCATCGTCATCACCCATAGGCAGGTCGCGGCACTCGTAAGCAACACATCGGTTCTTACAAAGCTGTCCGCCAACTTCGCTCCTGAGCAGATGGATGAGGATCTGACGATCAACTGGACCGACCCCGAACCCTCCGGCGGCGTGAAGTACAGCGCGCACGGGGCCTCGACCCTCGCGCTCAACTGGGTCGCGGCCTTGTGGCTTGTGGGCATCATCATCATGACATTCGTCGCGGCCTTCCGCCGCTGGCCTGATCGAGACATGGCCCCGCGTGCCCTCGCGATCCTTGCGCCTTGCCTGCTGGTCGGGTTGTGTCTCCGCCTGGCCCTCTCGTCATCAACCACGGATACAAAGATCGATGCGCGCGGTCGCTTTGAGGATTCTCAGGCTCTTGTTCAAGAGGCTGTTCGTTCGATGGCCAACGTCGGGGACCAAACTGCTGATGAGGTGCGTGGCCTGCTCGCCGCGCAGATCCGCAAGGTGCGGGAGGATGTCCGACACTATCAACGAAACGTTGCAACACTCCCGCTGCATGAAGATTCGCCGCACAACTACATCGTTCGCGAGGGTAGTTCGTCCGTCGGATGCGATGTCATCTATATCGACAGCCGAGGACAGGAAGTCGTTGTGGGCACAATCAACCGCTGAACCCTGAGCGATCCTTTGGGCACGCTCCCGCGTACCATGCGTGAGCCGCATCACCTTCGCGCGGCCAACCACACGGAGCTTGCCATGCCGCCCAATGCCAAAGTACCACCCACGCAAGGTCGTCTTTACGATGATGAGGCCGATCTGCTATTGGGGAGTGAGAAGTTCACCGATCGCGTCAGCCTCTTGCCCGCCGGACCGATCGGGGTTGGTGTTGGTCCGGGCGCGGTCGAGCGCGTGCGCATCATGTGGGGGCAGGACATGCTTCGCGATGTGCTCGACGGCCGCTATCGTGCGGTCATCTGCGGCGTAAACGATACCGACAACTCGCACGGCATCATCGCCCAACTTGTTGACCTCATCCCGGCGAGTCAGTGGACCGCACGCGGTGTGACGAGCTTTGCCAAGTTGTTTCAGGAGTCGGTCACGATTCATGCCGAGCGCGACCGCGAGCCATATGTACTCAAATATGACCTCGACAGCATCCTGATCCTCGGCCTGCTCAGGCCGCGCGGTCGAGACCACTTCACACTTGAAGACCTCTCGCGCGGATTCGCCACGGTGGTCAAGATGCTCCGCGGCCGGAAAGAGCGACAGCCGGTCGCGAGCGTGAGCTTTCTCAACGCAAGAGCCAACAAGCTCCTTGGCCCCGATGGTCAGGAACCGAGCTTCGAGGCCGTGCTCCGCACGATGTACAACTCGGGCTTTCGCGGCGATGTCTTTCCCGCGCCAGCCCACTGGCGCTTCGGCCACGTCGGCGTCTTCCCCAGCTACCCGTTCCCCGAAGGTGTCGAGCAGATGCGTCAGGGGAGCAGTTGATCGATATCGACATCTTGGCCACGACGGTAGAAGCTTCGGCGACGTCGTGATACAAGCAATGCTATGAGAAAGGCAGCACTCGTCGCAGGCGCCGGGATGAACTCGGCGACGAGGGCGGCGTTGGTGAAGTCGATGGTTGAACCTGTGCCCGGGTTTGGGCTGCTGCTGAATGGCTGTGCGGGGAGCGTTTCGTTGTAGATGTACCCGTTGCTACCGATGTACGCTGCGAAGAGGGCGAAGCCGCCGATCGAGTTCCATCCTGGGTTGGCGATAGGGATGAGGGCTTCGCGGAAGAGTGTGCCCACACCTGTTCCGCCGGCATAGGTGCCGAGAGGCGCAACGGTGCTGCCCGAGTCACCGGGCATGGCCCACGCGGCCGCGCCGTCGGTGTTGAAGGTCACCGCGTACTCGTATCGATCGTCAAACGCGTTGGTTGTTGGGAAGTGGCCGCGAAGCGAGGAGATTGCGGAGCGGGCGGGGTCGGCTGAATCATTGAGGGTTGCCAGTCCAGAGCCGGAGCCGGCGGATCGTCCGCCGCCTGCACCGGCATCGACAAGGACAACCAATGTGCCGTTGAGGGCTGCGCCGGGTTGAAAGCCAAGGACGATTCCCTGATCGCTTACGCTGAAGTAGAGCCTGGCGTTTGCACCACCGAGCACACCGCCCGCGCCGCTTCCGCTGCCCTGAAAGTACTGGGAGTTCCATTGATAATCGTTGGGTGCAAGCACACCATCGGCAACGGTTCGGTTGTGGTCGAACTGGTCATACTCAACCGCAAACGCGGAGATGTCGGCGCGGGCCGCGCTGGCCATGCCTGAGAGGACGACCAACGCGAGCACGCATCTTGAACAGACCATGGGGAATCGTCCTGGAGAGAGAAGGACGGAGTGACCAGAGCGTGAATCGTACGTTCGGCCCGGGGCTTGTGCCAGCGGTCGAAAGGTTATTGACGGTGCGTTGCGGCGGCTGCGACGGTGTGGAGGATGTGTGGGGGTTGAGTTGATGTCTGGCAGGTCCGAGAGGAAATGGAAAGTGTAAACGCAAATCCGCGCTAGGAAATCTTGTGACGTCCTTGCGCGGATCTGGAACGGATGGTTTGTGTGGGAGGACTCGGCCGCAGAGCCGGCCGACATCGGCAAGAATGCCGATGCCACAGATCAATACTTGCGGAGTACGCTGCGGACGATGCCTTGGACGCGGCATTCTTTGACGTAGATGGGTTGGAACTCGGGGTTGGCGGGTTGGAGTCGGATGCGGTCGCCCTCGCGAAAGAAGGTCTTGAGGGTGGTTTCGCCATTGGGAAGAAGGGCGACGACGCGCTCGCCGTTG
>JBBSBC010000216.1:0-5762 GCA_038251595.1 Phycisphaerales bacterium | reverse complement strand
CCCCCTCCCTCTGGGAGGGGGAGTTGAGCATCAGAACTTGAGTGTGGCGGGGTCGATCGTGATGAGCGTGCTTTCTGCTACGGCTTTCGCGGCGAGGATGGCGATCGTGGTTGAGCGTGCGCCGGTGGCCGCGCTGCAGGCGACGGGCTTGGCCTCGGTGATGCTCTTGAGAAAGTCGCCGAGTGCGTAGTAGAGGGACTTGTGCGGGAGTCCGACACCGTCTTTGAGGTTTCCCTGCGCGGCGAGCTTGGTGGCATCGGCGATGAGCGTGATGCCCTCGTCGTTGAAGAACTGCTGGCGGTTGGCGTAGACCTCCCAGCCCTGGGTCGGTGCATCGGCCTCCTTGAAGAGCCAGCCGTGCGACCAGGCGAGTTTGATGGCGGAGTTTGTGCCGCGAAGGGTCTCGTGGCGGCCGCCGAAGCTGTTGGCGAGGCTCGCGGCGTAGGCGAAGCGTGATCCGTTGTCGTAGCCGAAGTCGCAGTGGATGCTGTCGGCGAGGGTGCGCCCATCAGAATGCATCCGGATGCCCCCGGCGCCGAAGACGGATGTTGGGGCCTGATCGGTGTACCAATGAACGACATCGAACTGCTGAGCGCCCATCTCACCTGCGAGACCGAGAGAGATCTCGGGATCCAGCCGCCAGTTCTCGGCCTTTTCGCGGGTGGAGTCGGAGCCGGGAGGGGCGGGGAATCGCCACGTCTCCTTTTTGAAACTCTGTGCTTCGGCACCAACAAAGTCTCGTACGGCATCGGAGCGGAAGAAGGTTCGGGCGAGTTTGTAAACAGGGTTTGAGCGGCCCTCGAAGCCGACGGCGAAGATCTGCTTGGAGGTTGAGGCCGCGGCGGCGATGGCCTTGCAGTCTTCGATCGTGTTCGCGAGTGGAGCCTCGCAGTAGATGTGCTTGCCCGCGCTCAGACAGTCGAGCGCGATCTGCTTGTGCAGGTGTGTGGGTGTGGCGATGACGACGGCCGCGAGGTCCTTGAGTTTATCGAGCATCGCGTTGTGGTCGGCGAATGCCTCGGCACCGGCGGCGCGCTTTGATCCGGAATCTCGGCGTGAGGCGTCGGTATCGCAGATGCCGACGATCTTCACATTCTCGAACTTCGCAAGTTCGGTGATGATGAGTCGGCCCTGTCGTCCGGCACCGATGAGGCCGATGGTGACGGGGCCATCGGCCATTCGTGGCGCGGCGAAGGAGAGGTCGGGGAGGATGGCGACGGCGGTGAGCGCGCCGGCCGTCCGCAGGACAAAGTCGCGTCGGGTGGTGGGGGAGAGCGCAGGGTGCATTCAAATCTCCGAAAGGCAGAGGCGGGGTTTGGCGAGCGCGAGAGGCTGTGTGCGCCAGCCCACTTGCCTGTTGTGCGTGTGTGATGTGTATTCGATGGGAAAGTTATGGGGTGGGCTGCCCAGAACGACGAGCGCGGTGGACCATGCATCGCAGATGGCCGCGCTGGGGCCGATGATGGCGGCGGTGTCGGTGTGGTTGACTGGCTCGCCGGTGAGCGGGTTCAGGATGTGGGTGATCGGTGCCGTTGATGCCGAGGGCGAGCAACTCCGGCCGCGAGGGGCGGAGACCCCGAGGGCGGTATCGCAGAGCGTGATGTGCAGGGGCTCGGTGTCGGAGCGGATGGTGATCGGCCAGCCGTGCGCCGAATCGGGCGCGGATCCGAGCGCGACGACCGAGGAAGTGCCCCCGTGCAGGAGGGCCTGGGTGATGCCGCCATCGCGGAGAATGGCGGCGGCGCGGTCGAGGGCGAAGCCCTTGGCGATGGCCCCGAGATCGATCGATGTGCCGTGCGCGAGGCGGACGGTGTGGATCGAGCGATCGAGCGTGAGGGCAGGCCCGGGTTTGCGCTGGGTTGATTGGGGTTGGGTGGCGGGCGGGTGCAGGCCGCGGGCCTGCATCAGGGCGCCGATGGAGATATCAAAAGCGCCGTGGGTGTGTGCGTGGAGCTGGTCGCAGAGGTGGAGCAGGTCGAAGAGTTCGGGATCGATGCGCGTGGGGCGCTCGTGGTGCGCAGAGAGGTTGAGGCGCGAGATGTCGCTCGCAGGCTCGAACCTGGAGAGCCGATCGTGCCAGAGGGTGATCTCGCGCAGGGCTTCCTCGCCCAGAGTGCGCAGGTGGGCGGTGTTTTCGCCGCAGAGGACGAACTCGAAGCGCGTGCCCATGGCGTGTGCGGCGAGAAGGATCATGTCGCTTCAGGATCGAACGAAACCTCAGGCCTTGCTGGAGGTCATGGTCTTGGGGTCGAAGGTGAAGGCACCGCCCTCCCACATAGAGCGCGTGGCGAGATCGACGATGACCATGACCTTGAGCCCGAGCTCGACGTTGCTCATGGGCTTCTCGCGCGAACGGATGGCCTTGAGCCAGGCGAGGCGGTGGGCATCCTGATCGTCGCCGATGTCCGGGCACTCGATCTTCTGCGCATCGATCTCTTCGTTGAAGATGCGCTCCGGGCGGAGGTCGCAGTGTCGATCGCCGAGAAAGATGTTGCCTTTGTGGCCGCGGATCATGACTTCGAGGCCGCGCTCGTTGCAGGTTGAACCGGCGACGATCATCTGGTGGCCGGTCTCAAACTGAGCGGCGATGTGGATGTTGTCGTGATTTTCCATGGCCTTGTCACAGAGGTGCCCGCCGGTGGCGACGACGCGGACGGGCCAGCCCTGGTCGAGGGCCAGCAGCATGGGGGTCATGACGTGGACGAGGAGATCGCCGATGATGCCGGTCGAAGTCTTGCGGTAGCGACGCCACTGGTAATAGACCTTGGGGTCCCAGGGCATGCTGCCGAGCGGGCCGCACCAGGTCTCCCAGTCGAGGTTGACACCGGGCTTCCACTCGGGGTTGATGCCGTAGTGCCACTCGCCATCTTTGCTGTTGCGGCAGTAGGAGGTCTGGCTGAAGGTGGGGGTACCGATGGCTCCGGCCTTGATGAGTTTGCGTGCTTCGTGGTACTTCTGAAACTGGGTCTGCTGCGTGCCCACCTGAACGATGAGGTCGGGGTTGGCCTGGTCAACCTTGTGGAGGGCGAGCGCATCGGCCAGGTTGAGGGTCATGGGTTTTTCGAGGTAGAGATCCTTGCCGGCGAGGATGGTCTGGATGCCCATCTGCCCGTGCCAGTGCTCGGGCACGGCGGCGATGACCCCGTGCAGATCGGCGCGGTTGAGCAGGTCGGCGGACTTGGTGTAGGTGTCGAGTTTGACACCCGGCTGGGCCTTGTCGATCTGCGACTTGCCGTATTCGAGGTGAATCGTGTTGAGGTCGCAGACCGCGGCGATCTCGACCTT
The DNA here is from genome assembly GCA_038251595.1 of Phycisphaerales bacterium. Taxonomy (GTDB): domain Bacteria; phylum Planctomycetota; class Phycisphaerae; order Phycisphaerales; family UBA1924; genus JADLCX01. The sequence goes on along the minus strand of JBBSBC010000216.1, from coordinate 2,477 downwards.
CTCCGTGCTGTTCTTGGCGAAGCGTGCGAGGGCGAGGGCGTGGCCCAGGCCCATGGCGCACCCGTTCGGCCCGCCGAGTCCGATGATGCCGATGCGCAGGGCCTCACCATCTTTGGCGGGTGTGCGGGGCTTGGCCTTGGGGGCTGGGGGTTGTTCTTCGCGGCGCAGCGCGGCGGGCGCGGGGGCGGATATTCCCGCAGCGAGCGCGCCCGCGGCGGCCACACCGGCGGTGGTGGCGAGGAAGCGGCGTCGCGACGTGTTGAAGGATGATGCGGAAGATGACCCGGCGTTCAGGTCGTGGTCTGAAGCGGGGGTGAGATTCTGCATGGGAACTCCTTGGTACACCGGAAGGGTGAAGGACATCGGCAACGAGCAGACCTCAGCGAGGTGTGCCACCAGCGACCAACCAGACTACGAGCAAAGAACGATGTGCCGGCCGCAAAGAACAATGTACCGGAACAGTTCCCCTGGGGCAAGTCACGGTACACTTTACGCTCAACAACTGCAAACGTTCTTCGTGAGCCCATCTTCCCCGGGCCTCGCGCCCCCACCCCGAGCAAACAGGAACCGCCGATGCCACGACCCGTCACGCTCTTTACCGGCCAATGGGCCGATCTGTCGCTCGAATCGCTGGCGAAGAAGGCGGGCGCGGCAAGCGGGGCGGGCGCGGGCTGGGGGTACGACGGGCTTGAACTGGCCTGCTGGGGTGATCACTTTGATGTGCAGCGTGCGCTCGATGAGGTGGGATATTGTGGCGCGCGGCATGAGCTGCTTGCTCGTCACGGGCTCAAGGTCTGGGCCATCAGCAACCATCTTGTGGGGCAGGCGGTCTGCGACCCGATCGATGCGCGGCACAAGGCCATTCTTCCTGCACGGGTCTGGGGAGATGGTGAGCCCGAGGGTGTGCGCAGGCGGGCCGCGCAGGAGATGATGGCGACGGCCCGCGCGGCGGCCAAGCTGGGTGTGAAGGTGGTCAACGGGTTTACGGGCTCATCGATCTGGCACAAGCTGTACGCCTTCCCACCCACGAGCGCGGCGGAGATCGATGCGGGGTTTGCGGAGTTTGCGGCGCGGTGGAACCCGATTCTTGATGTCTTTGATGAGGTGGGTGTGAGGTTTGCGCTGGAGGTTCATCCGACGGAGATCGCCTATGACCTGCGCACCGCGCAGCGCGCGGTGCGGGCCCTTGGCGATCGCAGGGCCTTCGGGTTCAACTTCGACCCATCGCACCTGCACTGGCAGTTTGTGGACCCCGCCCGGTTCATCGATGCGTTTGCCGATCGGATCTACCACGTTCACATGAAGGATGCGATCCGCACACTTGATGGGATGAGCGGGGTGCTCGGTTCGCACCTGGCCTTCGGTGATCCGGCGCGCGGGTGGGACTTCCGTTCGCCGGGCCGTGGTGAGATCGACTTTGAAGAAGTCATCCGAGCGCTCAACCGCGCGGGGTACACGGGGCCGTTGAGTGTGGAGTGGGAGGACAGCGGGATGGACCGCGAGTTTGGTGCTGAAGAGGCGTGCGGGTTTGTGCGCGGGTTGGACTTTGTGCCCAGCGGTCGGGCGTTTGATGCGGCGTTTGAGCGCGGGTGAGCGGGCGAGGGCGAACGCGGCTGAGTGTGTGCGGAAAATGCCCTGGTGTCTCGCGCCATTTGACCGCCGCCTCTCCTTCCTCAGCACCCGATCCCCGAGCCGCTGAAGTAGGCGGTCAGGAAGTCGAAGATGTCCTGCACCGAGATGGTGCCCGAGCCGTTGATATCGGCCTCTGGCAATCCGGCGAAGTAGGCGGCCAGGAAGTCGAAGATATCTTGCACTGAGACTGCGCCGGATTCGTTGAAATCGGCCGGGCACTTGAACCCCACAAAGACGTTCGCATCGTCAAGGTTGATCCAGCCGATGTTTTCGCCCCAGGCGTAGCCACGGATGCGTGTCGCGTCGATGCGGGCGGCGTTGGCGGGTACGGCGAGCGCGCCGCCGGAGAAGTTGATCCAGCCGACGTTCTCACCCCAGGCCAAGCCGGTGAGGGCGCCGGTGCCGGCGTTGTAGTTGACACCGTAGTCGGTGTTGTTGGTGTTTGCGTATGGCCCACCGTTGCCAGCGTGGACCCAGCCGATGTTCTCGCCCCAGATGTAGCCGGTGAGGTAGGAGCCATAGACGCGGATGCCCTGGGCGGTTGGTGGGTTGCCGGCATCGCGGAAGTTGAGATGGCCGCAGTTCTCGCTCCAGCCAAACTTGTTGACGGATGAAACGACGGTCTGGGCGTGGGTGGGCGCGGAGGCGAGCAAGACGAGCAAGAGCGAGGCGGCGAGGCGGGGGAGGTTGGTGTTCATGGTGATGGTCCTTTGGGTGTGGGTGGGGAGGAACGGGGCGATCTTGGATCAGTACGAGAAGTTCGCGTTGGGGTGGGTCGAGCCGGTGGAGTCGGGGGCGGAGAATCCACTGATCGCCGCGCTGGCCGGGGCGCGACGGTCGAGGAT
>JBBSBC010000215.1:0-6014 GCA_038251595.1 Phycisphaerales bacterium | reverse complement strand
CGAAGAATGCTCGATAGGTCTGAATTTGTTAAGCAACTGAACACAAACCCCGATAAGTCTACCCCATATCCAAACGTAATGCAAACACAAATTAACTGCCGTGCTTCGCTTGGCGTGTGGCCCGCATCATTTCCACAAACTGATCGAAGAGATACCCCCCATCATGGGGGCCTGGGGAGGCTTCTGGATGGTGTTGCACGGCAAAGACCGGGCGATCCTTGAGCGCGAACCCGGCGAGTGTGCCATCGTTCAGATTGATGTGCGTGCTTTGGCCGCCGACATCGTTCAGGGATTCCGGATCAACCGCAAAGCCATGGTTCTGGCTGGTGATCTCTACTCTTCCTGAAAGGGCGTTGAAGACCGGCTGGTTGAGGCCGCGATGGCCGAACTTGAGTTTGAAGGTTTTGGCCCCTGCCGCCAGCGAGAGCAACTGGTGCCCGAGGCAGATCCCGAAAGTGGGAAGTACGCCTTCAGGATCGGCGATGACCTCGCGAAGCGTATGGATTGTCGCCTCAACGGCCGCGGGATCACCGGGACCGTTTGAGATGAAGAGGCCATCGGCGTGGCCGGAGCGGAAGCGTTGCTTGATTTCGCTGGCGGTGATATTGTGCGGCACAACTTCAACATCACACCCACGGTCGGCGAGGTTTCGGAGGATGTTCCGCTTCGCACCGCAGTCAAGCGCGAGAACGCGGAGTCGTTTACCCTCGATGTGGGTTGTCTGGGGGCTCCAGTCGCCGAGGGTCTCCGACCAGCGGGATGAGTTGGTGCAGCCGACGAGTGGTACCAGGTTCTGGCCCGACATATCAGGGGCTGCCCGCGCGGCGGCAAGCAGTTGTGCATCCGAGAGTTCGGACAACGGCAGATCGGTGATGGCCCCCGGCATGACACCTGCGACACGAAGCCGGCGCGTGAGAGCCCGGGTATCGATGCCGGTGATGCCAAGGACGCCCTCATCACGCAGATACGCGGAGAGATCGCGGGTGGCGCGGAAGCTCGAATGGACGCGGGCAAGCTCGCGCACCACAAGTCCCGAGACCTGCACGTTGCCTGATTCCAGATCGTCGGCATTGATCCCGGTGTTGCCGATAAGCGGCGCGGTCATCACGAGGATCTGCCCCGTGTAGGAGGGATCGGTGAGCGCTTCCTGATACCCCGTCATGGCGGTGTTGAAGACGATCTCCGCGGTGCGAACCTTTCCACTTCCGGTTGCGCCGAAAGCGTGGCCATGCACGACGGTTCCATCTTCGAGGGCTAGGCGAGCGGGCGGGTACTGGTGAAGGATGCGGGTGCGTTCGTTCATCAGAAGATGAGTGTAGACGCATTGCTGCTCAACGCCATGCCGCGATGTTTAGAGACAACCGGAGAAGTATGCCGAGAGGAAGTCGAAGATGTCCTGCACGGTGATCTCACCGCTCTGGTTGAAGTCGCCGGTGTTGGGGAGCGGAGCGTTGGCGAAATAAAGGGTGAGGTAGTCGAAAATGTCCTGCACGCTCAAATCACCGCTGCTATTGATATCCGCGCTCCGGCACACATAGACGATGACCCCAACCTCCCCACTCGTGGCCACGCCGCAAGGGCTGGTGAGTACAACATCGTACTGGCCGGAGTCCGCTTCCACCGCGTCGGTGATGGTAAGCACCGTGGTCTCGGCCCCCTGCACGCGCAAATCATCAACGATCGGCACTCCGTCCTTGCGCCAGCGAAAGGTCAGCGGGTCTTGCCCGGCCCCCAGCGTGGTGAGTGTGACCGTCAGCCCCGCAGGACTCGAAACCGGTTGCGGTTCAAGATCGACCACCGGCTGGCATGGATACGGCACCACCTTCAGGATGCGCCCACCGAAGATGTCGGCCATGTACAGCTCTCCATCGGCATCCTCACCGAAGCTGGCAATAAACCGCGGGGGCGCGGTTGTGCCCGCCGTGATGAACTCGACCGCGCGATCCGTGAACTCGGTAAACCCTCCGAGCCCATCGGGACGGAACGACCAGACACGAGGGAGAATAAAGTCGGTGAAAAAGTACAGCCCCTCGAACTCCGGGATCGCGCTGCCTCTGTAGACATGCCCACCCGTGACCGCGCGGCCAGTTGTGTGCGGATAATCGTGCATCGGCAGCGTGAGAGATGGGTCGTTGCAGACGCATTGGGTTGAGATTGTGCAGTGCGACCCTTCCATGCAGGGCCAACCGTAGTTTCGGCCTCCGGCGCTATTGGCAGGCTCAAAGTTGATCTCCTCCCAGTCCTCCATCCCGACGTCGCCGAAGTAGAAATCGCCATTAGCCCGGTCGAAGGAAGCACGCCAGGGACTGCGTACGCCGTACGCCCAGATCTCGTCATCACCGACCAGCCCGACAAACGGGTTTGCCGGCGGGATGGCGTAGTTGCGCTCGGGATCGGTGGGAAAGTCATCGCTGCGAATATCGATCCGCAGAATCTTTCCGAGCAGCTTGTTGACAACGGTCTGTGCATTGTTCGCAAAGTCGAGCGTTCCGCCGCTGCCACCATCGCCAGAGGTGATGTATAAGTAGTTATTGATCGGGCTGAAACCGATCCATCCACCGTTGTGTCCGAGCGGGCGTGGGTAACGCCAGATGATCGTGGCGCTCAGTTGATCGGCCACGAAGGCGCGGGGTGAGGTCGGCGGTGGGTCGAGCGGTGCGGGCGGCACAAAGTATCGTGCTAGCACGATGCGCCCATCCAGCCCGTTGTAGTTCACGTAAAAATACCCATTGGTGGCGTAGTCCGGATCAAAGGCCAGCCCCAGCAGCCCGTTATCAAACTCGGTACTGACCAGCGCGGAGATATCCAGAAAGCCGGTGAGCGCGTGCGGCGACTCGCCCGTATCTTTATCGATCACGCGGATCACCCCCTCGCGTTCGCAGACATAGATGTTCGCCGCATCACCCGGCGCATTGGCGATCGCGATCGGTGAGGCGAGCCCGCGGGCCACCACCCGCGTGCGTGCGGGTGGCGTGGCGCTCGCATCAACCAAACACGGACCACAGACCATCAGCGCGGCAGCCATGGTGAGCACAAGCGGATGGCGAATTGGATTCGGGGTGAACAGTTGAGCAGGTGTTTTCACCCAACAAACGTAATCCCACTCGGGAAGGAGGCAAGCAAAATATTAGTTATTTGCGAGGGGACCAACTTGACCACCCTGTGCCCTTCTCGCCCGCGATTCAACGTACCGGCACATCATCGGTAAACGAGTTTGGACCATCGGCTTCGGCGATGGGTTCGCCCGCTTCGCCTGTGCGATCGAGGGCGTTCTGGCGGATGATTCGTACGCAGGAGTTCCAGCGGAGTGCGGCATCGTCATTGCCCGATGGGGCGAGTCGGTCGGCGGCATCGAAGTGCTGCATCGCGTCCTGGATGAGACGGAAGACCATCCCGTGCGGGTAGTCGGCATCGAGCAGGGCCTTGGCCCAGCGTTCCTCGACCACGCCCGCGTAGTACGCGCGATCGAACTCCGAACTTAAACGTGCGACAAGCGTCCGAGCTTCATCGGGACTGACTTGGACGCTGCCGTTCCCCGATCTACTCCCCACACCACTTCCTGCCGCGACAGCGAAGAGATCGGTAATCGCGAGGACCAGAGCGACGATCGCGTCCTGATGGTCGGCATCGACCGCCAGGCAATCACGCGCGATGCTCTCGGCTTCGCGCGGCTCGTTGAGCAGTCGATAGCGCTCGGCCTTGGCCAGGGCGCGGGGGAGAGCATCGAGGGCGATGGGTTTCAACTCAAACATTGGGTTTGTCCTACGCGTTCACAATTGTCGAGGCCTCGGGGACAACGCGGAGCTCGCATTGGAGTTGCGGAAGATGACGAATCGGAGAAACGCCCAGTCCATACTATCGATCTGCATAGTCTGCGAAACCAGGGCGAACTTTGCGATTTCCGATCCGCCGTACCGCTACTGCTTTGGCTTGAACATGCGGAAGAGTTTGGTGAGCGGGTCGTAAAACTCGTCGACCACACGCTCCTTCAGCGGGATGATGGCGTTGTCGGTGATGGTGATGTGCTCGGGGCAGACCTTGGTGCAGCACTTGGTGATGTTGCAGTAACCGAGGCCACCTTCATCTTTGAGGTGTGCAAGCCGGTTCTCGGTGTCGAGCGGGTGCATCTCGAGCGCGGCGGTGTAGACGAAGTGCCGCGGGCCGGCAAACTCGGGGTGCTTGTGATGGTCACGCAAGACGTGGCAGACATCCTGACAGAGGAAGCACTCGATGCACTTGCGGAACTCCTGCACGCGATCGACATCGGCCTGCTGCATGCGCCATGTGCCGTCTGGGGCATCGGGCTTTCGCGGCTTGAACTTCTTGATGCGTTTTTTGACCTCAAAGTTCCACGAAACGTCGGTCACGAGATCCTTGATGTGCGGGAAGGCCCGCATCGGTTCAACCGTCACAGGCTTCGTGAGGTCGAGCGTATCGAGCCTTGTCATACACATCAGCCGCGGCTTGCCGTTGATCTCGGCGCTGCATGAGCCGCACTTGCCGGCCTTGCAGTTCCAGCGGCAAGCAAGCGTGGGCGCTGTCTCGGCCTGGATCTGATGGACCGCGTCGAGTACGACCATCCCCTCGGTGACTTCGGTCGAATAGTCCCGGGGAGCGGCTTGCTCGCGCTGACCGGTGGTGATGCGGAAGGTGGCGTTTTGGGAGGGGGGCATGGGTTACTTGTTCTCCTCGATGACCTGCTTGAGGTCGTCTCGCAGCGGTGCGATCGGCTCACGTCGCAGTTGCATTGTGTTGTCCGGGCCCATGCGAACGACCGTGTTATGTTTGCCGAACTCGGTCGACTTGTCGGGGCAATCCTCGCGGAAGTGGCCGCCGCGGCTCTCGCGACGGTCGAGGGCGCAGCGGGTCAGGGCCTCGGAAACAACCATCAGATTCGGCAGGTCGAGGCATGTGTGCCAGCCGGAATTGTACTCGCGGTTACCATCGATGCCGACACCTGCTGTTCGCTTCTTGAGCATAGACAAGCCATCGAGCGCGGCGGCCATGTCGGCCTCGTTGCGGACGATGCCACACTTCTCCTGCATGAGGTCTTGCAGCGAGAGTTGGACTTGATACGGATTTTCGCCGCTGGGCCGATCGAAGGGGGAGAGGGCTTGCTTGGCCGCGACTTCGAGTTGCGTGGGGTCGATGGTAACTTGGGTGTTCGACTTGGCCCACTTGGCCGCGTGCTCACCAGCGCGCTTGCCGAAGACGAGCAAATCGCTGAGCGAGTTGCCGCCAAGGCGGTTGGACCCGTGCAAACCGGCCGCGACCTCGCCAGCGGCGAAGAGGCCGGGGACGGTGGACATCTGCGTCACACCCTCAACGCGAACACCGCCCATGACGTAGTGCGTGGTCGGGCCGACCTCCATCGCCTCGGTGGTGATATCGACGTTGGCCAGTTCTTTGAACTGGTGGTACATGCTGGGGAGCTTTTTCTTGATGTGCTCGTGCGCGTTGGGGAGTTTCTCTTTGATCCACGCAATGTCGAGATAGACACCGCCGTGGGGCGAACCACGGCCGGCTTTGACTTCCCGATTGATGCAGCGGGCAACGTGGTCGCGGGTTAGAAGCTCAGGTGGGCGATTGGCGTTCTTGTCGCCGGTGACGTAGCGCCATCCCTCTTCGGTGTCCTTGGCGACCTGATTCTTGTAAAGGTCGGGAATATCGTTGAACATGAACCGCTCGCCCTTGTTGTTCACAAGCCGGCCGCCCTCGCCGCGCACGCCCTCGGTGACGAGGATGCCGCGCACGCTGGGTGGCCAGACCATGCCGGTCGGGTGGAACTGGACGAACTCCATGTCCATGAGGTCGGCACCGGCGTTGTAGGCGAGGGCGTGACCGTCGCCGGTGTACTCCCACGAGTTGCTGCTGATCTTGTACGCGCGGCCAATTCCTCCGGTGGCCAGAACGACGGCCTTAGCTTTGAAGACGCGGAAGCGTCCGCGCTCGCGGTCGTACCCGAACGCGCCCACGACACTGGACCCATCCTTGAGCAGGGTCGTGACCGTGTG
>JBBSBC010000214.1:0-6049 GCA_038251595.1 Phycisphaerales bacterium | reverse complement strand
GGGGGGATGGGTGGGGGAGCAGGCTCTTGCATCTGAGTTGCATTTGGCTGCGGGCGCGCCAACCATTGGTCATGCTTGCCACCTCTCGCATTCATGGGTCTCTTGCGGTGCTCGTTGCGGTCCTGAGTGGTTGGTCTGTGGGTTTAGCGCAGACTGGCGCGGTGCCGAGCGCCGCCATCAAGCCCGAGGCGGCAGCTTCGCCCCCGCTGCGCGCGGTGGTTTCGATTCCGCCGCTGCAGGGGTTGATTGCACCGATCATCGCGGCGAGCGGATCGGGCGTGATTGATGAGGGGGCGAGTCGGACGCTGGTGCAGGTGTTGATACCACCCGGCGAGAGCGAGCATGGGTATGAGATTCCGCCGAGCAAGCTGAGCGCGTTGCTTCAGGCTGATCTGGTGGTGATTGTGGGGCTTGGGCTTGAGCCGCAGATCGAGAAGTTTTTGCGTGATCAGCCGATGCCCGATGGGCGTGGGCGCACGGTGATCCGCTTTCAGGATGTGCTGGGACTCAAGTCGGATGATCAGGCGGGGCACGACCATGCGCATGATCATGCCGATGACCATCATCAATGCGCGGGCGACCCGCACCTGTGGCTTGATCCGGTGATGGTTGAAAGGCTGGTGGTGGCCGTGACCTCATCAATCGCCGAGAGCGTGAAGGCGGACCCGGCACGCAAGGCGAAGGTCGAGGCGGCGGGCGCGCAGGTGCGCGAGCGCGTGCTGGCTGTTCATGCGGAGTACGCCGTGACGTGCGGATCGTTCGCAAGCAAGACGATCGTGGTCGGTCACGACGCGTGGGGCCATCTTGCCTCGCGGTACGGCTTGGAAACCGTCGCGATCGCAGGGCTTGCGGCGAGCGAGCCGACACCAAAGGCTTTGGAACGTGCCGCGAAGGTGGTGAGGGAGAAGAAGTTGAAGGTGGTGTTTGTCGAGCCTCAACTGGGTGAGCGCGCCGGGAGGCGCATCGCCGAATCATCGGGGGCGGAGATTCGCCGGCTTGATCCGCTGGGCGATGGCGACTGGTTCAAGATGATGGAAGGGAACCTGGCCGAGCTGAAGCGTGCGCTCGGAAGCCCGTCGGTCACGAACCCTGTGGCCCCGACAAAGTAAGCCGTCGGCGTGCGGCGTAAGGTTCTCGACAACTGGGAGCAAACGCTTGACTCAGGCCGCGGTCGAGATCGACAGCATCAGCTACACCTATCCGGGGTCAAGTTCCCCGGCGCTCGACCGCGTGAGCCTGCGTGTGGAGGATGGTGAGCGGCTGGGCATTCTTGGCCCGAACGGTGGTGGCAAGAGCACGCTGCTCAAGATCATTCTTGGTCTGGTTTCGCCGACAAGTGGTCGGGTGGTGATCTTTGGTCGCTCGCCCGAGGAGGCGCGGCGCGAAGGGATCATCGGGTATGTTGCGCAGAAGACGGAGATCGAGACGGGCCTGCCCATGAGTGTGCAGGAAGCGGTGACGCTGGGCGCGGCGTGGCGTGTGAGCCCGTGGAGAGCGACGCCGCGATCGGTGCGAGATCATGTGAAGCGTGTGCTGGCGCTGGTGGGGTGCGAGGCGTATGCGGCCAGGCCGATCGGACGGTTGTCGGGAGGGCAGTTGCAGCGTGCGCTGATCGCTCGCGCGCTGGCGGCGGATGTCAAGATCCTTGCGCTCGACGAACCGATGGTGGGGATCGATGCTTCGGGGCAGGAGCGGTTTGCCGAGCTGCTTGAGGGTGTGCATCGAGAGTTGAAACTCACAACGCTGATTGTGAGCCATGATCTGCGTGCGATTGTGGCGGGGAGCGATCGTGTGGCGTGCCTGGCGCGCCGACTGCACAGCCACACAAGCCCCGAGGGGCTGACGCCGCAGATTCTTGCGGAACTGTTTACGCATGATGTGGCGGGGTTGAAGGGATCGCTGCGAGGAATGCATGTGCATGCGCACGGGCCGGGCGAGCCGTGTGGCGAAGTTCACGATGGTGAAGAGGTGTCGGGGGAGGTGCAACTCGGTATGCCATCGCGGCCAGCACAGGAGAAGCCGCGTGTCAACCCTTGAATCGCTCATGACCAGCCCGATGTATTCGAGCGCGCTGTTGGCTGGCCTGGCGGTGGTGACGATGTGCGGCGTGCTGAGCGTGTTTGTCGTGGTCAAGCGGCTCGGGTTTGTCGGTCAGGGTGTCAGCCACTCGGCCTTTGGTGGTGTGGGTGTGGCCTCGCTGCTGGCGGTGATGTTGCCCGCGGCGTTTGCCCCGCATGATGGTGGTGGGGGGATGGGTGAGTTGTTGCAGTTCGGGGTGATTGTGGTCTTCTGCATCGCGACGGCGCTGGGCATGGGCCTGATGAGCAATCGGCGTACGCTCCCCGCGGATACATCGATCGGTATGTTCCTGGTCGGCTCGATGGCGCTCGGCGCGGTGCTTGTGCATGTCAGCCGCGAGATGGCGCGATCGCGCGGGCAGAGTTCGCTGGTGCAGAGCTGGGAGTCGATCCTGTTCGGCTCTATCTTTCTGGTGACGCGCGATGAGATGTACGGGGGCTGGGTCATCGCTGCGCTGGTGCTGGGAGTTGCGTGGTGGTTTCGGCGGCCGCTGCTCTTCTGGGTTTTAGATGAAGAGTCATCGTCGGCCTTTGGCGTGCCGGCGGGCGCGATGAAGGGGACGTTGATGGTCATGCTGGCGGTCGCGGTGGTGGTGGCGATGAAGCTTGCGGGTGTGGTGCTCGCGACCGCGCTGCTGGTCATGCCGGGTGCGATCGCCTTGCGGCTCACGCAGCGGCTCTGGCCGAGCGTGGCGATCTCGGTGATGGCGGGGATTATCGGGCTGATCGGCGGTCTGCTGTTGAGTCTTCGGCTCGACTGGCCGCCCGGGCCGAGCGTGGTATTGACGCTCACGGTGATTTTCGCTCTGGCCTCGTGTATTGTTTGGATGAGCACAAGGTGGGCCAGGCCCGCCCTTGTTGGAGAACCCGTGCGATGAAAGCTGAACCCCTGCTCGCCGAACTGAACCGACTGCGGAAGGACCTTGGAGAGGACCCGACGGATATCGAATGGCTGGCGTTGCACCACGCTTTCTGCTTTATCTCGTACAAACTGGGCGATTTTCAGAGGTATGTCGAGGAGCAGGACGCGAAGGGTGCGTTTGCCGAGTTGGATGAATAGTCGATTGGACAAACCGGAAATCGTGTGTCATACTCCGATATCGCGGCCTGATGACCGCGACGCCTGCATGGCGTTTTGTGCGGGCAGTGTGCCGCGGGCGACGACCTGCGGAAGAAGATCCCGGCGGTGACCCGGCAGCGGTTGCGACGGCTGGGAGGGCTTCTTGGAAAGGAGGTGGTCCAGTGCTGATATTTGACTGCAACTGGCTTCGCGCCAGGGGGCCGCGCCTGTAAAAGGCGGCTCGACGGAGCGTGCGTTTGAGTGCCGGATGATCGATACGGGTCGATCGAAGGTCGCTCGGGCGGCGCGGTCCTGAATGAGGAAAAAGTTTCCTACGACCGGCATCCTAAGGGATGCCGGTTGTTTTTATGGGTGTGGCGTATACGCGTGATTATGGGACGACCTTCTTTGGAGAATTTTGAACGAATGCCATGAGATGATCTCGAGAGCGCGGTGAGCGATGAACCGCATCCCCCATTCGGTCGATACCGGTGTGGCTCATCGTCCATGTGTTTGTCGATGAGACCACTCCAGTGCTCTCCACGTTGCGGGCCAATCGTTACCGAGGTTCAACGTTCTATGGCCAGCGCGCTTTTTGACAAAGTGCTTTCATGCCCGACCCTTCCCTCACTCCCGGCGGTCGCGGTTGAGGTGTTGCGGATTTCGCGCGACCCCAAAGCCAAGCTCGCGGACATCGCGAACGTTGTGCAGAATGATCCCGGGTTGTCGGCAAAGATTCTGAAGACCGTCAACTCGAGTTTGTACGGGCTCAAGGAGCGGTGTACGCGGATCGATCGTGCGATGGGCTTCATGGGTATGAACACGGTGAAGTCGATCGTGCTCGGGCTGAGCGTGGTGGACAGCACCAAAAATGTCAAAGGCGGTAATGGGTTTGACCTCACGAAGTTCTGGCGCAAGACCCTCTACGCGGCGGCCGCGGCGAGGCAGATTGCCCTTGACACGCGGGCGTGTGATCCGGACGAGGCGTTCACGGCGGGGCTCTTTCAGGACATCGGGATTCTGGCCTGCATCACCGCGTTGAAGGATCAGTACGCGGCGGTGATCAACACGGTCACTGATCCATCGATGCTTGTGGAAACCGAGATTGACAAGCTCGGCTTCGACCATACGGAAGTGGGGGGCGAGCTCACGACGAAGTGGTCGTTGCCCAGGCAATACATCGATTGCATCCGGAACCATCACAACGCACCGAGCTACTCGGGTGAATACACCGATCTTGTGCGCGTGGTGGCGCTTGGTGGTTTTGTCGCCGATGTTCTGAGTGGGCAGGATGCCGCCAAGCCTATGGCCAGGCTGCGGATATTCATGTCGAGATGGTTCGAGCGGACGGCGGAAGATGCTGAACAGCTGCTGACGGCGACGACGGCGAGCGCCAGTGAACTGGCGAAGCTGTTTGACAAGAACGTGGGTGAAGTTCCGGATGTTTCGGCGATCATGGCCCAGGCGCAGGAACTGGGCATGGAGCACCAGGTGGCTGTGCAGCAGGAGGCCGAGAAGCTGCGCGAGGTGAACCAGGCGCTTTCGCAGCAGAATTTTACCGATACGCTCACGGGCATAGGCAACCGGCGGAAGTTTGATGGCGCGATTGCGGAAGCGATGCAGGATGCCGACGGCCCGACGCCGACCGCGATGAGCGTTCTGTTCATTGATGCCGACAAGTTCAAGTCGGTGAACGACACGCACGGACATCCGACGGGCGATGCGGTGCTGGTGGAACTGGCCAGACGATTGACGATGGCCATCGGCGAGCACGGGCTGGTCTGCCGGTATGGCGGTGAAGAGTTTGCGATTCTTCTTCCGAAATGCGACGGCGCCGCGGCAGACGCGCTGGGCGAAAGGGTTCGCACGACTGTTGGCACAACGATGTTTGATACCAGCGCGGTGCCGGGCGCGCCGAAGGAACTCAAGGTTACGGTGAGCGTGGGTGTGGCGACGCGGCCGGTCAAGGGAACAGCAGGTTTGTTCGCCGGGGCGACGCCCGAGCAGTTGCTCAAGGCGGCCGATGAGCAGGTTTATGCGGCCAAGCAGGCGGGGCGAAACTGCGTGCGGATTGCGGGTGTTGAGGCGCCGGCACCGAGCATCGTGCAGGTTGCTTCGATTGAACAACCGCTGGCAGCTTCAGCACAAGGTGTTGCCCCGCTTCGCGAGAGCCGCGAATGCACGCGTGTGATGGTGGTTGAGGATGATCCACTGGCCGCGGCCCTGCTGTGTGCGTGTCTGACGCGGCACAAGGGCGTTGAACTGAGCATGGTTGAGCGTGCGGATGAGGCGTTGAAGCAGGTGCGAGCGCTGGCCGTGACGGGGCTCTGCCCGGATGTCGTGGTCTGCGACCTGAACACGTATGGGCTGACGGCGATCGAGTTTGTGTATGAGCTTCGGCGTGATGCGGTGACCAGGAGCATCCCGGTCATCATCACCAGTGCGACGTCGGATGAGGCGACGACGAAGAAGTGTCTGGAGGCGGGTGCGCAGGCGTTTGTGTCAAAGGGGGAGTTGGTGAAAGACCTGGCACGATGGGTCGCGAAGATTGTGCAGGAAGGTCGGTCGCTGGCGAAGGCGGCGTAGCGAAGTGGGATGCGGGGAAACAGGGCTCAATGAAAAACCCCCGCGAAGGTTGCGGGGGTTTTACTCTTTGTAATCAGATGAACAGGGGTGTGGATCAGTGCTCGGCGCCGTGGCGATGATGGCCGATCATCATGCCGTAGAAGGATCGCCAGACGAAGAAGACCGAGGCGAGGAAGAAGGCAACGGTGAGCGATGTCGTGAGGGTGGTGTGGACATCGCCGCCGGTCTTCATGCTGACGGCAAGCTCGACAGCGAGCAGACCGAAGAGGGTGGTAAACTTGATGACGGGGTTCATGGCGACCGAGCTGGTGTCCTTGTAAGGATC
>JBBSBC010000213.1:0-6158 GCA_038251595.1 Phycisphaerales bacterium | reverse complement strand
GCGGCCTGCAAGTCGGTCCTGGTCTTGTCGAGTGAAGACTGCGCTTCGGTGGACTTTTTCTCAAGTCCATCGGCGCGGGTCTTCTCGGTTTCGTATTCAGTTTTGTAGCAGCCAGCAAGCGTGAGCGTGCCGACCGAGACCAGGGCGAGGGTGAGGAACAAGCGGGGTGAAGCGGGGCGGATCATGCGGACTCCGGCGTTGAAAATGAACGTGAGGTGGTGGAGCGGGTACGTGCGAACTCGGATGAGGCTAGCACGGTTAACTGCGGAGCGGGTGCTGTTTACTTGCCTGCTCGGGCGTACATGAACCCTCCCCCCTGTCCGCTCCCTCTGGGAGGGGGAAGTTGGATGCAGCGGGTGCTGCTGAGTTGTGTGCTCTTGCATACATGAACCCTCCCCCCTGCCCGCTCTCTCTGGGAGGGAGAGTTAGAGGGTGCCTGCGGGGACTTTTTCGGTGACTCGTGGCTTGATGCTGATGCCGAGTTGCACGAGTGGGCCGTGGGGTCGCTTGGATTCTTCGGTGAGCTTGGCCGCGGCATCGGGATCGACGTAGCTGGAGGAGAGCATGGCCTTGATGGTGCCGAAGAGGCCGCGGAAGGAGCTGAAGGTGAAGTCGTTGGCGGAGGTTTCGTAGCCGCAGTGGACCATGCACTGCTGGCAGGCTTTGTTTCCGCTGGCGCGTCCGTAGCGCTCCCACTCGGTGGTTTCGATCAGCTCACGGTATGAGTCGGTGTAGCCATCCTGCAGGAGGTAGCAGGGCTTCTGCCAACCGAAGATGTTGAAGGTGGGCATGCCCCAGGGGGTACACTCGAAATCGCGCTTGCCCATGAGGAACTCAAGGAACATCGGGCCCTGGTTGAACTTCCACGTGGATTCGCGGTTTGAGAGCAACATTCGGAAGAAGTTGGTGGTCTTTTCACGCTCGCGCATGAAGGTCTTCTGATCGGGAGCCTTGGGGTAGGCGTAGCCGGGACTGACCATCATGCCTTCAACACCGAGGGCCATCATTTCATCGAAGAACTTGCGGACGGAGTTGGGGTCGGCACCATCGAAGAGCGTTGTGTTGGTGGTGACGCGAAAGCCCATCTTCACGGCAAGGCGGATGCCCTCGACGGCGGTTGTGAACGTGCCTTCGCGGCAGACGGCGAAGTCGTGGTGCTCTTCCTGGCCATCCATATGGACGCTGAAGGTGAGGTATTTGCTGGGCTTGAACCAGCCGGCTTCGAGCTTTTCTTTGAGCAGGAGGGCGTTGGTGCAAAGGTAGATGTACTTTTTACGGGCGATGAGCCCGTTGACGATTTCGACGATCTGCGGGTGAAGGAGTGGCTCGCCGCCGGGGATGCTGACCATCGGCGCGCCGCACTCTTCGGTTGCTTGAAAGCACTGCTCGGGCGTGAGCTGACGCTTGAGGATGTGCGCGGGGTACTGGATCTTGCCGCAACCTGCGCAGGCGAGGTTGCAGCGGAAGAGCGGCTCGAGCATGAGGACGAGCGGGTACTTTTTGTTGCGCTTGAGCTTCTGGGTGACCACGTAACTGGCAACGGTCCACATTTGGCTGATCGGGACACCCATGAGTCTGGTTCTCGCGCGAAGAGTTGAGGAGGCGAATGTTGGTGAAACGAGGCGCAGATGCTAGCGTCTACAAACGCAGAAAGCCCGAGTCTTCGCTAGATGATCACTTTGGATGGCGCACCAGCGATCGCGGCAAGGCGAGCTGCGGGACCAAGAGATCTGGGTGGGCGGAGCAGGGTTGTTGAGGTCGGGTGCGGCACCGATGGTGAGGGCGTAAAATGGGCTTCGAGGTGCTGGTGTGCCTGTGCGTACCGATCGGGCCTCGTTGGGTTGGGAGAGGTTGGGATGGATGGTGGGGGACTGGTTGCCTCGGGAGATCGGAAAAGTGTTGGTAAAGCCGGGGGTTGCCGCGCCGGTGTGGGCGGAGAAACTGCGGTGAATCTGGCCGCGAGGTTGAGGAGTTGGGAGGCGGCGAGTCGGGCCTGGCTGGGGTTGGTGGGCTGGCCCTGCGTGTTTGGGGCAATGGCGGCCCGCATCAGTGTTCTAAGGGCGTGGATGGCTTCGAGAGCGGTTTCGTGCAGGAGCGAGGCGAGAGGAGATTGGACGGCGTGTGACATTGGTGACTCCGATGATTGGGTTTCGATCGGAATATTACTGTGGGTTTTCGCATTTTGCAAGTGTTTTAGGAAAATGTTTGTAAGTCTGCGTGCTGTGGTGGGTTGAGCAGCCTGTAGAAATGCATCGCGTGCTAAACACCCGCCGGGTACGTATCGTAAATGTTCGTACACTCAGTGACGAACTCATCACCGAAGCTGATTTGGCGACATTCTGTTCGCCGCGTTGATATTGATCGCCCGCTATGCCACGAGAACCGAAGCCTTTGCTTGCCGCGGCCGAAGCTGCCCTGTTGGGAGAGCCGCAGTCGGTGAATGGATCGGGTTCGGCAAGGCCGGATGGGGGAGAGAGCGATGAGCGGCTGGTGCTTGATTACCGGGCCGGGAAGGGACCAGCGTTTGAGATGCTGGTTCGTCGGCATCACGATGATCTGATGCGGTTTCTTATCAGGCTTGTGGGCAATCGGGCGGTGGCTGAGGATGCGTTTCAGGAGACGTTCCTGCAGATCCATCAATCGGTCGAGACTTTTGACACAACTCGCCGCTTTAAGCCATGGCTTTTCACGATCGCGGCGAACAAAGGGCGGGATGCGTTGCGTAGAAGTGCGCGTCGCCGCACACTTGATCTGTCTGCACCGATCGGAGGCGGGCGCGGCGGGAAGGGGGGTGGCGGGGGGGGTGAGAGCTCCGGCGGCTCGGGCGTCCGGACGTATGTGGACTTGATGGAGGTGGATGTACCGGCACCGAGCGCGGCGTTGGACAACCAGGAACTGAGTCAGATGGTGCAGCGTGCGGTGGATGAGTTGCCGTGGGCGTTGCGGGAGATTCTTCTCCTCGCGTATTTTCAGAAGATGAGTTACAACCAGATTTCCGAGGCTCTTGAGATTCCGCTGGGAACGGTCAAATCGCGGCTGCATTCGGCGGTGGCGGCGTTTGCGAAGAAGTGGCAGGGCGTTGCGAAGAGTGGTGAGGGTGAGGGTTCAGAATTTTGAAGAACGAGCAGCAGCATGAGTGAGGAAGCATTTACGTTTGATGGTCGCTCACCCGGGCAGGACTGGGAAAGGGCGGGCAACGGCTTTGAGCCGAGTGTTGAGTTGACCGGCGAAGATCGTGAGGCGATGGATGCCCTGATCGAAGCGGCGTTTGATGTGCAGGGCGTGTCGGTGTTGCTGAGGGCGCGGGCGGAACGCGTCGCGGCGGTGTTTGGGTTGCTGGGGTGTGCGGTCGGCGGGGCAAGGGGTCAATCGGCGGGGACCGCGCCTGATGCGCTGGTAGACCTCACGCTTGCGCGGATTCAACGGCAGATCGCGGCGGCAAGGTCGGAAAGCCCTGCGGTGCTGAGCCCGAATGATGAGGATGCTTTCGAGGCGCTGGTGGGTAACGGGTATGAACCGGCAGGCGTTGCCAGTGTGCTGCGCAAGCGCGCCACTCATCAGCGAGAACTGCTGGCGTTGCTTGAGCCGACGCGATCGGACCTGGCCCAGAATATTGCCGAGCGGGAAGGGCGGGTCGGTCGGACGCTCGTGGTGGTGCAGTCGTCGGTGGATGGTCGAGAGAATCGGTTCAAGTTGGAAACGGCGAGATCATCGCGGTTTCGCCTTGCTGATCTTGTCACGGTGGCGGCACTGCTGCTGATTGCGTCGGCCGCGATCGGGCCGATGCTTGGGGCGATGCGAGATCAGGCACGCAAGGCCTCGTGTCAGGCGGGGTTGCTCGGGGCATCACAGGGGTTGGTGAGTTATGTGTCGGACCATAAAGATGAACTGCCGATGGCGTCGGCCTCGCTCGCGGGCAACTTGTGGTGGAATGTGGGTGTGCCGGAGTTGTCCAACTCGGCGAATCTGCACCAGATCATCAGCACGGGCTACACGACGATGAGCGATCTGGCGTGCGCGGGGAACCCGACGGCGTGCAGGCAGGATCGGGGGCAGGGTGCGGCGGATTGGCGCACTCTGGATGAAGTTTCTTACAGTTACCAGAATATGTTCTCGAAGGTGCGGCCGACGTGGCATGATCAGGCGAGGTTCGTGGTGATCGTGGATGCCTCGCCGGTTGTGCGGCGTGCGAAAGAACGGCGGCTGATCAACCCGCTGGCCAACTCGATGAACCACGCGGGGAAGGGTCAGAACGCAATCTTCTCGGACGGGAGCGTGGAGTGGCTGAACAGTCCGGTGCTGAAATCGGGCGACAACATCTGGCTGCCGCGATCGTTGGAGCAGATCATCTCGAAGCTTCGTCAACCTACGCAGGCAGAGCCGATCAACGGGGTTGAGATGCCCGAGGCGAAGGATGATGCGTTTGTGGTTCCGTGAGTGAGTATGAATGGGAATCCGGGTGAGTTTGTCTTGAGGTAGGGTTGGGTCTACCATCTCGACCCGGCTCCGGGCAGACCCGCGCCCGACCGGACCCAGATGGCCATGTATGGCTGATGGGTATGGCTGATGGGCGTGAACACCCATCGTGTTAATGTGATTGAACCAAGCGGGTCGGAGTCGGCATCGATGCCCAAGAATAAGAGCCACAAGGCCAGCCTGAAGCGTGTTCGCATTACCCGCACGGGTCTGGTGAAGCACAATCGCTCGTTCGGCAAGCACTTGCGTTCGCACAAGAGCAGCAAGCGTCTTCGCCGCCTTCGCACCGACAAGTTCATGTCGAACCCCGAGGCCAAGCGTCTCGAGAAGCTTCTGTTTCGCCGCCTTCGCGGGCGTGACCAGGCGCGGGCGACCTTGAAGCGGAGCCCCAACCCCGAGTTGCGGAAGAAGTTGCAGGCCGAGAAGCGCGAGGGGTTGAAGACCTCGGCCGCGAAGCCTGCGGCGGTGAAGAAGGCCGCGACCAAAACCGGCGTGAAGGCGGGCGTGAAAGCCGCGACGAAGCCGGGAATCAAGTCGGCCCCGAAGACCAGCACCAAAGCATCTGCAAAGGCTTAAGCCCGAGCGACAGAGTTGTTCATTAAACAAGTAGGATTTCTCAGGATGTGGGTGTTTGGTCGGATTGACTGAACAGACAGCCTTGAACAGGCAGCCTTGAACAGGCAACCTTGAACAGGCAGTCTTGAGGAATTGACGAATCGCACCCGTCCGTCGGGAAGAAGCACGAGCGTGCGGCGAAGTAGCCCGCAAGCCCGTCTCCGGCACGGACCCATTGATGGAGTTTCGCCATGCCTCGCGTACGTAAAGGTGCGGCCCGCACCCAAGCCCGTAACCGGATTCTTCGTCTCGCCCGCGGCTATTACGGCTCGGGTCACACGTCCAAGTACAAGGCTGAGTACGCGGTTATTCGCGCTGGCGTGTACGCCTTCCGAGATCGTCGCCGCCTGAAGCGCAACATGCGCCGGCTCTGGATTACCCGCATCACCGCGGCCTGCCGCATGCGTGATGCCCGGTACAGCCAGTTCATCAACGGGTTGAAGATGGCGGGCATCACGCTCAATCGCAAGATGCTGAGCCAGATCGCGATCGAAGATCCGAAGGTGTTTGACCAGATTTGTCAGATCGCGTTGAAGAACACACGCGCGACGACACCGAAGGTCAAGCAGGCGGTGTGAAGTCGGCCACTCACGTTGGCGGCGATCGTCACGAATGAGCGTCGTTGGGTTTCCCACAACGATCGAGCATTGGAGAACTGTCCATGCCGGGATGGTGGGTCACAAATGCGTTGGAGTCGGGCGGGCCGCCGTTCCTGTTTGCGTACATCATCTGGATTATCGTTTCGATCACGCTGCACGAGCTGGCCCACGGCTGGGCGGCGGTGGCCAAAGGTGACAACACGCCGATCGTGACCGGGCACATGACGTGGAACCCGGTGGTTCACATGGGTGTGCCGAGCCTGATCATGTTTGCGGTGACGGGCATGGCGTGGGGGTTGATGCCGATCGACCCGACACGTCTGCGCGGCCGGTATGCCGAGGCGTGGGTGGCGTTTGCCGGTCCGTTGATGAACTTCGCGCTGGCTGCGCTGTGCATCATCGGGAGCGTTGCAACGGTGTATGCGATTCCGGGTGGACCGGGCAACCTGCTCAAGCCCGACACGATGG
>JBBSBC010000212.1:0-6195 GCA_038251595.1 Phycisphaerales bacterium | reverse complement strand
GGCGGCCACGGTGGTGGCGGCGGCCACGGTGGTGGCGGTCATGGCGGCGGCGGTCATGGCGGCGGCAGCGGCGAGCATGAAGAGTCGGGTGCGCCCG
Organism: Phycisphaerales bacterium; assembly: GCA_038251595.1. Taxonomy (GTDB): domain Bacteria; phylum Planctomycetota; class Phycisphaerae; order Phycisphaerales; family UBA1924; genus JADLCX01. Next base: position 6,098 of record JBBSBC010000212.1, on the reverse strand, counting down.
AGTGGCTCATCTCCTTTGCCGACAACGTCGCGCTGTTGATGGGATTCTTCGTGATTTTGCTCGCCATGAACATGGTCAAGCCTTCGGCAGGCGGGATCGGTGGGCAGGATCAGAACCCGAGCAATGAAGAACAGAAGGCCGACATGGTGCTCTCAATCCGCTCGGGCTTCAACACCGATGTCTCGATCGATTCCACCGACCCCAAGGAAGCCTGGCTGGTCAAACGCATGAAAGAGCGCAAGCTCAAGGGCGAGACCCGCGAGTCAGGACCGGAAGGCAAGGACAAGAACCAGCAGGCCCAGCGCCCCAGCCCCTTTGTCAACATCGCCGGCTACGCCACGTTTCAGGAAGGGGCATCAACCCTCACCACCGAGGGTATTGCCACCATGCGTCAGCTCGCCGAAGAGCTACGCGGCACGCGATGGATCATCGAAGTTCGCGGACACGTCAGCGCGTCCGAGGCCAATCACAACAAAGAGCAGGCGATGGCCCTCGCCCACGAGCGTGCCATCGCCACGGCCCGCGCGTTGGTGATCGAAGGCATGAAATGGGATCAACTCCGGGTCGTCTCGTGCGCGGACAACGAGCGGGCCACCCCGCATGCCCGCGACAAGGATGGCCACGTCAACAACCAGCGTGCCGAAGTGGTCATCACCCAAGAGACCATCGCCGAAGACCCTTACCGGCAGTCCGCGGCCCCGACCGACGAATAACCTATCCAAAAAACAAGAACCCTTCGGGTTCGTCCGAAGGGTGCTTGACGGGACGAGCGGGTCCCGGTTTGGACGTGACCTTAGACCGGTTGGTCAAGGGGTCACTCGAGTGTTGTCGGCACCTCTTGCCAGAGGCCGCCCTGAATCCGTCGCGCCCGTGTCTCCACGAGGACGAGGCCACGATCCGAAACTTCGCCCCGCGCCTACCTCGCCGCGGCGGTCAAACGCGGCGTGCTCTTTTCAGTGACACGCCGCGCGCAAACAAACGGTCAGTTTTTACCCACCAACCCCGTTCAGGCAGCCCGTCAAATCGGGGTGGCTGGGACTCCCCAAAGGACGGGGAATACAAGGGGGCATTCCCCCGTAAGTCTAGAACTTACATTGCTTTACCTCCAAGTCCAGCCCCTTGCCTTCAGATTATTTATAGACTGACACAAAGATGGCATGAACGCCATTTTTATGGGGCGGTCCCCTCATGCTTTTGGCAAGATCAACAGCCCTTCATGTCCGTTGAAGAACTGATCTGGCGTTCGACTGTCGGTTCAACGACCCTGCCAAATCGGTTCCCTATGACTCTCCATGAGCTTTCCCCCCATGGTGGATCAGGAATCTGAGGCTTGCCCAAGCTATCGTGGTCGAGTCGGTTGAACGAGCCTGATCGAATGCCCGAACCCGCCCCGAAGCCCCCCAAACCCCCCAACGCCGCGCAACCGGTGGTTCAGGCCGAGGTTGATCCGTTCGATATCGCCTCGCGCGGGTTTGTGCACCTGCACCTGCACTCCGAGTTCAGCCTGCTCGACGGGGCGAACCGGCTCGACAAGCTCTGCGCCCGCGTCAAGCAACTTGGGATGCCCGCGGTCGCGGTGACCGATCACGGCAACATCTTCGGCGCGGCCGCCTTTCACCTGGCGGCCAAGGAAGCAGGTATTCTGCCGATCCTTGGTGTTGAGGCCTATGTCACGCCGCCCGGTCGGCCACGGGGCGACCGAACGTTTACCGGTGTGAGCGATGGCGGGTATCACCTGGTGCTGCTGGCCGAGAACAACACGGGTTGGCAGAACCTCTTGGTGCTGTGCAGCGAGGCGTACCTGACGGGGTTCTATTTCAAGCCGCGTATCGACCGAGAACTGCTCGAAAGGCACTCGGCGGGATTGATCGCCATCAACGGCCACCTTGGCAGTGAGATCGGCGACCACTTGCTGGCGTACGAGCGGACGGGTGATGAGAAGTGGTGGGAGAAGGCCCTCGAAAGCACGGTGTGGCACAAGCGGGTCTTTGCCAAAGATTGTTTCTACATCGAGCTTCAGCACCACATACGCGATCAGAACTCGATCAACAAGCACCTGATTCGGCTTGCGCACGAGGTCGGCGCGCCGCTGGTCTGCGACAACGATGCGCACTTTCTGATGGCCGAAGACCACGATGCGCACGACACACTGATCTGCATCTCGATGGGCAAAATCAAGAACGATCCTGACCGGATGAAGTATCCGGAAGAGATCTATGTCAAGTCGCCCGAGCAGATGCGCAAGCTCTTTGAGACCGAGTATGCCGAGGGGGGCATCGGCAAAGAGGCGTGCGACAACACATTGCGCATCGCCCGTCGGTGCGCGGGCAACGTGCAGTTGCCGATCGGCAGCAACAACTCGCCGATGGTGCGGGTGAAGCTCCCCGCGCCCAAGGATCTGCCGAAGCACACCGATCCGACCTTTGCTGGCGACCTGACGGCGTGGTACAACGCCTACTGCGCCAAGTTTGAGGTTGTGCCCTTTGCCATGCCCGAAGGTGCGGATGATGGACAGAAGCAGGCGTTGATGGCCGCTTCCAAGTCGGAGTGCGACGATGCGCTCACGCGGCTCTCCGAGGCGGGGTTCATCTGGCGGTACGGCCCCGGGGTGGCCCGGCTTGCCGAGCCGGGGGCGTGGGCTTCTCCCGCTTCAAAGGTCGATGCCGCGAGTGAGGATGCCTCTGGCCCGGAGAGCCGGATCACCAAGACGGCGCGGCTGCATCGCGAGTTGAAGATTCTTGCCGACAAGAACATCACCGCGTACTTCCTGATCGTGTGGGACTTTGTGAACTGGGGGCGTCAGCAGAACATTCCCGCGATTGCGCGTGGTTCTGGTGTGGGGACGATGGTCGGGTACGTGCTCGGCCTCTCCAACGCGTGCCCCGTGAAGTATGGCCTGCTCTTCGAGCGGTTTACCGATCCCGACCGGAGCGAGTATCCTGATATCGATATCGATCTCTGCCAGGATGGACGCGGGCGCGTCATCGATTATGTGCGCCGCAAGTACGGGCACGTCGCGCAGATCATCACGTTCGGAACGCTGAAGGCCCGGGCCGCGGTGCGTGATGTCTGCCGCGTGATGGATGTGCCGCTGGTTGAGGCCGACAAGATCGCCAAGCTGATTCCCGAGCAGTTGCACATCACGCTTGATGAAGCGCTGGTGCAAGAGCCCGAGTTGAAGAAGCTGTACGACTCGGATGACCGCATTCGCAAGGTCATCGACAACGCACGGGTCTTTGAAGGGCAGACGCGCCACGCAAGCGTTCACGCGGCGGGCGTGATTGTGGCCACACGACCATTGCAGGAGATCGTGCCACTCTACAAGCAAGCGGGCGCGGCCGAACACGAGGTTGTGACGCAGTGGGATGGCCCGACGTGCGAGAAGATGGGCCTGCTGAAGATGGACTTCCTCGGCCTGCGCACCCTGAGCGTGGTCGAGCGTGCAAAGAGGCTGATCCGCGAGACGCTGAGCGAGAAGGAGATTTGGAGGGCTGTAGGGCGTCACGGGGAGATTTGCTCTCCCGCTCAGAGCGAGGGGGCAGGACATCCTCTTGATCTTGACCGCCTCAACTTCACCGACCCGAAGGTCTTTGAGTTGTTCCAGCGCGCTGACACCACCGGGGTCTTTCAGTTTGAATCGGGCGGCATGCGTCGGTTGCTGGTCGAGATGCGTCCGGACCGGCTCGAAGACCTGATCGCGGCCAACGCGCTCTTTCGCCCGGGTCCGATGGACCTCATTCCCGATTACAACCGGCGCAAGCATGGGCAGGGCGCGGTGCCGCGTGTTCACGAGATCGTGGACCATTACACGCGTGAGACGTACGGCGTGATGGTCTATCAGGAACAGGTCATGCAGATCGTGCATGGTCTGGGGGGCATCAAGCTGCGTGATGCCTATTCGCTGATCAAAAACATCAGCAAGAAGAAGCACGACAAGATCGAGAAGGAGCGGCCGAAGTTTGTCGATGGCGCGCAGAAGCAAGGGTTGAGCAAAGAAGGGGCGGAGGAGCTCTTCGAGCTGATCTTGAAGTTTGCGGGTTACGGCTTCAACAAGTCGCATTCGACCGGCTACGCCATTGTCGCCTATCAAACCGCCTATCTGAAAACCTACTTTCCCAACCAGTACATGGCCGCGTTTTTGACGTATGAGTCAGGTGCGCAAAAGGTGAGCGACTGGATTCAGTATGTCGAAGACTGCAAGAAGACGCGGTTCGTGAACGGTCGCATCGGTGTCGAGGTTCGACCTCCCGACCTCAACCTGTCGCAGGCCGATTTTGCGGTGGTCTTTGACGATGGCGAGGCGCACACCTCGCTCAACGGGCACGTGCGATTTGGTGTGGGCGCGATCAAGGGCGTGGGTGAGAAGGCGATTGATGTTGTGCTTCGCGAGCGCGACGGGGCGGACCCAAACGCCGCGGCGGGGGGAGGGGCGATGAGTACCCGACGGCCCTTCACTTCTCTCTTTGATTTCTGCGAGCGCGTCATCGGCGCTGGCGCGTTGAAGATCAGCGCGGGCGGTTCGGGCGGCGCGGCGCTCAACAAGACCACCGTCGAAGCGTTGATCCGCTGCGGCGCGCTCGACAGCCTGCACGGGCGCGAGCAGCGTGCCGCGATGCTGGCGGGCGTCGAGACCGCGCTGAGCGCAGGGCAGAAGGCCGCGACCGACAAGGCCGCTGGCCAGGGTGGCCTGTTCATGGGTAGTGCGCCGGGCTCGAATGGGGCCGGGCACGCCGAGACCGCGGGTGCAACGTTGCCGAAGGTCGCACCGTGGCCGGAGGCCGAAACACTCGCCCAGGAAAAAGCCGCGCTCGGCTTTTATGTCTCCAGCCACCCGCTGGAACGCTGGCGGAGTTGGGCGAGCGTCTTTGTCACGGCGACGACCGATTCGGCCAAACATGTGCCTCAGGATGGGCGCGTGGTCATGGCCTGCCTGGTGCAGGGTGTGCGGCAGATCGTGATCCGCAACGGCCGCAGCGCGGGCCAGAAGATGGGCATCGTGGTCTTTGAAGACACGCTTGGCACGGTCGAAGGTGTGATGTTTTCCGACTGCTTCGCAAAGTTCAGCCACCACCTGACCACCGACAACGTGGTCTTTCTGCTTGGGCGGGTCGATCGCTCGCGTTCTGGTGGCGGGGGTGGAGGTGGAGGGGGGGGAGGCGCGGCAGGCGGAGGCCGTCGCAAGGATGCCGCGACGCTCGTCGGCGACGAGGAAATGGCCACACCCGCCGCACCGGGGAGCGAAGGCAATCTTCAGATCGTGGTTGATCGTGTTGTGCCGATCGATGGTGTTCCGCTCATGCCCGGTCGGCTCTGGTTGTTGATCGATGGCGCGCGGCTCAATGGGGGCGGCGAAGGGGTGCTTCGCTCGGTGGCCGAGACCATTCGTGCCGCTTCGCACGAAAGCACCGATCGGTCGAACAGCTTCCCGATCGACTTGGTGGTGGATACGGCCGAAAAACGTGTACGTCTTGAAGCGGCACGCGAGCTTCGTGTGCAGCCGACACCCGAACTGATTGCACGCGTGGCCCAGCAGCTTGGGGAAGGGTGCATCCGTGTCGTTGGTGGTGTGGCCGTCGAAAACACCAATGGTCACCCCGACCGGAGCAAGTGGGCTAGGGCGAAGTCGGGCTGACTATCCGTCGCGCGCCCAATGCCCATCATTTCCACGCCCGCTGTGCCCAACACTACACTGCGGACCTATGCCCGGACCGAGTGCCCCGCCTGATGAGAATCCCTGGCAACAGTCGCGCCTTCAACGCGCTGGCGGGGTGTGGCTCTTCGTGCTCATTCTTGCCACCGTCGCGCTGAGCCTGGCCACCTACGGCCTCGCGCCCGGACTTTCGCCGCTCACGGGCGTGCTCTCCGTGGTCGGTATCGCCATCGGCGGTGGCATCGCGCCGGTGCTCTATCTGCTGGCGGCCTTCGGCTGGGGTCGTCTTGCCGCGGCACGGGTCACGACCGATTCATCATCACGATGGTTCCATCAACTCAGCCTGGGCCTTGGGCTGCTGCTCTGGATCAGTCACCTTGTGGGCATGTTCGGCCTGCTCAGCGATCACGGCCCGCTCGCTCTTGGCGGGGGTGGCGCGGGGGGCGGG
>JBBSBC010000211.1:0-6222 GCA_038251595.1 Phycisphaerales bacterium | reverse complement strand
TTCAATGGTGATGACGTTGCGTCGTTCGCGGTCGATCTCGCGGAGACAGTTGTAGAGCGTTGTTGTCTTTCCCGAGCCGGTCGGGCCGCAGACGAGCAGCAGGCCGGCTTCCTGCTCGCAGACTTTGCGCACACGGTCGTACATGTAGGGCGGCAGGCCCAGTTCGTTCATGCTCTTTGGCGCATCACGCTGGTCTAGAACGCGAACGACGAGTTTCTGACCGTGAACACTCGGGGTGAAGCTGATGCGGTAATCAACTCGGCGGGCGAGGTTGGCCTCGCTTTTGCCGAAGCGCACGGAGAAGTGACCGTCGAGCACGGCTTCGCGACCGGTGGGCCTGAGCTGGCAGGCGGTCTTGATGAGCCCGTTGCAGAGTTCGCCGACGTTGTTGGGCAGGTTGACGACGTTGACCATCTGACCATCGACACGCATACGGACCTGAACGGCATCGCCCTTGGGCTCGCAGTGGATATCCGTGGCGCGGGCCTTGCTTGCTGAGAGCAGGAGGAGCCGGACTCCGCGTGAACCGTCGCCCTCACCCGTGAGCGCGAGCGATGCGCGGCCGCGACCGTCGATCATTTCAATCAGGTCATCCGCGCCGATGTTTTTGGGCGGGAGCATGTTGATGAGTTCTTTGAGGTCGGTGATCCAGTGGGGCTCTTCGCCGCCGCGGAGTGCGGCTTCGTTGCGGGCCTGCTGCTGGCGCTCCTTGAGCGTCTCTTCCTCTTCGAGCACGAAGGTGTGGCTGCCGACCTTGACGACATCGCCGGGGCGGACGACGGAGTCGTCGATCTTCACACCGTTGAGTTTGGTGCCGTTGCGAGAGCCGAGGTCGCGCACGCGGAAGCTGGGGCCTTCGGCATCGCCGGTCTCATCGACACCGATCTCGCCGTTGCGCCCGTTCGGCCCGGCGGGCTCGATCACACAGTGAAAGCGGGAGAGGAGGGTGTCTTCGACACAGACGGCGTTTTCGGGCGACCGGCCGATGGAGATCGGCTTATCGGTGAGCTGCACGCTCAGCCGGGAATCATTGAGGGATGTGAGGTGGAACTGCGGCATGTCCGAAGACCAGGCGGAAGAGGACGGGCGGGTTGAGGTACCGAGCGTGGGATGGTACACGATGAGAACCCTTCGAGAAAAATGGCGGTGGTCATAGAGCCGGATCGTTTGGGGAGAAGTTGCCGCGAGTTTGAGGGCGATCGCCCCGGAGCAGCGTTGTACCCAGGCGTTCATCCGCTTACGATGACGACCCATGATTGACCTTAAAGACCTTCGCGAGAATCCTGAGAAGTACCGGACCGGCTGCGCCCGCAAGGGCATGGCGGTGGATATTGATCGACTGCTGAAGCTTGATGCACGCCGGCGCGGGCTGATGACCGAGCGCGAGCAGAGCAAGGCGGAGCAGGGGAAGATTGAGAAGGAAATTGGGCCGCAGATCGGGAAGCTGAAGGGGCAACTGGGAAAGGCCGCGCCGGAGCTGAAGGGCGCGATGGAAACGGAGCTTGCGGGGCTGATGGCCCGACCGGCCGCGCTCAAGGAAAAAGTGCAGCACCTTGATGGCCAGATCTCGATGCTCGATCCGGAACTGAACGCGATCCTGCTGACGGTGCCGTTGCCCCCGGACCTTGATGTGCCGGAGGGAACCTCGGGTGATGACAACGTCGAGATCCGAAGGTGGAACCCGGGCGCGGGTGGGACGTACTCACCCGAAGGTGCTGGTGCGGCGTTCGACACTCAACGTACATACGAACAAAACCGTGGCTTCCAGCCCAAGACCCACATGGAACTTGTCGAATCGCTGGGGTTAGCGGACTTTGGGCGCGGCGTGAAGATGGCCGGAGCACGGTCGTACGTGTTGACGGGCGATGGGTTTTTGCTGCACAACGCGGCGTTGCGCTACGCGTTCGACTTCATGACGCAGAAGAACGGGTTCAAGGCGATGTCGGTGCCGGTGCTGGTGAAGGAAGAGTGCATGATCGGCACGGGGTTCTTTCCGGCCGGGCGCGAGCAGGCGTACCACATCGAAGAATCGAAGCGGGGCGGCGGGTATGACCAGTTTCTGACAGGCACCGGCGAGGTCGGGCTGATGGGGATTCATCAGGATGAGATTCTGGATGAATCTCAGTTGCCGCTGAAATATACGACGGTGAGCACGTGCTTCAGGCGTGAGGCGGGCGCGGCGGGGAAGGACACGGCGGGGCTATACCGCATTCATCAGTTTGACAAGGTTGAACAGGTGGTGATCTGCCGCGCTGATGAGCAGGAGAGCCGCGTGTGGCACAAGATGATGATCGGGTATGTCGAGCAACTGTTGCAGAGCCTCGGGCTGCCGTATCGGTTGTTGCAGTGCTGCACGGGCGACCTTGGTGTGAAGAACGCGGACATGATCGATGTTGAAAGCTGGATGCCGGGCCGGGGTGAAGTGGTGAAGGGCACTGGCCCGACCGGCGCATATGGTGAGACGCATTCGGCCTCGCGGTTGTACGACTATCAGTGCCGCCGATTGAACATGCGGTATCGCGCGGGAGGCGAGACGGGCAAGGGCGCGACGACGTTCTGCCACTCGTTGAACAACACCGTCGCGGCCAGCCCGCGGCTGTTAATCCCGATTTTGGAGATGTGGCAGAATGCGGATGGAACGGTGACGGTGCCGCCGGTATTGAGGCCGTACATGGGCGGGAAAGAGAAGATTGGATGAGTGCCACGACAACGCCCCGAAAGAATCCTTCTGGGCCACGCTCAAGAACGAGCTGGTCCACCACGAACAGTTCGCTACCCACGAAGAGGCCCGGGCCGCGATCTTCGAGTCCATCGAGACCTTCTACAACCGCAAGCGTCTGCACAGCTCCCTCGGCTACGTCAGCCCCGAACAGTTCGAGGCAAGCATGAGGGGTGTCTGATGCACTTGACCTGTCTATCGGGGATGGGCAAGCTCAGTGGGCCAACGCTACCACGATCAACAGCCAGTTAATCGTGACAGCAACTTTGAGTTCTCACAAAGCTCAGCGCAGCTTTGTGGCGGCGTGATCGGGATGGCCCCATTCCGGGTCTGGAAAAATGATTGTGTCCCGATTTGGAAGGACAACACGACGATCGGCCCCGGCGATGGCCTGTTTGAGAGCGACTTCACGAATCAGTCAGCCAAGCCGGTCAAGATTCGCTTCTATGGCGCGATCTAACTCGGCTCGTCATATTCGACGTGGGGCAATGCGTTCTGGATTCAATGCAGACCACTGCCCAGAGCGGGAGCGATCGGTGCAACTGGATCGATGCAGGCAGTTCGTTCAGCGTATCCGGCCCATCAAGCACAGAGACCGATCCAACCGCGCGACGCACAATCAACATCGGGCGAGCATCCGGCATCGTGGTCCGTCCCGCCATCTATCGCGTGATTCCAAAGATGGCTGGCGACACCATCAACTCGGTTCTCTGCGCCGATGACGTTGCTGGCAACCCGCGCAGCCGTTGGCAAACCGCGTGCGGCGTTGCTCCCGACGGTTCGCCAGACCCCGCACCCGCGTTTGTCTTCCGAATCATCCCCGACTGCGATGTGAACTCCGTCGATGATGAGTCGCAAAGCCCGGCCCCGACTTGCACAACCAACTGCCGACTCGGTGATGTGAACGGCACAGGAACGGTCACGGTGCAGGACATCTTTGACTTGCCGGGGTATTACTTTGCCAACGATCTTCGCGCAGATGTCAACAATACGGGAACTGTGACCGTTCAAGATATCTTTGACTTTCTGGCCATCTACTTTAGTTGCAGCTGATTGACTCCAACGAGTCTGCCGTGATTTGAGCGGCGACGCTACGCTCCGCCATGCCCACCACCCATACCGAACTCCTCAAGCAACTTTCCTGGCGTTACGCGGTCAAGAAGTTTGATGCTTCGCGCAAGATTTCGCCCGCCATCTGGCACGCGATTGAGCAGGCCGTTGTGCTCAGCCCGTCTTCGTATGGGCTTCAGCCGTGGCGCTTTTATGTGATCGACAACTCGCAGGTGCGCACACAGCTTCGTGCTGCAAGCTGGAACCAGTCGCAGATCACCGATGCCTCGCACCTGGTGGTCTTTGCCCGGCGCGAAGAGGTCACGCCCGCCGATGTGGCGACGTATGTCGAGAGGATTGCGGAGGTCCGGGGTGTGGCGATTGAAACGCTGAATGATTACAAGGGGATGATGGTCGGCTCGGTAAGTTCGCCGCAGACGCTACCGGGCGGCAGCATGGAGACCTGGACACGGAGCCAGGTGTACATCGCGTTGGGGTTTTTCATGGCTTCGTGCGCGATGCTCGAAGTTGATGCGTGCCCGATGGAAGGGTTTGATCCTCGAAAGTATGATGAGGTGCTTGGGTTGCCCACGCAGGGGTATCGCGCGGTGGTGGTTGCGACGGCGGGATATCGAGCCGCGGACGACACGCTCGCAAAGGCTGCGAAGGTTCGGTATTCGACCCAGACCCTGTTCAAGCACGTTTGATGGTTGTGCGAGAAAGCCGGTGATTCTCGGCGTGTTTACGCCGCGGCGGCGTATGTGGGCGTTGCGGCAATCGCGTGGTCTGAAAGGTTGAGCATGTCGGTCAGGCGTGCTTGCCACGTATGCTGTTGCGTAGCCCGCTCGTGCATGGCCGCACCCATGGCGACTCGGTCGCGCTGGTTGCCGAGAAGGGTGTTGACACGATCAAGAAGCGTGGCGGGGTGATCAAAGGTGAGGACCTGGTGGCCCGGCACAAACAGCCCGTCAAGCCCGCGAGTATGGTGGTGAACGCAGGCGGTGCGTGAGGCGGCGATCTGGAATGGCTTGTGCGTGCAGCCTTCCTCATCGTGTGCCGCGTTGATGTTGATGGTGACTCGGCCACGGGCGTAGATGCTGGCCTGATCTCCATACTCGATCCACTCATCGGCACCCTGAGGCTGATTCACGCCAATGGGTCGGGCCGACGACCCGTAGATGCCCAGATCGACGCGGCGGGCGAGCCATGCCAGGTAAAAATCGCGACGCCACGCGACCAAACGGCTGAACACCTTGGTTGCGCCGAACCACAGGGAAGGATCGCTCCGCAACCATGCGAGGCCAGAGAGGCCGGAGTGGTCGATGCGCGATGCGTGCGACCAGACCGATCGTGAAGGATCGGCAAGCTTGAGGTTGAGAAGCACTTCGCCGGCGGCGCGTGTCTCGTAGGGAACATGATGACCATCTGCCCATCTGTGCCAATCGGCCGTGACGGTCGGGAGCATGATCGCGTCGATCTCGTGGGGATCTGGTGAATCGACATCTACGAAGGCGGCCACTTCGGGCGGGATTGCGGTGGTTGCCCCGACAATCGCAACAACATCATGCACAGGTATTGCTTCGCGCGCGGTGAGGAGTTGGTGGTAGTCCTCGGCCATGGGCATGGCGTGGACGTTGCTCCAGCCGAGAGTGCCAGCGACTTCATCCGCGGCGGTTTGACTCTTGACGATGTGGGTGTGGAGCGGGTGTGAGAAGAGCCTGGTGTATTGAGGCCGCATCGCTTCGCCATTGCGAAACCAGTTGGGATGATCGGTCCAGAGCAGGATGTTGCGCACACCGAGCGCGGCGAAGAGCGGCTCGCCCACCGTTCCGGGTGCGGGCGCGAGCATGCCGAAGTCCATCACGCTGTTCCAGGCGTAGCCGATAACGTGGGTGATGCGGTGGTGACGGACGAGCCGCGACATTTCCGACTGCACACATGAACGCTCATCGGATTCGCACTGTGCGTTGTTGAAGCGGTTCCAGAGACTCTCCAACTCAACACAGGCATAGGGCATGCCCATTCGATGCGCGGCGGCGGCAACGCCGAGCATGTAGTGACGGCTTTGCCGTCCTGGGTTGAGCAAAATTAGAAGTCGGTTCTCGGACACGAGGGCGGGCTCCGATATCTACGCATGGGGAACAGGGTGCGTAGTTGGATCGACCCTCAGCGAAGGCTCATTCCTACTGTTCATCAGGGAAGAGCAAGTCGATTGATCAAGTCGTGGTCGTAGGCGACATATGCCGCGCCACCCGCAGGGTTTGCCACAGCTATCGGAGCACGCTGAACGCGGCGTCGGGCCACGAACAATCGGTACACGCCCGATAAGCAAAGGTCACTGAGTGGGCGAGATCATGGCCACCATGCGGCCGGTCAATCCATGATCGCGGCGGTGCGAGAAGAAGAGATCGGGCTCGGCGACCGTGCAATGTGGCAGGGTGTCGATGCCGCGG
>JBBSBC010000210.1:0-6245 GCA_038251595.1 Phycisphaerales bacterium | reverse complement strand
GATCACCGGCCACGGCTCCGAACCCGGCGCAGGCCCTGTGGGACCCGGCGTTCAGCGCCGACTTCACCAAGCGGCCGCAGGGCGGGAACTTTTCGTATGCGCACCTGCAACCATCGGAGAAGCGTCGGAGCAAGTGGGCCGATACGTTCAGCACTACGGAGGCGATTGTGAGCAATCGCGCGCCCTCGATCGCCAGTGTTGAGCTTGATGAGCAGGGTGAGTATGTCGTGAAGTTGCGCAGTGACAAGAGCAAGACCTTCCGCATTCATGGCGATCCGAAGACGTGGGAAGGAAACGTTGCCTTCAACGATGGGCATGTTGAATACGTGACAAGCCTTGGTCCGAAGACCGCCGCGCCAGCAGGTGCTGGGGAGGCTCCGAACGTCAGTATGTGGCCGAGCTATTCCGCGACCGATGCGAAGGAGGCTGGCAAGTCCAAGCCGAAGCTCGACTGCTATTTTTATGATGAGACCGACGATGCGACACCGGGCACCAATCTGTATCTTGGCATCTGGACCAAGGCTGGTGACACGGCGAAGGAGTTCAAGGGCATTTGGGATTGAGCAGGGATCGCCACTTCGCGGCGATTTGAGTGCAGCCGCTCTGATGAGCCCATGACAAGGATGGGCCGAATCTCTTGCCTGGAATCTGGATTCTCATGAATGACGAGGCCACGGTGTTCATGGGAATCCGGGATTGAGGATCGCGGTGCGTGCATTCGTGGGAGGGGCACACGACAAGTGCGTCACTTGGCCAGTGTGGTGCGCCAGCGGCCAGTGCTGGCCGCGTCGTGGCTTGCAGGCACCATGCACGGCGACGCGAGATCGCCTATTTCAACGCCATGGCCGATTCAGGACCGGCACGTCCTTTGCTTGCGCATTGGCTGTCCTGACCCGGTAACTCGGGCCCAAACCGCACCCGAGCCCAGAAACGCCTTGGAGGGTTGTGTCATGCGCGACATTCCTCAGATCGATCCGACGATGCCCCATCAACCTTCTGTGCTTCAGGAGGGGATGCCTGCGCCGGGCCGAAAGCGTCGCTGGGTGCGCCGCGGGGTGTTCGCGAGCGCGGGGTGTGTGGCGGCCGCGCTCGCGGGCATCTTGCTGCTTGGCGGCATTGCACCGCTCGCTCCGCCGAGCAGCTACGTGGTGTTCGGCTACAACGAGTTGGGGATGCATTGCATGAACGAGGACTTCAGCGAGCTGATGATCCTGCCCCCGTTCAACACCGTGCGGGCGCAGGTGATCCGCAAGGGTGTGGAGCCGACGATCGTGACCAGCGGGGTAACGGTTCGATACACGATTCCTGGCAATACCCATTCATCAGACAAGACCAACTTCTGGAACTACACACAGCCGTTGTTTGGTGTGCAGATCCCACCGGATGTCGGGCTCACGGGCAACAAGCTGAACGGCACGATGGTGAACCGGATGCCGACGGCCAACGACTGGGAGGCCAGCGGCCTGCCGGTCACGCCGCGTGATGATGACGGGCGTGAGAACCCCTACCCGCTGGCGTTGATCAGCGTGGAGCGGAACGGGGCCGTGGTGGCGCAGACGCAGGCGGTGGTGCCGGTGTCCTGGGAAATCTCGTGCAACATCTGCCATAGCACGCCGGGAATCAGCGTGGGGCGCGACATTCTCCGCAAACACGATGTTCTGCACGCAACGCATCTGGAGGCAGCGATGCCGGTGAACTGCTCGCAGTGCCACTCCGACAACGCACTGGGAGCGCCCGGCGTGCCGGGCGTGAAGTCGATGTCGGCAGCGATGCACGGTTCGCACGCGACACGCATGGCGCAGGCCAATCTGGTGGTTGATTGCTACGCCTGTCACCCAGGGATTCGAACACAGTGCCAGCGTGACATTCACCTGGCGCGGGGGATGACGTGCAGCTCCTGCCATGGGGGCATGGCCGCGGTGGGCAACGTGGCGCGGCGGCCGTGGCTGGACGAACCGAGCTGCGGAAGCTGCCATCAATCTCGACAACCGGAGTTTGACTTCGAGCCAGCGGGCGTGCTGTTCAAGAACGCGACCGGGCACGGGGGCGTGAAGTGCGTGACGTGCCACAACTCGCCGCACGCGATCACGCCGACGATCACGGCGGTCGACAACCTGCAATCGACTCGGTGGCAGGGTCACGCGGGGGTGATCAACACCTGCACGACGTGCCACACAACCCCACCGGGAAGTTTCGAGCACAAGCGCGATTAGTAGTCGATCGGGTCGGATCGATGAGCAGTGCGATCGGATTGATATCGGTTGTCTGAAAGGAGCGAACATGGTTCGCCGAACGAACGGGATTCTTGCGGCGGCAGCGTGCATGAGTATGACGGGCGTGGCCTCTGCGCAAACGTACCACGTCGTTGATCTGGGCACGCTCGGCGCGCTTGGCGACACAGAGGCATTTGGGCTGTCGCGCGTCGGAGTGACTCCGATCGTGGTCGGTTTTGCGACCAAGCCAGACCACGCGCACCGAGCGTTCTTGTCGAACGGGGCGATCCACGAGATCTCCCCGCTCGCGCCCGACACGCAGAGTGTCGCGTACGCGGTCGATGCCCTCGGGCGCGTGGTGGGCGCTATGTACCAGCTCGGCGAGGTCGGCGCGCGGGCCTTCCGCACCGGCGGCGCGGTGCTGGCAGGGCTTGGCAACTTCACGGCGCACGGCGTGAACGACATCGGCGATGTGGCCGGGTTCATGTCGATCACGGAGACGGCGGGGCTGGCGGGCGAGTTGGTCTTTGACCATGCCTGCGTGTACCGTGGCAACCCGGCGACGCTCTCGGATCTTGGCACCATTGGCGGCTCGCACTGGAGCCGTGCGTACGCGGTCAACAACGCCGGGCGCGTGGTGGGGTGCAGCGGATCGGCCAACGACACCGGCAGCCGCGCGGTGGTGTGGATCGGCAGCGCGGGGCACGACCTCGGCACGTTTGCTGGCACCCCCTCGGGCGCGGGCGAGGCGTGCGCGTACGCGACGAACGACGACGGCATCGCTGTGGGCTACTGCACGGGTGCATCCGACCCGGGCGTGCGGTACGCGGCCGCGTGGTGGGTGAACGGCTCGGGACAAGTGACGAGCGTGTCCAACCTGGGCGCATTGCCCGTGACGGGCGGCAAGCCGACGTGGAGCTACGCATACGGCATCAATGATCGTGGTGCCGTGGTCGGCCAATCGAACGGCCGCGCGTTTCTGTTTGACTATGGGCGCATGAAGGATGTGAACGACCTGATTCCGCCGGGGTGGTTCGTGGTCTCCGCGCGGGCGATCAACGATTCGGACCGGATCGCGGCGTGGGGCGTGAACCAGACCAACGAGCCGCACCCGCTGCTGCTGGTGCCCTGCTTCGGCGACATCAACCGAGACGGACTGGTCAGTGTTCAAGACATCTTTGACTTTCTTGCGGCGTACTTTGCCAACGACCTGCGGGCGGATATGGACCGAAGCGGGACCGTGAGCGTTCAGGACATCTTCGACTATCTCGGTTACTACTTCTCGGGTCCGTGCTGAGGGGATAGATGGTGTGTCAGGATGGCGGGGGGTATTGCCGTACACTAGTTGGATGAGCTACTCCAACGACGGCGCGGCGATCTTGTTGGAAACACGAACGGGCTTCGAGGCCGAGACGATCGCGGCCGCGCTGAACGCGCGCGGAATAGAGGCGCGCACGGTGGATACGGCGACGGCCGCGGCCTTATCGAACACGGTGGTTCGGGCGAAGGTCCTGGTTCCACGCGCTTCGGAGATGCTGGCGCGGCAGGTGCTTGAAGAGATCAAGGCCGAGAATGACCAGATCGACTGGGAGTCGATGGACCTTGGGCCCGAGGAAGACGTGCCGCGTATGCACACGGCACGTCGAGGGCGACGGTTGTTGATGACGGTGTGCATTGTGCTTGTGCCGATCGGGCTTGCGGTCTTCGCACTGGGAACCGATCGATACGACACGACGCTGCAGGCGATTGGCGGGGCGGTCATGCTGAGTGCGCTGGCGGTGGCGATGAGCCTCTTTGCCGCGATGGGCAAGCAATCCCAAGAGCAAGACTGAGGATTCGCGGCCAGATTGGGCAGGTTTGCGCGCGCAGCCGTGCAGATGACTGGATGCGCGGTGACGCGCATTCAGATGTGGTCTGCTTCTCGCGTGGTGCCCGGTTTGGCATTGCCAAGCGGGGTCGAAGAGAACGAAATCCGGTCATCCACATTCCCAACGAGTGCGTGGAGTCGGCATGAACAACTGGGGATGGATCATTCTGACAGGGGCGTGGGTGGGGGCGATTGTCGCCGCGGTGGCGGGCGTGGGCTTGCTGGCGTGGGCCGCGACGGGCCGAAGGAAAGAGCGACCGATAACGCGCACGGCCGCGCCCACGACCGATGAGATCGAGGCCGCCTGCTGGGGGTGTGCGGGGAGCGGAAGTTGTGACTGCTGCGGATACGCGCTTGATGGACTCGAAGATGGATACTGCCCCGAGTGCGGGTGGCGGTACGACTCGAACACGCGGGTGCCGCGACGCAAGCGCGTGCGCGGTGCCGTGGCGGGTCTGGTGCTGCTGGCGATGAGTGGCTCGGTGGCGCTCGTGCCCGGTGTTGCCCGCGATGGATGGATGTCCGCGGTACCGACGACGGGCCTGGTCATCTCGATCCCACTTCTCACCAGCGGCGATTCGGTTGTTCACCATGAACTGACAAGACGGATTGATCGTGGCGAACTTGCCGGCTGGCAACGCGCGCTGCTGAGTGATCGATGTGCCCATACGCTGACCGCCTCGCCCGACGAGTCTGTTCGCAACGGCGCGGCGGGATTGATGGCTCGGCTGGGTGCGGATGCGATGTCGAGGCGCGCGCAGGTGCTTGCCGCGTTGGCGGATTGCTCGCCGACGGTGCGTGTGTGCATGGTTGAGGTGCTTGTGGCCGCGATGGTGCATGGCGAGGCGAGCGGGGGAGAGGGGCTTGCGCCTGATGATTGTGCGCAAGTGGTTGAGCGATTGATGCTTGTTGCGGCGCGTGATCGTGACGAGCTGGTGCGGCGGCGCGCGGTTGATGGGCTGGGGCGCACGTGCGTTGCGGAGTCGCAGTTGACGAGGGTCTTTCTCAAGGCGATGCAGGATCCTTCGCCGCGTGTGCGGATCAGGGCGCTCTACACCGTCTGCGCTCGGCGCGTGCGCGGAGAGATGACCATGGCGACGCTGATTCCGCTTCGAGAGGTGGAGGCGGCGACGCGCGATCAGCACGAGGGCGTACGCGAGGCCGCGCTCTGGGTTATGGGAAGGATGATGGAGAGGCTTGATGAGGCGATCGCACAGAACGCGACGATGCTGCGCGACCCGCTGCCAGCGCTGCGTCAACTGGCGGCGGAGAATCTGTGGCGCATCGGCGCGAGGTCATCGCCCGTTTGGGCGGAACTCATCCTGAGCATCGACGATGCAGACCCCGTGGTGAGAGACGCGGCGATGATCGCCCTGCGCACGATCAGGATGTAGCGGACGGTGGAAGAAATGGGGGGCCTTCCTTCACATCGGCCCGCATGAACAAGACCTCGCCCTTGGTCAGCGCGTGACCGGGCCGAAGCCCGTGCTTGCCGCCAAACTCGGCAAGTTCGCGCAGCGGCACACCCTCGAGCGGTGTGCAGCTCCAGGTCTTCCAGAGCTGGGCCATCTTCTCGGGCATGGCGGGGCTGAGCAGCAGGCTGGCGATGCGCACCGCTTCGGCGCAGGAGTAGAGAATGGCACCAAGGCGCTCTCGCGCGTGCGGCTCGGTGTCGATGCGCTTGGCGAGCTTGAAGGGCTCGGTCGAGTTGATGAACGAATCGACGCGGCCAACCAGCGCGATGCCCTCGAGCAGCGCGTCGGTCAGTTGCACGCGGGCCACCTGCTTCTCGGCGCGGTGAACAAACTCGGCGGTGTCACGCGGCCAGTCGTACACGTTGGTCAGTGCGGCGGCGACATCGGAGGGGGCAACCTGCACGGTGCCCGGCAGGCCTTCGGGGTGCGATTGCGAGAAGACCGCGCTCGCGGGCACATCGGGCACCTTGCCACCGAAATACTTGTCGATCATGTTGCCGACGCGGCTGGCGCAGTTGCCGATTCCGTTGGCGAGATCGGAGTTGTAGACCTCGATGAACTTGCTGAAACTGAAGTCGGCATCGGTCTCGCGCAGTGGGCCCTGGGTGAGCAGGTACCAGCGGAGCGCGTCGAGGCCGTATCGGTTGATGTAGGATTCGAGCGTGGGCAGATCGATGAAGTTGCCGAGGG
>JBBSBC010000209.1:0-6258 GCA_038251595.1 Phycisphaerales bacterium | reverse complement strand
CGTGCGCCATGGCGTCCGCCTTGGTTTTGTGCACGGTGCCCTCGGGGTGGTTTGGCGGAGAATAGATTGTGTAGAGTTTCATCGGTTCGGCTGTGGATGAGTTGATGAAGTTGTGCACGGTGCCGGCAGGGACGACCACGGCCGAGCCGCTCGACAACGTGTGCTCGACGCCGTCCAGCACGCACGTGCCACGCCCCGCCTCGACGCGGAAGAACTGGTCGATGCCCGGGTGTGTCTCGCTGCCGATGTCCTCGCCCGGGAGGAGAGACATGACCACGAGCTGGCAGTGCGTCGCCGTGAACAGCACCTCACGAAAGGACGTATTGCTCAGCGTCTTTGACTCGATGTTGCCTGTGAATCCTCGCATTGTCAGATTCCCTTCTGCGCTCTCGCGCAATGCACATGCCCGAACTAATCTTCCGCGTCGGGCTTCGAACTATTTGGTACACGCCGGTTCAATCATTATCGTTCTTGTTTTCAACGCTCCCCTTCTCGCCCTCTTTCTACGCCTCGCCCATTCGCAGCGTCGTGCCGATCAGCGGCAGCGTCGTGGTCTGTGTGGCCGCGTCGAAGTTGCGGACCAGACCGAAGGCCCACGTCCCGGCGATCGCCACGAAGACGATCGCGACGATGGGCCGGGCCGACCTGATGCCGTCGGACGGCTCGGCGTCCTTCTTGCCGTGTATCATGCTCGCGATGATGTTCTCGCGGTGGCGGATCGTGTGCAGCGCGACGCCCAGGATGTGGGCAATCACTACCCCGACCGTGACATACGACAGGATCTCGTGAATCTCCTTCACGCTCTCGTTGCCGAGGCCGAGCATGATCCCGGTCACGCCCATCGCGAGCACCAGCCCGAGCATGGCGAAGATCGCATAGGCCGAGCCGGGGTTGTGGCCGAGGTAGCGCTTGCCATCGCGCGAGAGAACGCCCTTCATGTAGGCGATGACGGCACCTGGCCCGAAGACAAACGTGCCGAACCGCGCGTAGCGCGAGCCGCCGACGCCCCACACCACGCGAAGCAAAACCATGAGGCCGCTCGTCAGGCCGATGATCGAGTGATACGGAAACAGCGTGCTGTCTTCACCGAGCAAAGGCGCGATGACCGCCGCAGCGATGAAGCCTGCGGACAGGAGCATGTGAAAGAGCCGGGTCGGCAGGTCCCAGATAAGGACGCGCGTCATGGTGAGTCTCCTCGATGCGCGAGCCACTCTGGAGAGTCCAAGCACGCTTCACGTGGCTGCAAGATTGTATCCCGACCAACTCGTCCGCCTTCCGCCAAGCCTTCCGGCCCTTCCCGGCCATGGTCATGCCTGTGCCGACTCGGAATCGCCCCCGGCACCCCCCGCTCGATGCACCTCGCTCGCAATCAGCGGGGCGAGATACGTGCCCGGCTCGTCGGAATGGGATGATCTCGCGCCATGGCGGCGTGCCCCCCCCCGAATGGACCGAACACAGGGTTGACGGGTGTTCGGGGACGCTACTACACATGATCTCTCCGGCGTTGCGCGCTGGTGAAGCGAAGCCGATGCTCCGCACATCGCGAGTCGCCCCCGCTCGTCCGGTGGATCGCGCACGCCGATTTCTGCTCGATCGTAACATGTGATATATTCCTGTTGCGATGATCATCTACACGTGCGCGAAATGCCGGGAAGAGTTGGAGGTTGAGGAGAACCTCGCCGGGCGGCGTGTGAAGTGTCCGCACTGCGCGAACGTTGAGGTTGTGGCGGGAGTGGCCAGCGTAGCGCGGCCCGCAAAGCGTTCTGGAGTAGCCGAGCAACTGCCGCTTGGTCTCGATCGCGCCACCGCTATGGGGTTGCCGCCAGACTCTGGGCCGGAGGTTGAGGTTTTGCGAGTACACCCGGTCATGTTCAGGGCCAGGCCGCTGGTCGGGCTCGGTTTGGCATCGCTGATATTGGGCGGTATTGG
This sequence comes from Phycisphaerales bacterium, assembly GCA_038251595.1. Taxonomy (GTDB): domain Bacteria; phylum Planctomycetota; class Phycisphaerae; order Phycisphaerales; family UBA1924; genus JADLCX01. Next base: position 4,329 of record JBBSBC010000209.1, on the reverse strand, counting down.
GCTGGCGATCGCGGGTCAGTTTGCCGCGACGTTTGCCAACTACCGCTGGGCTGCATTCGCAGGTCTGGGGCTGCTGTTGATGGGCTTGGTCTGGGTGGCGTTGTGGAAGCTTAAAGCGATGGGGACCATGGTCATTGTGACCAACAAGCGCACAACCGTTCGCCGTGGATTGTTGAGCAAGCGAACTCGCGAGATTCTGCACGATCAGGTGAAAGATATTGAGGTGGTCCAGACCTTCGGGCAGCGAATGCTGCGAACAGGCACACTGGGGATCGATGGCTCGGGGACAGATCAGATCGAGTTGGTGGTCGATGACCTGCCCAGCCCGGACAGGCTGCGGAAGTCGATTGATGCGTACAGGAACATCGGGTGAGCGTGTTGGGTGGGACTGGTTGGCGAGGCGGGGACGGGGGATGGGGGGGACGGGGAGGACTGGGCGCGCTAAACTCCGACCCGATGAGCAGGGGTAGTCTCAGGGGATGTCGAGGATACTGGAGCCGGCGTTGTCGGTTGTTTCCAACAGTGCATTGCCGACATCCGTTGGCGGCCCGGATACGGGCGAATCACCATCGACCGTGCGAGTGACACCGACGGTGCCGACCGCGCGCGTACGTGTGCTGGTTGTTACGTGGAACCGCCAGGTCTGCATTGAGAGCCTGCTGCTCTCGCTCTCGCGACAGACGTATCCGCGTGAACTGATGGATGTGACGGTGATCGACAACGCCTCGACCGATGGCACACCTGAGTTTCTGCGCGAGCGGTTCAGACCCGAGATGGTGGTGATGAACCAGACCAGCGCGGCGCACGAGCCCAACTTTCAGATCCCCGCGATGGCGGCCCGTGCGGTTGGCGCGGTCGGTGGCCGAGAGGGGGAGGCACGAAACACGCTTGGGTTCGGCTCGCTCACGGTGATTCGCAACCGGACCAACGTCGGCGGGTGCGGGGGGTTCAACACCGGCTTTGCGTTTACCGAATGGGCGATGGAGCGTGAGCGGATGTCGGGGTCGGGCGGGTCGGGAATCGTTGGGAGAGGGATCAGCATTGGGAAAGTTGAGCCGCAGAAGCGGGCTCCGACTGAGCTGGTCTGGCTTGTGGATGATGATGCCGATGTCCCGGCGGATGCGTTGGAGAACCTGGCCCGCGTCATGATGCGCTCGACGGATATCGGGTTGGTCGGCTCACGCACGGTCAATATCGCCGACCGCAAGACGACCATCGAAACGACGATCTATTACAACCGCATGACGGGCGCGATGCAGGACGACTGCCCGCCCCTCGCTCCTTCGGCGCCCGCCCCAACTTCCGCATCTCCCGAGGGTCCTGAAAGTACTAAACGTGAAGCGTGGCTGAAGTGGATTGCCCAAACTGGCGGAACGCGCGGCGAGAGGGTTTTCACCGGTCAGATTGATGTTGATGTGGTCTCGGCGTGCTCGATGCTCGCCCGATGGGGCGCGGTGGTCGGTACTGCCGACAAGAAAAAGCCCGCGGTCGGTTTCTGGGATTGGCGTTACTTCATTTACTGCGATGATGCCGACTGGTGCCTGCGCTTCGCAAAGGCGGGGTGGCGTGTGGTGCTCGCGCTTGATGCGGTCGTCTACCACACACCCTGGAACTTGAAACTGACCCCGGCCCGCATCTACTACGCGAATCGCAACAAGGTCTGGATGGGGCAGAAGGTGCTCGCGGGTCAGCAGCTTCGCACCGTGACGACGCGCGCGATGAAATCCATTCTGCTCGATAGTCTGCGCGCCGCGATGCACCGGCGGCTCTTTCACGCCGACATCATTCTGGATACGGCGCGCGACATCGCGATCGGACGGACCGGGAAGACCGGGAGCGATGGTCCGTCTGGCGAACCGGTCTTTGACGCGATGAAGCGGTTGAACCTGCTGCGCAGCGGCGTGGTGGTGGCGATTGTCTGCCCGCACGCCGATGCGCTCAAGTGGGCGGATGACCTCCGCACCCACGTGCGGTCGCGCGTTGAGGAGTTGAACAGAATGGTTGGTGCGGGAGGGGGCGTGATGCCCTCCGACCGATTGAAAGAACCGGAGTATCGCCTGATCGTGCGTAACGATGTGGGGGGCGAACTGCCGAGCGGCTCGATTGTCTATGGGAGTCACCGGGGCTCCAAGATCAAGAAGCAACTGCACATCGCGAAGTCAGGCGCGAGTGCGGTGGTGGTCTTTGACCAAACCAACGACTTCCCCGCGCTTGCACGCGGAGGCTGGAATCTTCACATCGATCAGAAGAAGCCGACCGTCGCCCAGGTTGAGCGCGATGGTTGGGTTGCCAGGCTCAAGTTTACCGCGAGATGGGCACCGATCGCGGTGCGGTGTCTCTGGTTCGCACGGCGCATTAAACCATACAAAAGCCCCACACGCTACGGATGAGCGGAAAATCGATCCGTCTTCCCGAAGTCCCGCAAACCAAACAAGTAATTCCGCCCAGTTGCGGCGGCAGAGCGAAAGCGGAAGATGCCCCCATCGAGTCTTACAGGCCGCGAGTTTTACACCTCCAAGCACGGGTTGCACCCGCCGAAGGCCGGACCCCTGATGCCCGCGCCGTTGGCACAAGAGCCGGAGGCGACGGAGCGAGTTCCATGGCCGAGATCGCCACGACCACTGCGTATCGCGTTAATCGGTTGGGCCAGACTTTCAAGTCAGGCACGCGAGGGGAGCGGGTACAACCTCAGCAAGAGTGAACTGGCTCGCGGACTGATGATGAGCGGGCACAGCGTGAGCTACCTGCAATCGGGCATGAGCTACCGGCGCGGTCTGCTCGGCAGGCGCGGCCCGCACGTTGCGCCGCGCGAAACGTGGGCGGGGATCAGGTGCTACGAACTTCGCAACTCGCCGAACATCGCGCCCGCCGCATTCAACTTCGCCAACATGCGTCAGGAAATTTCCAGCCCCGCGACATCGGGACTGGTCACCTCGTGGCTTCGCGAGGTGAGGGCCGAGGTCGTCCATATTCATTCGCAGGAGGGGTATGGTCTGGACCTGATCGGAGCGATCGAGAATGCGGGCATCCCAGTGGTCGCGACGCTGCATAACTACTGGTTTGTCTGTCCGCAGGTTGATCTTCTCTACCGCGAGTCTGAAGTCTGCGTGGACTACCAAGGCGGCATGCGGTGCGCCGAATGCATGGAACCGAAGGATGTGCTCAGGCTTAAACAGCAGCGATCAACCGGTCAGACGCTTGAGTGGCTGTTGGGTCTGTATCCGGCGGATGTGATTCGCAAAATGGCGTATGGCGTGAAGCCCGCGCTCAGATCACTGTTATCGGGACGACTCTCGCGTAGATTTGTACCACCCGCGCTGAACCCGGAAGGATTGCCCGACCCGGAACTCGCGCTCGGGTTCGATGTTGATCGCGGCACCATCACCGATGGAACGATCGTTCACGATGCCGGGCTTGCGCCGCACGAGCTGCCGAGCAACTACATCCGCGTGCCACTCAAGACCAACGAGAAGATGCTTGCCTCGCGCGAGGTTCATCTCAAAGTGCTCAACACCTATGGAGAGCGCCGTGCGGCGGGCGTGGCCGCGTTGAACCGAGCATCGATGGTCATCCCTCCCAGCGAATTTCTACGGAAAGTACATGTTACTATGGGTGTAGCGGAGGAGCGGACACGATGGGTCAGGCTCGGCCAGCCACACTTTGACCAGATCAACCGGCGCACGCGGCGCTCGCCGTACTATGACAAGTCGCCATGGAACCCCGCCATCGAGTCGCGACCGTTGCGGTTTGGTTTCTTCGGAACAACCCGGGCGAACAAGGGTCTTGAGGTGCTTACGCGGGCGATCCCGCTGCTCACACCCGAGGTTCGGCAGAGGTGCCAGTTCACGATCCGCGCGCTCGGATGGGAATCAGGATTCAAGAAGAGACTGAGCAGGTTTCCGGAGGTCTGCGTCTGGCCCGGTGTGGGGTACGACCTCTTGCAGTTGATAGGCTCGGGCGGAGACTTTGATGTTGGAATCCTGCCGCACATCTGGATGGAGAACTCTCCGCTTGTGCTGCTTGAGAACTTCCATGCCGGGAAGTTTGTCATCTGCTCGCGGCTGGGCGGCCCGGTGGATTGGGTCCGCGAAGGGGATAATGGACTCTTCTTTGCGGGGGGAGATGAACACGGACTGGCCGCGTGTATCACGCGAGTTGTGACCGGTGAAGCACGACTTCCCTCGCCGCGCGAGATCCACAAGGCCACAGTGCTTCGCAGTTACCCCGACCATGTGCGTGAGGTCGAGGGAATCTATCGCGAAGTGATCGGCAAGCGATCAAGCAGGGCTGTCACGCCGGGCCCAGAAACCGTCTCGGTTTGCCCACAGG
>JBBSBC010000208.1:0-6267 GCA_038251595.1 Phycisphaerales bacterium | reverse complement strand
TGCTCGAAGAAGTCCACAAGGTCCTGCACGACTTCCTTGGAGTGGTTGCTGGTCGTGTCCTGCATGCACACAACCACACCCGTCACACGCAGGCGAGGGTTCACCGTTTTGGCTACCAACGCAACCGTTTCAAGCAGCTTGCTCACGCCTTGCAGCGCGAGGAAGTGAGATTGCATCGGGATGAAGACCTCGCGTGCTGCGGCCAGACCATTGAGTGTCAAGACACCGAGGGAGGGCGGGCAGTCGATCAGCACGAAGTCGAAGCGTCCGTTCATCCGATCGAGCGCGGCACGCAGCCGGGTGGTTCGCTGCGCGGGATCGACACTTGCCAGCTCAGTCTCAATCGCGGCGAGATCGGTCTCGGCGGGAAGCAACCAGAGGTTCTCACGAACTTTGCGGATGGCCCGCTCGGCGGGAAAGTTCGGGTCAAGCAGTACGTCGTACACACTCGCCGATGGGGCATCCGATATGGGTTCGCCCTCGCCTTCGGTCGCGGGCTGGTCGCCTCCGACGTGCAGCGTGGCGTGTGATTGCGGGTCAAGATCCACCAGGAGCACGCGCCGCCCCAGCAGCGCGATTGCGGCCGCGAGATTGACGGTGGTCGTCGTCTTGCCTACGCCGCCCTTCTGGTTCATCAGGGCGATTGTGCGAACCGGCTTGGCGGCACCGGAACTGGTCGATGTGGTGGCGGAACTCATCAGGCGGAGTATACCGGCGGCACGCCCCCGGCTGCGAAAACCGCCCTCTCAACCAGCTAGTTTTTACGATCGCCCGCCGCGGCGGATGCGACCTCGCCTTGGGTTGTGCTTCCGCGACTGCTGGCCGCGGCGGCGGCTTGTGGTGCCTCGGCAGATCCGGATGATCGTTCGATCTTCCCGCCGCCGACCGCGGCCATGTCCTCAGCCTGACGCTCGTGGTGGGCCCGGCGTGCCACCTTGAAGCTGGTCACGCCGATGAACGCGGCAAAGACCAGCGTGAGGGCGTAGGTCACCCGTCCACGACCGGCCGAAAGTGCGATGCCAAGCATTGCGAAGCCGATCCCGATTCCGTAGAGCACAAAGACCGCGCCCTTGACCCCGAGCGCCCGTTTGAGCATGTGGTGCAGGTGCTGATCGTCGGCATCGGAGATCTTCTTCCCGGAGATCTTGCGCCGCACAATCGCAAGCGTGGTGTCGATGATCGGTATGGCGTAGATGATGAGCCCCGCCAGCACGAGGTAGGTCTTGCCCGTATCACCGAGCATCAGCACGACCACAATCGTCAGATATCCGAGCATCAGCGACCCGGAATCGCCAAGGAAGATCGTTGCCGGGTTGAAGTTGTGCGGCAGAAACCCGAGGCAACCGCCAAGCAGCGCAAGGCAAAGCACGATCCTCGCCCCGTCAAGAGGGCCATCATCACGAGCCGCCAGCATGAGCGCCACCAGCAGCAGCCCGCCCGCGGCGATCGCGGTGGTTCCACTCAACAGCCCATCCAGCCCATCCACCAGGTTTGAGGCGTTGCACGCACCGAGCACGAACATGGCGATGACCGCCGTTCCGACCCAATACACCACGTCTATCGTGATCGCGTCAAATCCGCCGATCTCGGCCGGAAGGGGGATGCTGAACATCACCGTCTCGAAGCCGCCGACCGTCTGAGTGCCAATCCCAATCGCCTTGGCCAGCGGGATCAGAACACCCGCCGCAACTTTCACACCAACATCCTGTGTTGCGAGCGCGGCCGCGGCGAACAACTGGCCAGCGACCTTTGCTCGGGGGTCGATGCCGACAACATCGTCGATCAGGCCGCAGAGCATGATGACCGTCATGCCGAGCAGAACCGAGATCGGCACCCCGCCGGGGAGCGCGGTTTCGTGTCCTTTTGAAGCATGGAAGCTGATCCACCCGTGGTAAGGCTGTGTGTAGGCAAAGAGAATACCGGCAAGGATGCCGAGGTAGACGGCCACACCGCCCAGATAAGCGACCGGCAGGCGATGGATCTTTCTGGCCACAGTTGGGCGATCGATGATGCCGTTCGCGATGGCCAGCCGACGCATGATCGGCGTGGCGATGAGCGCCACCAGAAACGAAATGACAAACACGCCCATGTAGCCATGGAAGATCTCGAGCCGACCAGCTCGTGCGATGGGCGCAACCTGCTGCACAAGGTGTTCGACCTGCGCGTTCAGGCTCTCGGTCTGTTTGAGCAGATCGGTGAGCTGGGCCGCGATGGCGGGGTCAGAGGTCGAGCTCGTCATGCCAAGTGGGGGTAAGAGTGCATCCTGCATCATGATCGCACCACTGTGCTGGTGTGGACCGTTTCGGGCTGCAAAGTGGCTGCGATATCGCGGATTGTCTGTTCGAGGGAGATCAGCGGATGAAAACCGATCGCGGTCCGGATGCGAGAGAGATCAGGAACGCGCCGACGAAGATCCTCAAAGCCGTGCCCATACGCAGTGTCGTAGGGAATGAACTTCTTGCCGGAGCTCGAGCCGAGCGTACGGATGACCAGGTCGGCGAGGTGTTCGATGGTCAGTGGCCGGTCCGAACCGATGTTAAAGACGCGACCATGGCACGCTCGTGTCGCCAGAAGCCGCGGGAGCACCTCGACCACATCACGAACATCGCAGAGGCAGCGGACCTGCTGGCCATCGCCATAGATCGGAAGATCTTCGCAGCTGATCGCCGCGTTGACGAATGTGGGGAGAACCATTCCATACGCACCAACCTGGCGCGGCCCGATGGTGTTGAAGAATCGTGCGATGACAGCGGGCAGGCCGTTCTTGTCGTGGTGCGCGATGGCGAGGTATTCATCGACGGCCTTGCTCGCCGCATATGACCAGCGCGAGCGCGTGGTCGGCCCATAGACCACATCATCATCTTCGCTGAAGGGGATCTTGTCCGACTTGCCATAAACCTCGGAGCTTGATGCGATGAGTGTCGGTGCCGGGCCTCCATCCGGCCCGTGCGTCTGCGCGAAGCGCAGCAGGTTGGTGGTTCCGATGATGTTCGTCTCGATGCAGCCGATCGGATCGTTCACCACCAGCTTGACGCCGACCGCGGCGGCGAGGTGAAAGATCTCGTCGAACAGATCGCCTGGACCGAAGGCCGCCAGCGTGCTTGAAAGATCCGCTTCGATGAAGCGCAAGCTGTCGCTGCCCGCGCCACTCGGGCCCGCGACGGCGATTTGCCCTGCCGCGGCGAGATTGGCGCGTACGCCTGTCGAGAGGTTATCGATCACGGTCACGTGATCGCCCCGGAGAAGCAGAAGCTCGGCGAGATGCGACCCGATGAACCCAGCACCGCCGGTGATCAGCACCCGGCGCGGCACATGCTGGGTGCTTTGACGCGCGCCAGAGGCCTCATGATTTCCGTTCTGCATCAGAGGCACGGTTCCTCGACTCTCCCGATCGGGCCAGCGCATCACCATTTCGGATACGCGTTCGGCCATTTATTCCTGAGCGTGCAGGGCGGGTCGGAGACTCTTGTAAAGTCTTACGCCCACCGATCTTGCCAGCACACACCCGACCCTGGGCCGGTTCTCTGATCTTACACGTCTCAGGCCGACTTGCCCGCGTTGTGATAGTCGTGCGTCGCCTGGATGTTGCGCTTGAAGTATCCGCCAGCGGATGACTTGACCGCGTTGACAACAACGCCGATCAGCTCAGCCCGCGACTCGGACAACTGCATACGGATGCGGTTCACCAAACCACGCTTTTCGTTCATCGCCCGGACGACCATGACCACCGCATCGCACCGGTTGGCGAGAGCCAGCCCGTCGCCAGAGACAATCGCCGGCGGACAATCAACGAACACACGGTCGTACTGGCTGGACGCCTCGGCCAAAAGCCTGGTCATGCCCTCGGTGCTCAGTCGCTCGGGCATCATACGGTTTGTTGCCGAACCAGCGGTCAGCACCGAAAGGTTGGGAACACTGGTCGGCCGAACGGCCTCGGCAAAGGTGGTTTGCCCTGCAAGACAATCGGCAAGCCCGAGCTGGTCGGCAATGCCGAAGATGCGCTGCATCGACGGGCGGCGGACGTTGGCATCGATGATGAGCACGCGATCGTCGGAACCGGCGCACGCCAGTGCGAGGTTGCACGTTACCGTGGTGGCCCCCGAGCCGGGCATTCCGGCCAGCACGAGCACCGTGCGCAGGCCGTCGGTATCCATCTTCTTGACAAGCGGCGCGCGAACCTGCCTGAACGATTCGGTCACCACACCGCCCGGCGTGTCTCGGAAGGCGGTCTCGACCGAGGCGGGGCGAGAGGGATCTTCGGCCGCATCGGGAATCATGCCCAGCACACGCAGACGCGGAATCATCGCGACATCCGCCGGCCCCTTGACTCGCTGATCCATGATCTCGCGGAGAAGCACCACGCTCGCCGTAAGACCTGCAAGCAGGAGCACGCCGAGCGGGAGCATGATCATCAGCTTGGGAAAGCTCACCTCGTTGGGTGCCTGGGGCGGGATGATGAGACGGACCTGATCGAAGACCGAGCTCGAGTTGATGAGGTCGATATTCTGTCGCGCCTCGTTGATCTTGCTCTGCTCTTCGGTGAGCTGCTTGACCTGATCATCGATCTGATCGATCTGCGTGATCATCCTCAGCAGATCCTGCTTGCGGTTGCTGGTCTCCTGGAGGTCCTTCTCAAGCTTGTCCTTGCGGGCGGTGGTGCTGTCCACACTCTTTCGCAGACTCTCGACATTGCCGTCGTACATGCGTTGAAGAACAAGTTTCATCTCTTCTTCGTGCTGCGCCTTCACGGCCTTGAGCCGCTCAGAGACCGCGACGACCGCGGGGTGTTCAGCCCGATAACCCTGCTGACGGAGCAACTGGTCTTCGACCTTCAGCTGCGAGATCTGGCGGGTGAGATCGAGGATGACCGAGTCGAGCTTGGCGTCATCGACCATGTCCGGCGGAAAGTCGCGCACGCCGTTGTTCTGCTCGGCGTTCTGCATGCGCTCGAGCAGAGACTTTACCGACGAGAGCTGCTGCACCACCTCCACAAGATCCTTGGTCTGCTGCTGCTGCGACTGCTCTTCGGCATTCACACCATCGTTGAGGTTGGTGATGCGTCCGGTCGTCAGGATGTTCTCGCGTTGCTTGCCTAGCCGACTGAGTTCTTCGGCGATGGAGCGCTTGCGCGAGTCAAGCACTTCGCGCTGATCGACCGAGTTCTGATTGATGGATGTGCGAACCTGCGCCAGATAGGCGTTGGTCACGGCCTCAAGCACCGCGCGGGCATCCTCTTTTTTCCGCCATGAAAATCCGAGCTTGATCAGCGTGGTCTGAGGCTGAAGTCGGGGCGAGAGCCGATCCTGAAGCGTGGCCACCGCGCCAAGCGGTTGAAAGTTGCCGTTCACAACAAACTGCTTGGCCCACTGTGTTGCCTGTAGGTCGGGACTCTTTACAGCGCGTGCCAGTACGTCGGGCGAGATCATGATCGCCATCTGCGTGCCCATGAAGCGGTCAAAGTCGGTCTGCTGCATCCCGGTGGCGCGGAGCTCCAGCGGGTTGTCTCGCGGCGGAAAGCACGCAAAGGTCGCTGTGGATGTCCACGTGGGATACAAGCTCAGCAGCGCAAAGTGCGCGGCGGTGCCGAGCGCACCACCAAGCACGGCCGCGCCCGCGAGCAGCGGCCAGTATCGTCTCAACAGACGAACCGGATCGATGTTGGCAAAGCCCGACATCGGTGCTGCGCCCGCGGCCCCCGAGCCTGGCTGCGCGCGGTGCATCGGCGCGGGCTGGTTCGCCCGAACAGGCATGGATGGGGATTGAGGAGTTGCAGTAGACATGGCAGAGGGTCCGTTTGGGGGTCAATCCGACGCGCTTGTGCGACGCAGGACGCCTAAAGAGGTCAGGGAATCGTGATCGCTTTCCAGACAACGCTTCAAGCGCGTCATTGACCATCGAGCAGTTTCTCAAGCTCCTTGAGGCTCTTCTCGTGCTGGGCATTCAACGCCGCGTCGCCTTTCAGGATGGTTTGCACCTGTTCGGCCAATCGTCTGGCTTCCGGTCGTGCCGACTTGGCAAAGTGCGCTTCCGCAAGGTGAATCATCGAAGGCACCCGATCGTTATCGGTCTTCGATTTTTCCACCGCTGCAGTCAGTGTCTTGATCGCGTTGTCAAGATCGCGCAGGCCGAGTTGACAGACACCCAGCGTGTCGAGCGCGTTGGGGCTGTTGGGGTTGGCATCGACGGCCTTCTGTGCGTAGGGCAATGCATCGCCCGGCTGCTTCAACTCCGTCGCAAGCACATAGGCAAGGTTGTTCAACGACTCGG
>JBBSBC010000207.1:0-6269 GCA_038251595.1 Phycisphaerales bacterium | reverse complement strand
GAACGGGCGACCTGACCGAGGCTTTTGCCAGATCCGGCGTGCAGGAAGTGGTGGGGCTTGATTTTACGGCCGAGATGCTCGACATCGCTCGAGTGAAAGCACCGCGACATCTGGGTGCCGCGGCGGCCCGTGTTTCGTACATTCAAGGTGATGCGCAAAGCCTGCCGTTTGCTGATCAGTCATTTGATATCCTCTCGATCGCGTTTGGTATTCGCAACGTGCAGGACCCCGCGCAAGCTCTGCGCGAGTTCCGTCGTGTTTTGCGCCCTGGTGGGCGAGTCGTTGTGCTGGAGTTTGCCGAGCCATCCATTCCGCCTGTACGATGGTTCAACAACCTGTATTGCCGGCGCATCATGCCGGTGACGGCCACGTTGATCAGTGGCGACAAGTCGGGTGCTTACAAGTACTTGCCCAAGTCGGTCGCTACCTTCATGCCCGAGCGGGCATTCATGGATGCGTTGCGCGCGGCGGGGTTTGTCACTCCAGATGTGCGGCACTTGACGCTCGGAATCTGCAACTGTTATCGGGCCTTCGTTCGCCCGGATTGATCGGTCAAGGACTGGCCGATAACTCACGCCGGCTGATTTCGGCTTTTCATGCGCGTTATCAGTCGCGCGGAGCAACATTGCAAAATGAGGCTTGAATTACGGCTCATCGAGTCTCAGGGCTCGATAGACATCTCATCGCACCAAGGTCGAGCGAGCCCAATGGATGGGTGTTTGAGATCGGTTGACACCGAACAGGAAGGCGCGCCGGCTGGAAGCCGGTCGCGAGCAACAACCAACTTTGATGTGTCGCGGCGGAGCCCGATGCACCAGGCCACACCGTGGCGAAGAGAACCCAACGTATGAACGCTGAAGCACTTATCGAGAAACTCTTTGACACGCTGATCACCGGCGATCGCCCGAAGGCGAGATTGGTGGTACAGGAGGCTGAGCGCACGCTCGGCAGCCCCGAAGCCCTGATCGAGCAGGTCTTCTGGCCGACCTATCAGCACCTTGAGAAACTGTTCCGTGCTGATCAGCTCACCACCATCAATCACCACATGGCCACCCGGTTGCTTCGTGTGCTGGTTGACCAGACCGCCGCGAGCCTCCCCTTCAACAACAAGCGCGGTCGGAGCATCCTGGCCTTCTGCGGCCAGTCCGATGCCGATGAGCTTGGCGCACAGATGGCGGTTGATCTGCTCGAGGCTGCCGGATACACCGTCAGCTTTGGTGGTGGCGGCATCGCGATTGACGAGATCATGGCGCGTGTGCAGGACGTTCAGCCCAACACTCTGCTGATGTTCAGCTCGGCCGCGCAGGACCTCCCCGAGATTCGCGAGTTGATCGATCGACTCCAGACAAACGGTGCCTGCCCGAACACGCAGTTCGCTGTTGGTGGGGGCGTGTTCAATCGTGCCGAAGGTCTCGCTGAGGAGATCGGTGCTGATCTCTGGGCATCAAGCCCGCTCGAGATGGTCGAGACGCTGATCGACTGTCCCGACCAGCGGGCCGAGAAGAACCAGCGCACCGTTGGCAAGAATCGCAAGAAGAAGGCCGCCTGAAGCACGGTCTCGGGCGCGCCGCTCCCGGATTTACAATCAGCCCGGCCTCGCGACATGCGGGGCCGGGCTGGTTGTTTTGATGGGTTGAGGATCGAGATGGGTGACCATGAAGAGTAGCTTGCGAACCCAACCCGAACGAAAAGCATGAAATCGGCGCAAGGACTCCGGGAGTGCGTTCGCGACACCTATAGTTGGCAGCAAGCTCGGTACGCGTCCCAAACTTGTACCTGATATTCGGGTCTGGCATCGGCATAAGGCGGCCAATGGATGCGTCGGTTTGTTCACGTGCGAGTGTCCGTGGCGATCATTCGCGCGGGCCTGCAAGCGGACGGCTGTCGATAGTGCCCGGTTCCTAACCCTCTGATCTGTTCGCGCTCGCGCATTCAGTTCTCAAAGCCCCTCCACCATGACGACCGCAGCCACCCAGACCACCGAAACCACAACCGCTTACGACACGGGGGCATCGCACCTCCGCAACGTTGCGATCATCGCGCACGTCGATCACGGAAAGACCACGCTGGTCGATCACCTGCTGATGCAATCGGGCAACTTCCGCGTGGGCGAGCTCGAGAAGCTCGCGGGCGGGCAGCACGACCTGATCATGGACTCGAACCCGCTCGAGCGCGAGCGCGGCATCACGATCCTCTCGAAGAACTGCGCGGTCACGTACGTGCGCCCGAGCACCGCCACCGCAGGTATTGAACTGTTCAACATCAACATCATCGACACGCCCGGCCACGCCGATTTCGGTGGTGAGGTCGAGCGCGTGCTGCGCATGGCCGACGGGTGTCTCTTGCTGGTCGATTCTTCCGAGGGAGCCATGCCGCAGACGCGGTTTGTGCTCTCCAAAGCCATCGAAGCCAAGCTGAAGCCGATCGTGGTGGTCAACAAGTGCGACAGGCCAGACGCGCGCATTCAAGAGGTCATCAACGAGGTCTTTGATCTTCTTGTCGAGCTGGGTGCCGACGATCACGCCCTCGACTTCCCGATCGTGTACGCCTCGGGACGCAACGGCTGGGCGACACTTGATCTTGAAGAGGCCAAGACCGCCACGGGCCACACGCAACTGCCCGGTCGGCCCGATGCCGACCTTCGCCCGATCTTTGAGATGATCCTGAAGCACATCCCCGCGCCGAAGGACGACATCAACGCCCCGCTCCAGATGCTCATCACGACGCTCGATTACAACGATTACGTCGGGCGCATCGGCATCGGCCGCGTGTTTAACGGCAAGGTGCTCTCGGGCAAGCAGGTGGCGGTTATGAAGATGGATGGCACCATCAAGATGTGCCGCATCGGCAAACTGATGAAGTTTGTCGGGCTTGGGCGCGTCGAGGCCGAGAGTGTGCAGGCCGGAGATATCTGTGCGCTCATCGGACTTGAATCGGTTGATATCGGCGACACCATCGCCGATCCTGAGCACGCCGTCGCGCTCCCTCCGGTCACGGTCGATGAGCCCACGCTCTCGATGATGTTCCGTGTGAACGACTCGCCCTTTGCCGGTCAGGAAGGTGACTACGTCACCAGCCGCCAGATCCGCGAGCGGCTTGAAAAGGAACTCCAGCACAACGTCGCCCTCAAGGTCGATTTCAGTCTCGGCGATGAGATCAAGGTCTCGGGCCGCGGCCTGCTGCACCTGGGTATTCTGCTCGAAACAATGCGGCGTGAGAGCTTCGAGCTTGCGGTGGGCAAGCCGCAGGTGGTGATCAAGACCATTGATGGTGTTGAGCATGAGCCCATCGAATGGTTGGTCGTCGATTGCCCGAACAGTGCTGTTGGTGCGGTGATGGAACTGACCGGCGCACGCAAGGGCGAGATCAAGACCATGGAGCCACGCGGCGACGCGATGACGCACATGGAGTTTGAAATTCCCGCGCGCGGTCTGATCGGCCTTCGCTCGCGCCTGCTCACGGCGACGCAGGGTGAAGCCATCATGCACCACACCTTCGAGCGATTTGCCCCCATGGCCGGCGCGCAGCTCGGTCGGTCGCAGGGCGTGCTTGTCTCGCTTGAGACCGGCTCGGTTACGCACCACGCCTGCGAACTGCTCGCCGAACGCGGCATCCTGTTCGTGAATCCCGGCGACAAGGTGTATGCCGGGCAGGTCGTTGGCGAGCACACACGCGACAACGATCTGGTGGTCAACATCACCCGCCTCAAGCAGCTCACCAACATGCGGGCTGCGAGCAAGGAAGCCACGGTCGTGCTCAGGCAGCCGCGACTCATGGGCCTTGAGGCCGCGCTCGAATATATCGAAGATGATGAACTCGTTGAGATCGTGCCCAAGGGCATCCGCATCCGCAAGCGCATTCTTGAAGAGAGCATGCGCAAGCGATCTGAGCGTTCTTCCAAAGATCGCGACGACTCAAAGGCTTGAGCGGCTATCACATCTCCGGTCGAACCGGGGCAGCTTCCGGGCTGCATGTTCGTGTTGCGTGAGGATTTGCTGGCGGCATCGCCAGCGGGCCCCTTCGCCATCCCGAAATCGACTGTTCAGTTGTGGCCTCCACGTTTGAAGTTCCCTATGCTCTACCCCCGCAGCGAACCGGGCTTCAAGCCGGGCGACCCTTTGCCCCCCCGTCAAGTGCGGATGACTTCTGGAATGTGACCCCATGTACGCAATCATCGAAGAATCCGGCGGACAGCGCAAGGTTGAGTCTGGCGACATCATCCTGATCGACCTTATCGACGCTGGCGCGGCCGCGCCCGGCAAGCAGATCAGCTTTGACAAGGTCCTGCTTGTTGGTGGCAAGGACGGGACCGCCGTCAAGATCGGTCTGCCCTACGTGGCTGGCGCAACAGTCTCGGCAGAGGTTGTCGAAGGCGTGGTGCAGGGCGATAAGCTTCGCATCCAGTACTTTCAGGCCAAGAAGGGCTCACGCCGCCGCACAGGCCACCGCCAGCGTTACACGCGCATCAAGATCAACGCGATTAATGCTTGAGAATGCTCGGGCATGTTTGAGCATACGTCCTGACTGTTGCACATCATGCGTTGGCATCATCACTCGCCATGACTTTGGCAGAGTGATGCCGTCCATCGACGCATTGGTTACGTACATGTCCGCGCTGAAGCTCATCCAGCCGAGCCAACAACTCGGCGGGAAGTGCTGCGCGCACTGTTTCTGAGATCAAGCCGACTTCAAGCAGGTCGGCGATGTGAACTCAAACACATACCCGGTTACACTGCCAACATGCAAGCAATCCTCTGCGCCATCGCCGCGGGCCTCTGCTGGGGTATCGGCGAGATTTTCACCAAGTCGGCGATCAACACGCGCGAGATCGGCGGGCTTGGGGCGCTGGTCATCCGCGCGGCGGTAACGCTGCCGCTCGCGCTGATCGGCTTCCTGATTGCGCACGCCGTTTTTAAGAAAGAGCCGCAGGTCTGGTGGCGTGACATGCACCTTTCTACATGGCTCAAGCTGATCATCGGTTCAGGTGTGCTGGCCGGTTTTGCAGGGGTCTTTTTTTTCTACCTCGGTCTCTCATTACCGGGTGGCGATATCTCCAAGCTGCGCCCGATCGCCTTCGCCCTCGCGCCTGCGACTGCGGTCCTGCTCGGTTGGTGGTTTCTTGGTGAATCCATGACCATGTGCAAGCTCATCGCTGTTGTGCTGATCGTGGTGGGCATCATGATGCTCGCCGACGATGGTCGCGCACGCAAGAGCGGCCAATCCGATTCTCCCTCGCACGCACCAACTTAATGCGAGTCTTTAACGAACGTCCCTTGATCCCGGTCTTTGCGCACACCCGGAAACTTCAACACTCTTCCGTGTGCCGCGCAATACACACCCGGTTCGAGCAGCCCCGTCGCAAAGATCGCTTCCGTCAGGTTCTGCAGCGCATCGGATCGGATCATCTCGAACGGACGCATAGCGCCTGTCAGCACGATCGGGATGCGCAGTGAGCGAAGCTCGCGGTGCAGCCGCTCACCCGTGAGTGTCAGCGTGTCTGTTCCGTGCAGCACGACGATGCCCGTGCCCGCTTCAAGCCCCGCACGCTCCGCGCCGGCTGCGCGGCAGGCATCCACGATCGTGCCCCGGTCATCCTCGGTCATGTGAAGACTGTCCTTGCTCAGCAACTCGACGATCGAAACCGATGTGTCCTCCAGTCGCACCCGCCGCAACATGCGTCGCACGACGGAGCGGCGGTTCGAGAGTTCGCCCGTCATCTCGTCATACGTCTTTTCGATCGTGCCGCCGGTCGTGATGAGCGTGACGCTTCGCATGGGGTCTCCGGTCCAACAATAGGGCGTTTGGAAACAGGCCCTTTACCAAGGCACGGCAAAAACCCGCGATCCTCCGTCACCGTATTCTCCCGCAGCCCAAGGCCTTGCCCGGGCATCTGCACGCACGCACGCCTCAAACGCAGGACCAATCTACCCATGCAATTGACCCGACCCGTCGCGGCCGCTCTCGCGGTTGTCGCAGTTCTCTCAACCCTGGCCCACGCACACGAGTTCTGGATACAACCTTCTTCCTTCCGCCCGCCGCCCAACACGGTGCTCAAGGTCGATCTTCGCATCGGCGATACCCTGCCGGGCGAGTCGTTCCCGCGCAAGGGCTCGATCATCGAGAACTTTGCCATTCACGGCCCGGATGATCGGGTACAGGAGATTGTCGGGCGTGATGCGCAATCGCCCGCCGGCCTCGTGCGCATCGTCACGCCGGGTGTGCATGTTCTCGGCTATCGCAGCAAGCCCAGCTCGGTCGAGCTTGAGCCT
>JBBSBC010000206.1:0-6274 GCA_038251595.1 Phycisphaerales bacterium | reverse complement strand
TCGATCTGCTTCGCCCCGAGATCACGCACCCCGACATCTCGCCCAAGCCGACCTCGCGCTACTCAACCAAGTTCCGCGCTTCTGACTACTCGGTCATTCCCGCGATCGATCTGCCCGCCGGGCTACCGCGTTGGATGCGTGAATCGACCGAGCCTTGGGCTGTTCGCCAGACCCGCCCCAAGATCCTCGTCACGATCCCGCCCGGATCGATGGCCGGGCCATTCGGTGTGCCTGCCGAGTTACAAGCCGAGGATCGAGTCGAGCCGCAGGCGGTGGCGCACGCCGGCGCGTTCACGATCGAAGCGATGGGTATCAGCGCGCAGGCCGCGCGGCCCGCGGCCCGGCGCGCCGGGCTGAGCGCGATCCGCGGCACCGTGGTCACCATGAAGCCGGGCGCGCAGCCGCTCACCAACCACACGATCTACATCCGCGATGGGCTGATCGCCGCGATTCAGCCAACACCGCAGCCAGCACCCGCGGGCTTCGCGGGCGTCTCCGCACGCGCGGCCGAGGGGTTCATCTTCCCCGGTTTCATGGAGCTGCACAACCACCTGCCCTACAACGTGCTGCCAATATGGAATGTGCCGCAAACATTTAAGCATCGCGGCCAATGGCGCGATCATAAGGATTATCGTCAGCTTATTACCGGCCCGATGAAGACCATCGCTTCGACCGAGCCGCTGGTGGCCGCGGTCTGCCGCTACGTCGAGTGCAAGGCCCTCTTCGGCGGCACCACCACCAGCCAGGGTGTCACGCTCTCATCAGCAGGCACAGCGCGCCGCCACCTCAAGGGGCTGCTGCGCAACTGCGAATCGACCGACGATCCCGACCTCAACCCCGCCGGTCACACCATCGCCGACTTCACGATCATCAAAGGGACGGGCACCGATCCTTACAAGGCCGTGCTGAAGGCCCATGAGACCGATGTGCGACTGGTGATGATCGGGGGCGAGGCGCGGTTTGGTGTGAAGGAACTGGTCAAGCACTTCACGGACAGCGATGATGGGATCGAGATGGTGAAGATCGGCGGCAAGCCGCGAGCCTTGAACCTGCACCCTGCCAACAAGCTCGCCAACCCCGAGTCGCCCGAGCTCGATGACCTCTCGCTCGCGGAGGCGACCGAGCGACTCAAGATCGCCTTCGCCAACCTGCCCGAACTGCACGAAGCCGCGCCCGCCATGGCGGCGATCGCCAGCGCGGCAGGGCCGGATGCGCGCCCGCGCTGGACACTCGCGCTGGATGAGATTCAGGAGACCGGCTATGAGCAGCGCCCGCTCAAGGGGCTGCCCGGCACAAACACCAAGAGCCTGACCAAGCTCTCACCAAGCGCGGCCTCGGCACAAGATGTCGAACTCAAACCCATCCGCCTCGACCCGCTCACGGTGGTCGATGACGATCAGTTCATCAAGAGTCTGGGCAAGGCCAGGAACCTGCCGGCTGAGATGAAGACTGTGCTCAAAGCTATGCTGGCGTGATGATTGCATTTCAGAGCGCAGCCGGGTTTGCCAGCTCGCATCAAGTCCGCCGCGCGTGCGCTCCGATAATGGTGGCATGTTATCTCGTGCAACGCCGAACATCCCCACGCACCACATCCGCCGATCATGGCGGGCACTGTTCGATGATGAAGGTGATGCGGCAAGACTCGCGGAACTCTGGAACTCGCCCTCACCACTCAGCAGAACACTCGGGGAGCCGGTCGCGCTGCATCCGCGTGCTGCGGGGAGTGTGCCTTTGTACTGTCGGCCGGGGACGACCGATGCGCAGGTTTTTGATGATACGTTTGTGGGGCTTTATCACTTGCCACCGATCGGGCTGGCGCGTGATGCGGTGATTCTTGATCTGGGCGCAAACGTCGGGTACACGGCCGCGCACTACGCGGCCATGCTTCCGGAGGCACGGATCGTGTGTGTCGAGATGGATGAGCAGAACGCCGCGCTTGCGCGGCGGAACCTTGCAGCGTTTGGGGCACGGTGCGTGGTGATTCGGGCGGCGGCGTGGGATGTGGATGGTGAGGTTGCGTATGGAGGGGAGGAGGAATGGGGCTTTCGGGTCGGCGCGCTTGATGGGGTTGAGGTCCGGGCGGCGGGTCGTAAGGTTGCGCCCGCGTTGACGGTCGAGACGATCATGCATCGCGCGGGGGTGAGCGCGATCGACTTTGCGAAGATTGATGTTGAAGGGGCGGAGGCGAGCATTGTCAGACCTGATTCGGCGTGGCTGCGGCGGGTGCGCTCGATCAAAGTTGAGCATCACCCACCAGCGACGGGGGAGACGATGACGCGTGCCCTGGTGGGCGCGGGCTTTGAAGTGAGGCGGGATGAGAAGCACCCGCGCGGGGTTGTGGGTGTGCGCGCGGATGAGCGTGCATGATCGAACAAGATCGCGCATGAAAAACCCGGCGTGGGCCGGGGTGTTGGTGTGCGAGGTTGGTTTGCGAAGTTGGTCGGCGATCAGTCGGCGGCTTCATCGCGCTTGGTGCGCGGCATGCTCTTGAGGACCTGATCGACGAGTCCGTACTCGACCATTTCCTTTTCATCGAGCCACTTGTTGCGGTCGCAGTCTTCGGCGATGCGGCTGGCGGGCTGGCCGGTGGCCTCGGCGTAGATTCCGTAGAGACGCTCGCGGATGCGGAGCATTTCGCGGGCTTCGATCTCGAGGTCGGTGGCCTGACCTTCCATCACGCCGCCGATGAGGGGCTGGTGCATGAGGTTGCGGGCGTTGGTGAGGGTGTAGCGCTTGCCGCGTGTGCCGCCGGCGGCGAGGACGCTGCCCATGCTGGCGGCCTGACCCATGATGTAGGTGCAGACATCGGGCTTGATGAACTTCATGGTGTCGAAGATGCCGAGGCCGGCCGAGACGCTGCCGCCGGGTGAGTTGATGTAGAAGTGGATGTCGGACTTGGCATCTTCATTGGCGAGGAAGAGGAACTGGGCGATGATGAGGTTGGCGACATCATCGACGACGGGACCGCCGAGGAAGATGATGCGGTCTTTGAGGAGGCGCGAGTAGATGTCGTACGCGCGCTCGCCGCGTCCGGATTGTTCGATGACGATGGGTACGAGGTAAGACATGGTGGTTCTCTGCTGTGTTGCGGGGGCGAGTGCTCGGGGGATGTGAGGTTGGGATTGCGAGGCTCGGCTCGGAGAGCCGGGCATACCGGTGAGTCATTTGTCCTTCATGGGCTCGGTGATGACTTCATCGACGAGTCCGTATTCCTTGGCCTGGCCCGCGTTGAAGTACTTGTCGCGCTCGCCATCTTTGCGGACCTGCTCTTCGCTAGTGCCGGTGTGGCGTGAGATGATCTTGATGAGTTCGTCCTTGGACTTGATGATCTGCTCGGCCTGGATGCGGATGTCTTCGGCCTGGCCGCCGACACCGCCATAGGGCTGGTGGATCATGACCTTGGCGTGGGGGAGGATGAAGCGTTTGCCCTTGGCGCCCGCCGCGAGAAGGACGGCCGCGCCGGAGTAGGCACGACCGAGGCAGTAGGTGCTGATGGGGCTTGAGAGGAAGCGCATGGTGTCGTAGATGGCGAGGGTGTCATCGACCGCGCCGCCGGGGGAGTTGATGTAGAAGTGGATGTCCTGGGCGCGCTTGATGTTTTCGAGGTAGAACATCTGCATCATGAGTCGCGCGGCCGAGGCCTGGTTGATCTCCCCGATGAGGAAGACCACCCTGTTCTCAAGAAGCAGCTCGTCGATGGTCATCTCTCGTGTGCGTTGGTAAGACACGCCTGCGGCGGGCATGGGGAACTCCTGATTGAAGAGGCAAGACACCTGATTCGGGTGCTTATCGTCACGATTGTTGGGACGAACCGGTGTGGGTCGTCACCGCGGGAACAGAGGCATGGTAGATCACCAAAGCAAATCGGTTGCCGGGGAAGATGAATGAAGGAGAAGCGGCGAAGTGGGTGGGAATGGTGTGGCGGGTGACGGAATGGGCAGGGGGCGTCGGTGACTGCCGATTTGGCGGTCATTGGCGGATGGAACTTAAGGCGGTTGGGGACTCCGCCAGCCCTTGTAGGGGTGTTGAACCTCGTTCATCAGGTACGAGTCGTCCGCAGTAACGGGTGCGCCGACGCGGAGTTTGCGCACTGAGCCGTCGAGAAAGCCGAACTGAGCAACCTCGGGACCATGTCATAGGGCAACAGTAACAGTCGGCTTGACGACCGACCGGGAAGACGCGCTTGGCGTTGGTTGCTACGCCGCAGAGATTCAACGAGACCAGAACACTCAGGATTCGGAGAGCTACCCGGAGCTCGATGAGCGTATGTGCCCTCTATACCTGGTGGCTGCGACAGGTACTGATTATGCGACCCTGAAAGTTACTTTTTGTGCGGTGTCATCGAGTTGGAACCTGCATCGTCGTCGTGAGGAACGACACCCAGTTGAACCGCGCGGAGTTCGAGTTCTTCCAGCGCGAGCAAAGGAGGGTGCTTGAACCGGCTCACAGACTGCTTACCAACGGAAGCGCGCACAGCATCCGCGTAGTGGCGCAACGCCGAGAGGAGTTGCTGTCGATCTATCCCGATCTGCACAGCGCGACTTAACGCCCACTCCCGAAGCCAAGCATCACTTATGTCCAAGTACTTTTCATCCTCAATCAACGAGACGAGACCGCCCGGCGTATATTGGGCACGAATCATTGCCACGTAGGAACGCAGCTGCTTCGCCATTCGAGGACGGAAAGAAGCTGCACCGACATCGTCGGGGCGCGGTTTCTCGACGGAGGTGGCCAAGGCCTCCAAAATGGGTACCGTCAGTTCGTTGCCCCGATGTGCAAGAGCGAACGCTGCGCCGCATGGGAGCAGCGTCGGGCCGGCACCATCTGCAAGCGCAAGCAGCGATCGGAGCCGAGTCACCGATGATTCGCTCAGCATATCGCAGATTCGCCGATCCTCTGTGAGGGTCCGACTCTCAACCAGTACGGTTTCTGCGAAGCGTTCCCGGACTTGTTCTGACAACCCTGCTGATTTGATGAGCAGAACAAGATCGGGACGTGCTGCGATCTCGTTACCGCACATCGTGTAAAGGCCGACCCTGTACGCACGGGCCAGGATGTCGGCTGTTTCGAGCCTATTACCAAAGGCCCTCGCCCACCTTTCGTTCTTTCCCGCTTCAATGAATGCTCTGGCCAAATCAAAGGCCAGCACACCTTGATTCGGACCACCATTCCAAACCGACTGATTCTCGATGCTCTTCATGGCGTCTGCGGCTTGGTTGAAAACCTGATCACTTCGACCAAGAGGTGCTGCACGAACTAAAGCTCGAAAGACCTCTACCCTGACGATTACTTGCCGGGACGGATCTTGTACAATGCGTAACAGCGCATCGGCAATGCGAGCATCCTGTTCCGCC
The DNA here is from genome assembly GCA_038251595.1 of Phycisphaerales bacterium. Classification (GTDB taxonomy): domain Bacteria; phylum Planctomycetota; class Phycisphaerae; order Phycisphaerales; family UBA1924; genus JADLCX01. The sequence goes on along the minus strand of JBBSBC010000206.1, from coordinate 920 downwards.
TGAAGTTGAGGCTCGAGTAAAGCCAGAGCTGTCTTCAAGCTTTCATCTGTCCAGGCGTATGATGCATCCTGCAAGTGATGAACGGCATCTTCTACTACGCCGGGCGGCGCCGCCCGCACAATGTTTGGGCCACCAAGTCCCACAATAAGAAAGAAAACGCAGATAAAAAGCTTGGCGATATTCATGGGGAGTTCCAAAGGTTTTGAAAGATCCGTTGATCGAGTTCCCCCATCTCGGAGGTGATCTGTTGAACGGCACCGTGAACTACAAGGGGCGCGGGTCCGTCGTGCGCATGAGGTTCCGAGTTCCTGCCGGTACGTTTTTGTTGCAAATAGCAATGAGTTGGACGTGTTCCTGCAACACGATGGAAATCAAATCTCGCTGAGTGACTGAGATGGTGCCTAAATCATGACGACGAGCAACAGTGAGAGCGCACACGCACTGGGAATGATCGCGGTTGTCCGTTTTCAAGAGATGGGCAGGTGCGAAGAGCCGCTTGCGCGAGTTCTTGTAGAATGGGTTACCGATCCAACCCTCGCTTGAGCACTGTCCTTCTGTAAATTCCGACCATGCGGCCCCCAAGACGGCTACGCGGCGAGTTTGGTGGAGGAATGGCGCGCGAGGAGGGCGCGCCAGTGGGATGGGGAATGTTTTTTGATGAAGCGTTCGGGGCGGACGTGTGGGAGGAGGTAGTGGAGGTGGGCGAGCTCGTCGGGTGAGAGCGGGGGTTGCGGTGCGGGGTTGGGGTTGCTGGGCACTTGAGCCTTGCGGGGCTTGGTGGTTGCTTGCAGGCTCTCTGGCTCAGGATGAACATCGGGGATTTTCATGCGGAGAATGGCCGCTGATACCCCTTGATGTTCCGCACGCTCTCTGTGCTGAACTTGCCCCGTCCGAGGTTGACCGTGCTGTTGGCCGTGATG
>JBBSBC010000205.1:0-6328 GCA_038251595.1 Phycisphaerales bacterium | reverse complement strand
CGCTCGATCGCGAGCATCGCCGGCAATACGACCATGAGCGCGCCGAGTTGCACGCGACCGGCATCGAGCATCACGCCGCGCACTTCGACGGATGTCCAAGGGACGCCTTGCTTCTCGAAGAGCACGTGCGACTCAAAGACCACGGCGAGCGAGACGACCACGATCACACCCGCGACCGAGCATTTCACAATATCGGACAGCTCGCCGATGACGGATCGATCGCGACGCGGGCGGTACAGCCCAAACCAACGCAGGCTGAAGAGCATGACGGGTACGACGTAGAGCGCGAGCGCTTCCTTGGGGTATTGCTCCCACGAGTTCGGCCACCACGCGTGCTTCATCATCGCGTGCCGAATGCCCCACGCGGCAAAGCACGCCGCGGTGACAACCACCGCATCGACGGCGGCAAGGAGCCCCACAAAGACTTGATGCTGTTGCTTCAGCAACGTCGGATCATCCGTTCAGTTGGTGAGAGGAGGGATTCTTCAAGCACGCCGCGGGCTTCCGGTTCGGACAAACTCTGCTCAACTCCGACTGGTTTGTCAACCCACGCGGCAGGTCGGAGAGCATACCACACCCCCGGCCCATGATGCAAACTCAGCCAGTGGGCGGATGCTGAATGAAAAATGTTTCATACAGCTCATCAAACTCGCTCCGCCCACGTGGGCCAGAGCTGCTGCCATCTTCTGCGGCGATATTCGACCAGGTGTAATGGGCCTGGCGTGTTGCAGTTGGTCGTGGAGACTTTTGATGTGCCGTGCCTTGAACCAGCCGCAGGTCATACTCCGCACGTCGCCTTGCATCTGAGAGCGTCTCGTACGCTGTGGCAAGTTCTGAGAACTTTGACCCTGCATCAACAGTGGTATTGACATCGGGGTGCAGAGACTTGGCGCGGGATCGATAGGCCTTCCGGATCTGCTCGATGGTTGCGGAGGGCGCAATCCCCAGTATGTCGTACAGCGTGGAAGAGGTCATGATCTATCCGCGGTTGGTTGCAAATGCGGGTGTTATCTGGGCGGAACCGTCGGCGCTGGCTTCATGCCCGTGTGCGGGTTGGTGGGCATCGAGGGCGATGCTGGTGCGCTTCCGGGCGAGGCTTCCGCGGGCAAGGTGTTGTCAACGTGGACACACTCGATATCAAAGACCAGGGTTGAGTTCGGCGGAATCACCCGTTGAAATCCGCGCGGCCCGTACGCCATTTCGGGCGGAATCACCAGCCGCCGCCGCTCACCGGGGGCGATCTTCGCAAGTCCCTCGTTCCACCCACGAATGACCCCGCCGGGAATCCGCGTGCTGAAAGCCTGGCGGCCCGCCGTTCGCGATGAATCAAACTTCACACCGTCGGTCAGCCACCCGGTGTATTGAACCGCAACCGTGCCATTCTCCACCAGTCTCAAACTGTTGGCATCAGGAGCCTTGATCGTGACGATGATCAGCCCGCCATCGGTTCGACTCACGGTTGCGGGCGGTGTTGCTGATCGTGCAAAGACCCTCGCCGTCGCATTGCCCCATGCCGTCGAGCCATCGGGCGCGATGCCGAGATCGCTGAAGGCCAGTTCCCTCTCGCCGATGACGATCTTGGCGGTCATCTCGACCGCACCATCGTGCATGGTCGGGTAGGCGTGGGGTGTCTCGCCGCGATAGTTTCCTTCCTTCGCGCCGGGTGTCAGGGTGAGGTCGAGGTTCGGAACCAGGGATGAAGTCTGAAGTTTGGGCAGCGCATCGGGCGCGGCCCAAAGCCCGACCATCGTGTCCTTCAGACCGGCGTTGCCGGTGAAATCAAACACGCGTAGCCGAAGCTCACCCTTCAGCCGATACGCATGAAAGACGCCCTGCCGAAAGGCCTCCGCTGGAGAATCGGCCCGTGTGAACTCAAAGTAAACCGCGTTGTCGAGCCCGGTCACGGTGATCGGGGCCGCGTTGTAACGCAGGGCAACCGCATCATCACCGCCCGTGCCCTCGCTCGCAAACGATCCGGCCAGCAACTTCACCACGCCATCGATCTCGGCATCCGCCATTGCGCCCACGATGCGAGATTGATCAACAATCGTCGCGGGTGCATCCGACTTGGGTGTGGTGGCCGCTTCGAGCGGGCTTGCAGGTTGCTGGGCCGCTGCCGCGACGGTCAGGGCCAGCACGTTGCACAAGGCACTAAGACGATGATGCATCGTAAAATCTCCGTACATCGGTTCAACGCTTCAGGCCAACTCGGGGTACAGCTTGCCCACAACGCCCACAAGGTCTTTGACGTGGCTGATCGATTCGTTCATGAACTTCTGCTCGGTCTCATCAAGCTTGAAACTGATGATCCTTTCAACACCCTTGGCGCCAAGCACGCACGGCACACCCACAAAGTAACCCTTGCCTTCTTTGCCCGGCGCAACGCCAAACTCATCCTCGCAATACGCGGCCGATGCAATCACGCGCTTCTTGTCACGCACGATCGCCTCAACCATCTCCACCGTGCCCGCGCTCGGGGCATACCACGCACTCGTGCCCATCAGCTTCACCACTTCGCCACCGCCGGCTTTTGCACGCTCCACGCACGCGGTGATGCGTTCTTCGCTCAGCAGGTCGGTGATAGGTATGCCATTCACGCTCGTGCGCCGCGGGAGGGGAACCATGTCGTCCCCGTGTCCACCGAGCAGCAGACCCTGAATATCTTCGACGCTCACGCCCAGCTCCCACGCCAGAAAGGTCTTGTACCGCGCCACATCCAACGCGCCCGCCTGACCGATCACCCGATGGGCCGGGAACCCGGTCACCTTCCACGCCACATACACCATCGCGTCGAGCGGATTGCTCACCACGATCACGATCGCGGTTGGTGCAAACTTCTTGATGTTTTCTGCAACGTTCTTCACAATCCCCGCGTTGATCTGCACCAGATCGTCACGGCTCATCCCCGGCTTTCGCGGCAGCCCCGCCGTCACCACCACCACGTCCGAGTCGGCGATGTCGGCATACTCGAAGGTGCCCGTGATGCGAGCATCGAAGTTCTCGATCGAGCCGCAGCACGCGAGGTCCAACGCCTTGCCCCGCGGCATATGCAGCTCGGGCTTTTCCTTGTTCGCGATGTCCAGCAGAACCACATCCCCGAGTTCTTTCATCGCCAGTGATCGGGCGCACTCGCCGCCAATGTTACCCGCACCAATGACGCTGATCTTCGCACGCTTGAGCATGGGCTCGAATCCTTCGGTTGGATTTTGAAAGGGTTACCCGTGAGGGGAGACAATCCTAGCGCCGCAAACCCCCGCTTTCACGCTCCGGATTCGTTGCCGCCAACCCTCAAATGGGCACGGTCGCGGACTGGTCATCTTCGGCAAACACCACCGGCAGCGGCTTGATTCCCGCCATCCCGGGAATCGGAAGCGTGACGGGTCGCGCTTCGCCAGCGATCAAGGCGGGCACGATCTGCGATTGACCGGCCGGCAGCGGCCGGTTCATCGGTTGTACAAGATCGCGCACCGGCCCACCCTTGCCAAAGTCGAACTGTCGATAGACCTGGCGCATGGCGTGTACGCGTGCATGGCCACCGACACCACCGACCGCGTCGCCCCCATTGTTCAGATACGCCCGAATGACCCCGGTAACTTCCGGCGAGGGCACCTCACCCATCGGCCCGCGCGCAAACGCCGCTGGGCTCGATTGAAACAACACCGTTCCCGGCACCGGCAGATAGATATCGCCCTTGAACCCCGCGCCGATCAGCGCGCTGACGAGCTGGGCCGGATGGTCAACCACCAGCCGTTCGCCGACCACGCACCACTCGACCCCGCCCTCTCTGGTCGCCGCAAGCGCGGTGCGTGCATCGTCGATCAGGGCGCGAAGCTCGTCATGAAGATCATCGTCCTTCCACAGCATGTGCAGCGTCGTCGCGTGTGTCTGAATGCCGATCGATGCACGGTCCTGAGCTACGGCGCGGTCGTCCTCGGGTGTGAGCTTGTCCAACTCACCCAGCGCGTGCGCGATCGCGTGCAGTCCGATGATCGCCGGAACCGCATCGCGCCAGCGCTGACCCTCCGCATCCTTCGGGAGCGCGAGCGAAGCTTGCGCCAGCGCGGTCCAGTGGGCAAGAAGTCCGGGCCAGGTCAGGTCGCGTGGGAGTTCAGCATGAGCCATTGCTCATTCTAGTTCTCTCTTTTGGGCAGACGGTTTCTTCACACAACAACTCTCCCCCGCCGCATATCCTCAAACATGAACCTCGACCCTGCCGCTCTTGCGGTCGCCGAACGCTACAAACTGCTGATCGGCGGCATTGTCCCACGACCAATCGCCTTTGTTTCCACCATCTCGCCCGAAGGCCAGTTCAACCTCGCCCCCTTCTCGTTCTTTGCCGGTGTGGGCGCGAACCCCATGACGGTGCTCTTCTGCCCCGCCAACAACTCCGATGGTTCAGAGAAAGATTCGCTCCGCAACGCCAAACTTCTCAGCGAAGGCGGCACGGGCGAGTTTGTGGTCAACATCGTCAGCGAAGACTTCGCGCGGCAGATGGCCGCGTGCGCAGAGCCGCTCGCGTATGGCGAGAGCGAGTTCGATCTCTCGGGCCTTCATTCCGCATCGAGCCTCAAAGTCCGCCCGCCGCGTGTCGTTGAGAGCCCGATCTCATTCGAGTGCCGCACGGTGCAGGTCATCCGCACCAACCCCGGCCAACCCTCGGGCGGCAACATCGTGATCGGCGAAGTTATCCACATCATTGCCCGCGACGGGCTCATCAACGATCGTCACCACGTCGATCCTGCCATGCTCAACGCTGTTGGTCGCATGGGCGGGCTTGGGTATTGCCGAACCGCCGATCGCTTCGAACTGCCCATGGGTCGCAAGGCTCTTGAATCATGATCTGATGCTGTGGCAAAAATGGCCACGGGGCCTCGGTCTCCCGAAGCCCCGCGTCTGATCGCCCCGCGAGCGTGTAAGCCGAGTTCTGTCCTCCACCGCCATCTCCGGCCCGACTTTGACGGGGGCTCGGAGCCGGATGCGCGGCGGGGGGCGGCCATTTCTCTAGGCCCACCGTTACCGATGGGCTCAAGCGGTCTACCCGCTCCTGCTCCTTACAGAGAGGCCCGGACAAGGCCCTCGGTGGCACCGCTTTCCGGTGGCACCGCTTTCCAAAGCGGTGCGGCCTTCCATGCCACCAACAAGAACTGCGTGACCTTGCACGCGGTGGGGTTTTCCATGCCCCGGTTGTCACCAACCGGGCGGTGCGCTCTTACCGCACCTTTTCACCCTTACCTGATCCTGGTGGCACCGCTGCGGGCACCGCTTGATGTCACCGCTTTCCAAAGCGGTGACATCCGCTCCCGCTGCCATCAGCGGCACCACCAGGCCATCGGCGGTTCATTCTCTGTGGCACTTTCCCGCGCCCGGGTATCAGCAATCAGCCCCGGACGGGTGGGCGTTACCCACCACCGTGTCCATATCGTGCTCGGACTTTCCTCCGACGAAACCTTGCGGTCCCGGCGGCGGCCACCTGCTCGCGGTTGGCCAGCCACATTGTAGGACACTGTGGTAGACTCCACGCTCATGGCCTCACCCGTGACACGAACCGCCATCCTCTGGCTTGAGCCCGACCAGCTCAACCTGCTCCAGCGCATCGTTGCCGATGCTGGCCTGCGCGTGGTGGGTGTGGGCTCGCCCGTGCTTGGCCGCGCGGCCGAGCTTGCCGCCGCGTTTGATGCGCACGCGCTCCCACTCGACGATCTGCGCCAGGCCCTCACCTCTGTCGAGGGCGATCTGTTTCTGCTCGCTTCCATCGGAGACTTCGGGCGCACGCGTCACGCCGCTTCGGCTTCGGGCACAACCGCTCACACGGGTATTGACGATTGCCTGGTTCTCGACCAGCGTCGAAATCGCGGGACACTGATCGTCAGCTTCGAGCCACTTCCCGCCTCGATCCTTGATCTTGCCATGCCCGCGCCCTCGGGCGGCGTTGGTCTGCCCGTCGGATCTTCAGATGCCGAGCAAGCCGGTGTTGTGCTTGGGCAACAGTCCTCATCGCCCGTGTTGCCCGTGACATCTGCGGTTGCCCATTGGGCCGCGTTCATTCCGCTCTTTCGCCTTGGCCCTTCCATGCGTGCCGCGGCCGATGTGATCGCCCATCTTGGCCCCTTGCACACCGTCGCGGCCGAGTTTGTCTCGGGCGGGATCGCCAAGTCCGGCGCCGACAATATGACGTTCAAGACTCCCGTCGCGACCATCGGGATCCGCGGTACGCGCGTGCTTGCGTCTTGGGATCCGGTCACGGGGAACGTTACGATTCTGAATCGTCCCACAGGCACCGATGCCGCGGGCAATGAAACCGCAGGCGTCATCTCGCTGACGCTGCCTG
>JBBSBC010000204.1:0-6405 GCA_038251595.1 Phycisphaerales bacterium | reverse complement strand
TCGCCTCGACCCCAAGCCCGGTGGGGATGATGATATCACTCTTGGAAAATCCGGGGGTATCAACTTCAAGCAGGCAGAAGACCTTATCGTTCGGGCCCTCGCGATAGAGCTGCACCTGCGAGTGTTGATCGGTCGTGCCCAGGGCCTTGATGGGTGTGAAGCCCGCATAAACCGTGTCACCCTGAACATCGTTTTTCTTTCCGAGACTCTCGGCCCACAACTGACGGAACCAGTCCGCGAGCAAGTACAGATTGTTTGCATAGGGCATCATGACGTGGTTCACCTTGCCCTTGCGCGTGCCAAGTTCGACGAGAAGGAAGGCGATCATGGCCGCAGGATTGCGCCGAAAATCCTCGCGTGCGGTCGGTTCATCCATGCTGGCCGCGCCATCGAGCAGCCCGTCGATATCGATGCCGCACATGGCCGCGCTGAAGAGGCCGACGGGCGAGAGGACGCTGAATCGACCACCCACACCATCGGGAACGGGGAGGGTGGTGTATCCCTCGGCGTTGCAGATCTGGCGCATGGTCCCCTTGGCAGGGTCGGTCACCGCCACCACGTGATCGGCACCCTTGCGACCATGCTTCTTGAGCAGGTCGCGGATGACCATGAACTGAGCGGCGGTTTCGGCGGTTTCGCCCGACTTGCTCACGACGTTGAAGAGCGTGCGTTCAAGCTTGGGGTCAACAGATTGAAGGTAGTCGAGAACGCCGCCAAAGTAGGCCGGATCGACGTTGTCAACCACAAACATTCGCGGCCCGTTGCGTTTACCATCGGGCAACAGGTTGTGGGTGGCAGGGTTGAGCGCCCCTTGCAAGGCAATATTGCCGAGCGCGCTGCCACCAATGCCGAGCACCACGAGGTTGTCGGTGCGCGCACGGAGTCTCTCCGCTAGCGGCTTGATCGCGCCGAGGTGTTCTGAACGCATCGGATCGCGGTGAAGCTCGCGCCATCTCTCCCACCCACCCGGCTGAGTCCGCGATGTGGCCAGTCGCTTGGTGAGCGCGGCCAGCGATGCAGCCGACTCGCCGCCCGCGGCCAACTGATCGGGATCGATGCCGTGTGAACCGACGCGATCGGAGAGGCAGTTGGAATAGTCGAGTGTGAGCATGGTGAGAGGGTATCAGGCGTTTGGATGGTTGTGGTGAAGTGTGATCAGGCATCCGCAGTTGACGGGCAGCGAGCACAGAGCATTGAAGAACGGCCTGCTCGCATCGATTGCGCTCATGGAAAATATCTGGGATCGGGTGTCAGGCGACTCGATTAAGAACGCATGAACTGTGGGATTTCACTTGCACGGCAGCGATTAGTAGATTAGGCTGTATGTATCTGAGATGAAACGGCCACCCGGCCTTTTTGGTGTGCTTCATAGAGAGGTTCTGGTCAATCAACCTGTCCAACGGAATGCACCACGAAGTGCTGCCCGCAGGATGTGCGCGTGCCGCCGTGAGCGAATCGCGGCACATCGAGGGTGAATCGGCGGGCCTCGATCATTTTAACGAATCTTTGGCGAGGAGAGATCGCCGGAGTGATATGTGTGCTCGCGGCTGGCGATTATTGGCCTCCGTGTGAGAGGCTGGCTTGTCGCGGCGTGTGTGGATTGAGAAGAGAGAGAGAGACCCATGATCAAGTGTGCTTTTCCCGTTCTGGCTGTCGCTGCGCTCGCTGCGAGTGCGATGGCCTCATCGTTCCCGGGTAACCCCGCGGACATGTACCTGACCTCCGATGCGGCCAACGAGGTCTATCAGTACGAGCGTACCAGCCCGTGGTCGTACGTGCCCGGCGCCTACGCAGGTGTGGCCAAGCCCCAGGTGTTCTCGAATACCTCGCAGGTCGGTGGCATCGGCATGTATCTCGGTGCGGTCGCTGGCCCAAGTCAGAACTTCTTTTTTGGTGGTTTCAGCGGCCTGACTCAGGTTGATTCGGCCTCTGGCGCGTTTGTCAGCACCGTGGCGGGCGGGCTCCGTCTTGGGCCAGCCAAGGCCCCGAACGGCAACCTGGTTGTCGGCGGTCCATCCGGTGTTGAGGAGTTCAACTCAACTTCTGGCGCGTTTGTCCGCACGGTCTCGAGCGATGGCAACGGGTACAACCTGCACTGCTTTGATGGTGACCGGATGTACGTCTCCAACTGGGCCGGTGGGTTTGGTTTCTCAATCAAGCAGCGCAGTTTCACGACAGGATTCTCGATCGGCGCGGATATCGCCGTCCCCTTCGAGCCGCAGGAAATCGCGATCGGTCCTGATGGTTCGCTGTACGCCTCAAACCTTTACCAGGCGAGCTTCGCGCAGCCCACGGGTGTCTATCGCTACAACGCGGGGACTAGCAGTTGGGCCCTCTTCGCCGATGGCGATATCAACACCGGCACTGGCCCGCACGGTTTCTCATGGGACCCCATCACGCTTGACCTCTACCTCGCCTTTCAGACCGGCGAGATCGAACGCTACAACGGCCTCACCGGTGTCTACCTGAACCAGATCGACATCGTCGCGACCAAGCTCACCGATATTCTGTTCAAGGAAGTCGTGCCCGCTCCCGGCGCGGCAGGTTTGCTCGCCATGGGTGGGCTGATGGCCGCCCGTCGTCGCCGTCGTTCGTGATTGACTCTCTGAATCGGGCTCTCCTCCGGCCCGAACGCTCAGTTTCAGCAACCGCTCGCACGACCCACAAGTCGTGCGAGCGGTTTCGTCATTGTGCGATCAGACCAGAGCGCGTCGATGGCGGCGGCAGGCGATGATGCCGACCAGCGCCATCAACGTTGCCGCGCTCGGCCCGGGAACGGCCCGGATGTTGTCGATGCCGAGCTGACCGGTGATGGAAGAGCCGCCGAGTGAAGGGTTGTTCGAGTGAAGAATGCGGAACTCCCGCGCGCCGTTCTCACCACCGCTCAGCACATCGGTGAGTGTTCCCTGAATAGTGCCGAGGCGTGTCAGGGCCGAAGATGAAAGGCTGAAGGTGGCACGGTGCCAGCGACCATCGTTCGGGAGCACGTACGCGACCGTGGATGAATATCCCGCGCCCGCGATGCTGGTGCTCTGCTTCATCGCGATGCGGATGCTGAGCGATTGCGAGCTGAAGTTGCGCAGGTCCATCTCGATAGCCGTGACCCCGGGCGTAATGTAATCGCCGATCCAGCGTTCGCGGCTGAAGATCGTGAGCTTGCCACCAGCGCCAGAGCCATCGGCGTTGATGCGCATGAAACGGTCGGCCGCGCCCAAGGGACCGCCGCCGAGGTTCTCGGGGCCGGGTGCCGCACCGCCGTTGTCCCAGTCGCCGGTCATCGTGTCTTGAAAGTCATCAAGCTGACCGAGCGTGATGGCGTGTGCGGGCGCGGCCATGCAGGCGCAGGCGATCGCGGCCGCGATGAGCGGGTTCAGTACAGTACACGACGACTTGCCGGAGTGGGCCAAGGTCATTCTCCGATTCAGGATGATGCGCCCCGGGGAGAGAGAACCCGGCGACGTGAAGGAGAATAGACCACACCCGGGGTTTCTGGTCAAGAGAAATGCAAAGGCGTGCGGAATTATCGCTAAAACGCCGTGCATAATGGCTGATAAACTCGCCTGTTCCCACCCGAAACGGCCCACTTTGACGGATCAGGCGCCGCAACCCGTGCTGGCCGGTCTCCCGAGTCGATCGTGTCGGGCGGTGCAAGCCCGCCGGTCGCCCTTCGCCTCTCCTGCTACATTGTGCGTGCATGCCTCCATCATCATCTCCATATTCCGGTCGGCCGACCACCCCCGCCCATGCCGAGCGTGGTCGTTCAGCGGGCAGACCCGCGGCGGATGAACCCTCGGATGCCGAACGTGCGCCCGCGGGCGCGTTGCTGCTCGAGTGCGCGTGGGAGGTCTGCAACCAGCTCGGGGGCATCTATCAGGTGCTGCGCTCCAAGTCGCCGACGATGGTGCGTCGTTGGCGCAACCGCTACGTGCTGATCGGCCCGTATGTGCAGGCGAAGGCCGCGCTTGAGTTTGAGCCGCGTCGGGCGGTGGGGTGGATCGCGCGACTTATCGAGGCGTGCGCAGCACGGGGGCTGAAGGTGCATCATGGGCGATGGCTGATTCCCAGCCGCCCGAAGGTGCTGCTGCTTGAGTATGACCAGCTGCCGGCGCACGAGCTTGACCTGGTGAAGTTTGAGCTGTGGGAGAAGTGGGGTGTCGAGTCGCCGACACCCGGTGGCGATTGGCTCGTCGATGGTGTGGTGAAGTTTGGCGAGTCGGTGCGCCGTCTGATGCGTGAGGTGCGGCGCGAATGGACGGGCGTGCTGACGGGCGATGGTCAGGGGGGTGAGGGAGTGGTGGGGGGGGTGGGGGTGAGGAAGGGCCGGAGTGATCGGCGCATCGTGCTGCACGCGCACGAGTGGATGGGTGGGCTGGCGATCCCGCTGCTGAAGAAGGAAGCCGATGCGCAGAGCACGGATGTTGGTGGGGGCGGGGGTGGGGGTGCTGGTCGCGTGGCGACGGTCTTCACGACGCACGCGACGCAGCTCGGGCGCACCGTGGCGTGGAGTGATGAGTGGTTCTACGACCACCTTCCCTTTCTTGACCCTGCGCACGAGGCGGCGAAGTTCAATGTGCGTGCCCAGCACGGGATCGAGCGTGCCTGCGCTCAGGCGTGCGATGTCTTCACCACCGTGAGCCAGATCACCGGTGAGGAGTGCGCCCACCTGCTGGGTCGCCGGCCCGACATGATCCTGCCCAACGGTCTGAACATCGAGAACTACAACGTCGGCCACGAGTTCCAGACACTGCACGCGCAGTTCAAAGAGCAGATCAACCGCTTCAGCATGGGGCACTTCTTCCCGAGCTACGACTTTGATCTCGACAACACGCTCTACTTCTTCACCTCGGGCCGGTGCGAGCCGCGCAACAAGGGATTTGACCTGTGCATCGAGGCGATGGCGCGGCTCAACGCCGAGCTCAAGGCGCACAAGGTCAACAAGACCGTGGTCTTCTTCATCGTGACGCAGCGGCCCACGCGCTCGCTGCACCCGGATGTGCTGCACATGCGCGGTGTGCTCAACGAGTTGGAGACCGTCTGCAAGCGCATCACCGATGATGTCGGGGTCTCGCTCTTTCGCCGCGCGGCCGCCAAGCAGCGCGTCAATCTCGATGACATGGTGAGCGAGTATTGGACGCTGCGTTTCCGCCGCACGCAGCACGCCTTCAAGACCGACCCGCCGCGCCTGCCGATGGTCGTCACGCACCTGCTTGAGGATGATGCCAAGGATGAGGTGCTGAACAAGATCCGCCAGGTCTGGCTCTTTAATCGGCAGGATGATCCGGTCAAGATCGTCTACCACCCGCAGTTCATCTCGCCGGTCAACCCGCTGTGGGGGCTTGAGTACGACCAGTTCGTGCGCGGGTGCCACCTCGGCATCTTTCCCAGTGCGTACGAACCGTGGGGCTACACACCGCTTGAGTGCCTGGCGATGGGTGTGCCCGCGATCACCAGCGACCTGGCGGGCTTTGGGCGCTATGTCGATGAGACGCTGCCCGAGCTGGAAGGGCGCGGGCTCACGGTTCTGCGCCGGCGCGGACGCACCTTCAACGAAGCCGCCGGCGACCTGACGCGCCACCTCCTCGAGTTCTGCAAACTCGACCGACGCGGCCGGATCGACCTGCGCAACGAGGTCGAACGCCACTCATGGGCCTTCGACTGGCAAAGCCTCGGCAAGGCCTACGACTGGGCTCATGATCTGGCGATGGCCCGCGCGGGAAGCCGCCACTGATTCTTCCCCCCGCGCGCACACATAGAGCCCTGAGTTTGCGATCAGGGCTCTCATGATGTATCACTCACCACTCACCACACTCCACACACTCGATCACCGTGTGCAGCACGAGCATGTGCAGTTCCTGGATGCGGTCGGCGTGGGTGCCGGGGGCGATCCATTCGTGGTCGCAGAGGCCTTTGAGTTGGCCACCACCCTTGCCGAGCAGCGCGATGGTGTGCAGTCCGCGGGCCTGCGCCATCTGCACCGCGCCGATGATGTTGGCGGAGTTTCCGCTGGTGCTGAGCGCGATCAGCACATCGCCTGTTTGGCCCAGGGCCAGGACCCAGCGCGAGAAGATGTGCTCGAAACCGTAGTCGTTGGCCGTGCAGGTGATGTGCCCGACATCGGTGCAGGCGAGCGCGGGGAGGGGGCGACGGTCGGCCTTGCCCGCCGGTGGGGCGCGAAAGCGGCCGGTAAGCTCTTCGGCGAAGTGCATCGCATCGCAGGCCGAGCCCCCGTTGCCGCAGATCAGCACCTTGTTCCCCGCCTTGAACCGCTCGACCAGCAGCCTGGCCACACGCTCGATGCGATCGGCGGTGCCGGGCGCAGCGATGAACGAATCGAGCGCGGCACGGGCCTCGAGCAACGCGGCAAGCGCGGTGGTCGTGGGAGTGGTGGGCGGAGTGGTGGGGGGA
>JBBSBC010000203.1:0-6415 GCA_038251595.1 Phycisphaerales bacterium | reverse complement strand
GGCCCGCTCTCCGTCGCGGTGGGCGACTTCAACGCCGACGGCAGGCCCGACCTGGCCGTGGCGAACTTTTTCGGCAACAACGTCTCGGTGCTCCTGAACACGACGCTCAACTTTCCCGCACCAATCATCACACAACAACCCATCGCCCAAGCCGTCCTCAGCGGGAGCACGGTCATGTTCACCGCCGCAGCTTCCTCGCCCGCGGGCGCCGGCCCGCTCTCCTACCAATGGAGAAGGAACGGCGTCAACCTGAGCAACGGCGGATCCATCTCGGGCGCGACCAGCGCGATACTCACGATCAACCCCGCGGCCCTGAGCGACAACGGCGCGGCGTTTGACGCGGTGGTCACCGATGACTGCGGCACAGCCCGCAGCGACCCCGCCGGACTCGGTGTGACGTGGCGCTGCCCGGCCGACTTCAACGGCTCCGGTGTGATCAGCGTCCAGGACATCTTCGACTTCCTCGCGGCGTACTTCGCGGGGTGCAACTGAAGGTGGCCCGGCCTTTGGTATGACGGCTCTCCGAGCCGTTTTCGGCTGGCTCTGCGGGCGAGAGTTGGGGCAGGCTTGTGCATCGCTCGCTCGGCCCGCGGCGGGCCGATATTGCCTCGGAGAGTCGCTATACCCTGAGCCAAGCCGGGACGTGCTTCCTGGCCAGCATAATGTTTCCGGCGTGTGTTGGGCCTAGCGTTTTGTTGCTCGACCGACCTTAAACCGCAGAGGTTGTCGGCCATGGAGAACACCACGATGCACACTCCGCGCTTGTCTCTGCACCTCTCGGCCCATGCCTTGGTTGCGTGTTTGGCGGTGATTTTGGGCGTGCCTGCGTCGGTGGTGGCGCAGTGTGGCGGCGAATGGGGAGTCCAGACAGAATCCATCGTCGCGTTTGACCAGATCGATGCGCCGACGACCGTCGATCCTGATGGCGCGGGGCCGATTCCTGCAAAGCATTATGCCGGGGGCATTGGGGCGGGCGGCATCGGGGCGGGACCATTCGGTGGTGTGGCGGGCTGGTCCGATGGTCAGACGGGCTGGCAGACTCTTGGCACGGGTATCAATGGTCGTGTTCGTGCGCTTGTTTCAAATAGCGACATTGTGTACGCAGGCGGCACATTTACCACCGCCAATGGCGTATCGACCCCCAATGTCGCCAAGTGGGCGGGCCAATGGGTACCCCTGGATACTGGCCTTCCCGGCACGATGATCACCGACGGCGTTCGCGCACTCGCCATCGGGCCGAACCAGCAGGTATTTGCAGGTGGGCGATTCAACAATCTTGGTGTGTTCGCAAAGTGGAATGGTCAGGTGTGGGAGAACCTGGGGAGTGGCTTTAACGGGCCTGTCCAAGCGCTGACCATGCACAATGGTGAACTGATCGCGGGCGGTCTCTTCACGAGTGCGGATGGCTCGGCCGCTGTCAATAGCGCACGTTGGGATGGATCGGCATGGCAACCCATCGGCGGCCTCGTGCCCGGCGAAGTACGCGCACTGACATCGTTTCGCGGCGAGTTGTTTGTCGGCGGGATCGATGACGGTGTTGCGAGCCTCGCGGCGTGGAACGGGCAGACATCGCGGACTTTCCCGAACGGGCCGCGTGGGTCGATCTACGCCCTGAACGTGTTCAAGAATGATCTGATTGCGGCGGGGGCTTTCACGGTACCCGGCGTGGTCGGCGCACGCGATATCGCCCGGTGGTCCGGCGTTGATGGTGAACTTTGGCGATCGATGCGCGCAGGGATCGAGGGCGGTGTCTACGCGCTCTGGCCGACCGCGACCGATCTGGTGGTCGGGGGCGCGCTCACCGCTGCGAATGGGCAGGTCACGAAGAGATGGGCGCGTTGGCGCACGGAGATTGCATCTCCCACGGTCACGCCCACGAACGCAACATTGCTTTGCGGCCGCTTCCAATATGCCACCCTTGTAACAAGCGCAACCGGTCCGGGTCCGATTTAGTATCAGTGGCGGAGATCAGGCATTCCACTGGTTGAAGTTCGCGGTCGAGTGAGCGGTACCACAGGCCGTCAACTCTGGATCCAACCGGTCACCTATGCGGACTCAGGTCTCTACGACTGCGTGGTCACCGGTGCGTGCGGGTCAAGCAGGAGTGCGCCCGCAGCAGTCACGGTTTGTCTTGCGGACTACAACTGCTTCGGCGGCGTAACGGTTGATGACGTGTACACATTCGTCCAAGACTACTTCCTGCGACGTTCATATGCAGATGTCAATGGTGATGGCGTTGTTACTCTGCAAGATGTCTTTGATTTTCCGGGCGGATATCTCGGCGGATGCTGAGCGAGCGGCTAGGTCCTTTCATGCACGCATCGCGCAATCGCCTCCGCAGCGCGAGCCGCACCATCTTCGGCCCCAACGCTCGGGCCGATTTTGGCCGCGACTTGCTCGAATGATGGGTTGCTGAGCAGACCGTGGATGATCTGTTCAAGATTGATCGCGTTAACTTTGCCGAAGCGGAGTGTTTCGCTGGTCCCCAGTCGCTTCATGCGTGCGGCGTTGTCGAACTGATCGTGCGCCATCGGTGTGATGAGCGTCGGCCTGCCTGCGGCCAGAGCCTGGGCCGTTGTGCCCGCGCCACCGTGATGAACCACGACTGACGCGCGCGGAAAGACCGCCGAGAACGGCGCATAGGCAACGGCCTTGATCGATTGATCGCCCGCAATCGCTTTGGGTGGTGGTTGATCTCGCCCGATCACCAGCAGCGCACGCCGCTTCAGGCGGCGCGATGCCACGACCGCGTGCTCGAAAAACCTGCCGGCGGCGTGTACGCCGGTTGAACCGAGCGCGAAGACGATCGGCGGTGGTCCGGCATCAAAGAACTCGTCGAGCTCACCATCGGCAACCTGCTGCGTCTGGTCGCGGTCGTGCCAGCAGAAACCCGTGACCACCGAGTTGCGAGGGTCGTTGGGCAATGGGGCGCGGAAGAGTGGCGACCAGATGCCGAGGTTCAGATCGGCACCGACACAATCCTGATGAAAGTTGCCGCGTCGCGGCCGCAGTCCAAGCTCGCGGCGAATCCGGTTCAGGCCCGGGTCCATCAGGAACCGCATGAAGATGCTGCCGAGGAACATATCAAACCGCACCTCGCGCGGTCGCGGCGTGTGCGATCGAAATGAAAGCAGCACGAGCTGATCCGCAGCGTTGGCCCACATCAAGGGCGACGGGCTCACGCTCGCCGTGGGCACCCCACCCTCAAGCTCGCACGCCCAGGCAGCGCCGATCACGATCGGGTGATAGACGACCACGTCGGGCTTGTGCTCACGAATCAACTCACGTATCCGCTCGACAAACTGCGGCACAAACGGCAGCACGAGCTTGCGCATCACCACCATCGGCCCTTTGACAGGGTCCATGACGTTGTTGTCGGCGATAATCTGCTTCAGCTCGGCCCGCTCGGTCAGTGGGGCGAACTCGACACCCGCCTGTTCGATCTGGCTTTGAAAGTACGGATTGGTGGCGAGTGTGGGGCGATGGCCCCGGACCTTGAGCGCGCGTGCGATCGCGATGAACGGGTGAATATCGCCATGCGAACCGAGGGTGACAAGTAAGACGTTCACGCGCTGAGGTTAGGTGAACATGGAGCGCGGATCAGTCACGCCCACCCATGCCCGATTCGGGCACGCCGACGACCTGACCACCGGTGATCGGGGCCACGGGCTTCTGAATCTGTGGCACGCGAATGGCGGCGGTTGTTGCGGGCTTGATGGCTGTCGGACCACCGGGTGTGGGCTTGCTCCTCGCGTTAGGAACTCCGGCAACCACGGGGATGGGCACATCGCCGGAATGGAACCAGTGCGAGGGAGGAACCATCGCCATGGTTCCCGGGCCCATGCGTTCAAACTCAAGCTTGGGCTTGCGTCCGTGAACGCGGATTGAGTAGGGCGAGGGTGGATTGAGCTCGTACCAGTATTGGGTCTGGGTCTGGAAGCTCGGCCCGATCGGCTCGATCTGCACGCGTACGAAGGAGTTGCTGGGCGATTGGTACGGTGAGAACGCGCTGAGCTTGTACTGCTTCACGCCATAGGGCGGAATCTCAAGCAGTTCCTCGCCGCTCATCTCGAGCGGTTGGCCCGCGGCCTGCTGGCGGCGTTCGCCGATCCAGTACCGAACGCGGAGCGGCGCATCCGAGTCGTTGCGGATGGCGACCATCGGGCCGTTGTTGGGGGGCAACGAGCTGCACCCACCGAGAAACAGGCCGCCAACAGCGGCAAACGCGGCCGCGATCAGCACGATCGAACCGGAAAATTTGCGAGAAAGACGGAGCATGGGTTGAGTCCTTTCAACCGAAAAACCCTTGATCGATACATCTGATCGACACACCTACAGAGTATGTTCTTAGAGATCGATCCGAGCGCACCGACCGCTTGATATTTAGCCCAGGCAATCGGCCAGTGCAGCGACCATCACGGTTGGTCGGGGTGTGGGGGGTGCGGAGGCTGCGCGGGGGCGGCGCGATGCGCCTCGGGCGGAAGCTCGACCTCCTCGATGATGGTGCGCCTGAGGACAACCTTGCCTTGAGGAGTCTGGCGCTCTTCCTCCTCCACGGTTTCACGAACCACGCGACGGGCAGTGTCGGTTGGGTCGGGCCGCGGTGCCGCGGAAACGGCCGGCGTCTTTACGCCTTGCGCGATGTGGCCGATGAACTCGCCCAGCGAACGCATGACGGATTTGGCGGGCGGCCGCGGCGGTGCGGGCACCTGAGCAGGCGCATGAGCGGGTGTGCCGCCCTCATGCCTGACATGGGCATTGGCATCAGGGTTGGATGGACTCGGAACATCGGCCATGGGCGAAGTGTATGAGCGGGCAGCTACTTCGGTGCGGGTGAGGCGGAAGGAGGTGACAGCGCGGACGGCGGGTCGGTTGGTGCGGTGAGGATGCTCGGTCCTTCCAGCAACATCCATGAAAACTCATCGACCGAGTTTCGCGATCCGATCTTTTGCGTGTTCTTGATGGAGACCTGCGATGGCCAGCCGCGCCGCGTATCAAACGACCAGCGAAGCGCGATGCTGATGTCAATATCCATCGAGGTCGGCAGGGCATCGGTCTTGCCCATGCCCTTTGCCAGATCATTGACCACGGCCTGAATGGCCTCGGCGGCGGCATCTCGGTCGATCACCTGGTCGATGATGAGCGTGTACACATCAGGGTCGGTCTGGCTGGCGGCGGTCAACTGAACCGTCCGCTTGGCGGGCACGATCGTCGTTCGACCGAAGGGAACCGGGAGCTGAGCCTCTTCGACGCGCTGCGCTCCGGGCTCAATCCTGTGATAGAAGCCCTCGAAGTATGGGCGCACCTGCTTGAGCAGAATACGCTCGGTGGCCTCGCGCGAGGACATCAGCCGACGCATGCCAAAGATGGCCTTGCTCAAGGCTTCCGGATCACCCCCGCCAAGTTCGGGTGATTCCTTCATCAACCGCTCGGTCAGCGCGATGATCTCATCGCGGGTCTTCTCCCAGTCTCGAATGCCGATGAGCCCTTCGCCCTCTTTGAACACAAGCTCCATCACGGGCGACTTCGCGTTGGCGAACATCTTGTTGAACTTGGCGTGCTCTTCCTCGGTCAGACCCTCGGGTGCCTCGGGCTCACTCACCTGCCAGCGGAGCAGGACGTCATCACCAGCTTTCTCGACAACATCGACAAACACTTTGCTGGAGACAGTCCCCTTGCCATCCTGTCCTTGATGGTTGAACTGCCGGAGGACGACGTGCTGGCCCTTCTCAAACTTCGGCACAAGCAGGGAGCGAACAGCAGGTTGCGCTTCAGACGCAGGCGCTACGCCGCTCGGCGGTTGCGCCGTCGCGGCCAGTGTGCACATGTTGGCCAGCACAGAGACGATGCACGCGGCAAGTCGGTAGGTGGTCAAAGTCGGTAAGGGCATATCCAAGCGTATTGCCCTCTTGCGCCGGTGTCACTCAAGACCGATACCGAGGAGGTGCGCGAGAAACTCGGCATTGGAAAACTTCGCACCGTCGCGGGTATCTTCGGCAAAGCGAACGATCACCATCTTCTGCTCCGGCAGCACGAAGAGCCTCTGCTTGCCCTTGCCCGCGGCCATAAAGCACGTGATCGGCTTGCCATCCGGCCCGGTCAGTCCCTGGATCTCCGCGGCCAGTGCGCGCGCCTTGATCTTCTCGATGATTGAGCCAGCCTTTCGATCTACCGGTCCGTCGGCAACCGCCGTGGCCTCCTGATCACCAACGAGCAGCCACCACGTGAGTCCGTAGGCGGGATTGGCAAGCGAGGGCTTGAAGCACTCCGCAAGCAGATCGGCCTGGATGATCTGCTTGAGTGTGCCATCGGGCTGTCTCCATGCACCGTTCAGGCGAACAAGCTCTCCAAACTTGACCCACTCACGCGCGGTCAACATGCAGCCGCCGGGAAGGTTGGGGTTTCCGGCACGATC
>JBBSBC010000202.1:0-6424 GCA_038251595.1 Phycisphaerales bacterium | reverse complement strand
CCCACCTCCCTCTCCCCGCGCACCATCAATCGCCCCCGCAGCCACGAGTTTGCTGGCCGCTCCACAAGATACGTAA
Source organism: Phycisphaerales bacterium (assembly GCA_038251595.1). Classification (GTDB taxonomy): domain Bacteria; phylum Planctomycetota; class Phycisphaerae; order Phycisphaerales; family UBA1924; genus JADLCX01. Next base: position 6,348 of record JBBSBC010000202.1, on the reverse strand, counting down.
TCAGTGTTGCCAGACCGACCGCCACGCCAAACGCCAACAGACCCGCCGCCAGATCGGGCCACCCTGCTTCACCCGCGCGACGCATGATGATGTATCCGATGTTCTGGTGCACCAGGTACAAGGAGTAGGAGATCGTTCCGGCAAAGACCAGCACCGGGTTGGCCAGCAGCGGAAGGCGGTAGTTGACCGCCGCGTAGACCAGTGCGACATTGAGGGCATAGCCCGCGGTGTACGATTCATCGCGCCTGAGCGCGACGCGCAGAAAGCAGAGCAGGAACATCGGCATGATCCACCACCGGACACCCCGACGCAGTTCATAGATCAGCAGGCCCGTCAGGAAAAACGTCTGCGCATTCCGCAGCAGCAGCGGCACCGGCACCCGCAACAAGTCGAGCACGACCATGAGCGCCAGCACCCAGTTGAGCCATCGCCGCGCGCCAACGACGACCACCACCGCCACCATCGCGTAATACATCCACTCGATATCCAGGCTCCAATACGCGCCATCGATGTACTTGTACCCGAGCCGCTGCGGCAGCATCGTGATGTTGGCGAGCGCGGCCCGCCACCCCACTTCGCGCCCGGGGAGACCGAAATACGAAACCGCCGCAAAGACGATGGCCGCCGCAACCCAGAACGCCGGATAGAGCCTGGCAAACCTCGCCGCCGCAAAGTTGCGGAGATGAAACCACCGCGACTGCCCTGGCCTGTGCCCACGGTCGAGGGTCAGCGGAATCACAAAGCCGCTGATGATGAAGAAGAGCGGAACACCCAGTATTCGCAGCCACTGCTGCGGAGCCTGATCGTCGGATGCTTCAAAGAGCTGGTCATAGCGGAAGACGTAGTGGTAGATGACGACCGCCAGGCTCGCCACGCCGCGAAGGGCATCGAGTTCGTGCATGCGCCGATCGCCCGGCACTCGCGCCGACCACAAGTAACGCAGAACACCGGGGCGCGGCGTGACCGGTGCATGAAGAGAAGCATCTGTCGTTTCTATCGTCGCCACCGCCTGAGTCTACCGAGTTCACCGAGCTATCCTCGACGATGCTCACCGAACTTTCCATCGCCCCGCCCACCACCCAAGCCATCGACCTTCGGTTTCTTCGACTCACACCGTTGGCCACATTGCCCGAATACCACAGCGATCTCGCTTCCGGCATGGATCTGGCGGCCTGTCTCGAAGGTGGCGATGCGCACGCCGGCATCACCCTCGATCCGATCGCACGCGGCGGCATGCCCGTGCTCATTCCGTGCGGATTCTCCATGGCCCTGCCCCCCGGCTTTGAGGCTCAGGTGCGCCCGCGGAGCGGGCTTGCCAGCAAGCTCGGCATCACCGTCCCCAACGCTCCCGGAACGATCGACGCCGACTACCGAGGCGAAGTGAAGGTCGCCCTCATCAACTTCGGGCGCGAGCCCTACCTCGTGAAGCACGGCACTCGCATCGCCCAGATGGTCATCGCCCGGGTCGAGCGAGTGCGGGTGGTCGAAGTGACCACGCTCGATGAAACCGGACGGGGCGCGGGCGGCTTTGGAAGCACGGGCGGGGTCTGAACTGTTCCAAGAACACCCATATATGGGGATTGACAAGATCCCAAAGTCTGCGAAACTCTGAACTCAGCCGAGTCGAACGCATTGGGTGACGGTCGCGCATGGGCTGATGGAGGAGCGATCGATGTTGCGAGCACTACGCACGTTCGTGGCCGCGTCAATGGTCTGCTCGGCAATCTTGTCCAGCGGAACATCGGCCTTCGGGCAAGCCGAATCTGTTCGGCACATCATTGTGCGCACCGAGCATGATTCCGGACTCTTGGCAAACGCCCAGGCGCGAGAGCAGGTCGTTTATAGCGAAGTGGTGCAGGTGGCGGGCGCGCCATGGCTGCGGCTCTCCTTCGACGAAGTGCGTCTCGGCGACAAGAGCCATCTGCGCATCACCTCATTCGCAGATGGTGAGATGCAGAAGCTCGATGCAACCGCGCTCGCCCAGTGGAAGAACACCACCGCCTACTTCAACGGTTCGGCGGTGTTGCTTGAACTGGTGGCTGGCCCGCGCACGACCGACAACCGCGTACGCCTGACGCGTTCGCTTGCAGGCTCCGGGCAGGGCGGGTTCTCCGATCGTCGCGTGTGCGATACCACCGACAACCGAGTTCCATCGGCCAATGACCGTGTCGGACGACTGCTCGCACTCGCCCTCCCGCTCCCCACGTGCCCGGCGGGCCTGCCCTGCGGCACAACCGCCGCCGGGCTTTGTTCCGCACAGATCATCGATGTCATTCCCGATGATGATGGCGACGATCGGCTCTTGCTCAGCGCGGGGCACTGTTTCGATTCGGGCAGCAACAACTCCGATGCATCCGAGCCATCGGTGGTGATGCAGTTCGGCCCGATCCCCGATACCGATGCGGCCATCTGCGGGCTCAAGCATCCGCCTGTAGCCAAACAGTTTGTCGTCAACAGCGGGCGGCTGCGCTACAACAACCCGGGCGAGTGCGGGAACGACTGGAGCGTCTTCCTCTGCTGCCCCAACTCCACAACCACCAAGACCGTCTACGAAGAGCAGCTAGCCTCATTCACCCTGGCCGCGGCGGCACCCGCCAATGGCGCGGCACTGACCAAGTTTGGGTGCGGGGCCGATGGTCCGGCGATCACGCGCTTCTGCGGATGCGTGGAAGGGCAATCCGAATCAACCAAGTTTGGAACACAGCAGAGCTCGATGGGCACCGTGACCGCGGCGGTCGGGCCTGATTGGGTCATCAGGCACAACTGCCATACCTGCGGGGGCGATTCGGGGTGCGCACTGGTGAACAACCTGGGCGAACTGGTCGGGTTGCACACCGCTGGCGGCTGCCAGCCCAACCCATCTCCGCCGAACAACTGTGGCGCGGTGATCACCAACCCCAACCTGCAGAACGCGATCAACCTCGTCAAGACGCAGTTTACCCCGGTCAACGATCTCTGCATGAACGCGCGCGTGGTGAGCGACGGTTCAATCGCCTTTCTCACCAAAGGCGCAACCACCGATGGTCCGACCGACTATCGCCTGACGTTTGACCCGACGGATACTCAGGCAAGCAACGACATCTGGTTCCTCTACCACTCGCCGTATGTAGGGCCGCAGAATGTGCGGTTCTCTGTTTGCAACTCAGACTTCGACACACGACTGCTGATCTATGACCTGGCCTGCCCGACCGGGCCGGATACCGCCCTCGCGGTGGCCGACGACAGCACAGGGTGCTCATCGCGCTCGGAACTGATCTACAACACGCAGGCTAACGCGTCGTACCTGATCCGGGTCGGCGCGTATGGCGACATCACCGGCTCGGGCACGCTTGAGATCGGGCCGGCCATCACCCCGCCCGGCAACACCTGCAACATGATGCTCCGCACGGCGGGCGAGGGTTTCAACTTCTTCACCACGCACGGCGCAACGACCGACGGCCCCGCCGAGGCGGCGTGCGCGGGCGGCCAGATCACACAGGATGTCTGGTGGAAATACATCCCTTGCCAGTCGGGCGAAGTGGTGATTGAGACGTGTCAGGTCACACCGTTTGACACATGCCTGGCGGTCTACGCGTTTAACGGCGCGCTCGCGCCATGCCCGCGCGGCGCATTGATTTTGGCGAGCGACAACGCGTGCGGGCAGCAATCGCGCGTCACGATCCCTGTTGTGCGAGGCACATCGTACCTGATCCGCGTCGGTGGTCCGAACCAGGCGCACGGCACGGGTGTGCTCGCGATCACGCCAGTTGTGCCCAACAACAACGCCTGTGCAAACGCTCAGGTCGTGGCCGAGGGTCGCTTCCTCTTTGACAACCGCAGGGCAACCACCGATGGCCCGGCAATCACGGGTTGCTTTGCTCCTCCTTGCGTAAATGATGTGTGGTTCAAGTACACCTATCCGGGATTGGCCGCCGCGGATCTCACGATCCAGACCTGCGGCCCGCTCACAGGCTTTGATACCGTGATCGTGGTCTATGCCGCCAACTGCCCGCCGATGGGTGCCGAGGTGGCGTGCAACGACGATGCGTGCGGCACCCAGAGCCGCGTGCTCATCAACGTCAACGCGGGCGATGAGTTCTACATCCGCGTCGGCTCGTACAACACCGACCGGGCCGGGTGCGGCGTACTGGACATCTCATACAACGATACGGGCGAGCCCGCGAACAACGAGGCGTGCAGCGCTCTTCCGATCTACGAAGGCACAACGGCATATACGACCGTCAACGCGACGACCGATGGACCAAACCCGGTCGCCTGCCTGCCGATGGCCTTCAATCAGGATCTTGAACACGACATCTGGTATCAGTTCATCACCACACGCGCTGGCAACATCGTGGTCGATGCCTGCGATGCCACGTTTGATGCGCGACTGGCCTCATATGCCATCGAGGCGCTGGCCGGCGCCGTGGTCTGCCCGCCCACAAACGCCGCCGCCGCTTGCGGCGATGACGACTGCGGCACCGACACCTTCCGGCCTCTGATGAACATCCCCATCGCGGTCGACGGCATGGGCACGCCGACGAGCGATTACTGGATCCGCATGGGCGGCTTCGACGATGGCCTTGGTGGTGGCGTGGAAGAAGGCACGGGCAACCTCCGCGTGCGTGTGCTGCCCAACGACAACTGCACGGCCGCTCGCTTCAACTCCGGCCTGCGCGACCTGGGCAATGGCGACAACATGTTCGACAACAAGGGCGCGCTCCCCTTCAACGGTCGGCCCGCCGATGGTCCGGCACTCGGCGCCGCGTGCGATGCCATGAACGATCTGCGCGCCGACCTCTGGTTTGTCTATCACGCAACCAATACGGGCAACACGACCTTCGCTGTTACGGCCAGCTACAACAACTTCGTCGCGCTCTACGATGCGCCCTTCATCTGCGATGTTCCCGCTGGCACGCGCCTGCTCAACTGCCCGGGCGGCGCACCGCTCGATTGCAACCACGCCAACGCCGCGGCGGGCGCGAACAAGCGTTCTTCGCTCGTCCGGGCCACCATCGCCGGAAACCTCTACTGGGTTCGCATCGGTGGATTTGGTGATGGGGAGTTTGGTCCCGGCATCATCACCGTCACACCCTCGCCCGCTGGTCCGCCAAACAATGATTGCGCGAACGCGCGGACCGCCGAGCTTGGCGACAACCCCTTCACAACCGTCGGCGCAACGACCGATGGGCCTGCCCTCGCCGCCGGCTGTACGCCCGACAACCAGATCCATCAGGATGTCTGGTTCACCTACTTCGCACCCATGACCGGCAACCTGGTGATCGAGACCTGCGGCGGACCCGCGGCCTTTGACACACGCGTTGCGGTTTACAACGGCCCTGCACTCCCCGCCTGCCCGCCACCTCCGGCCCCCGCGCCGCTTCCCTTCACCTGCACCGCGCTGGTACTGGTCGCTGGCGGTTGCAACGACAACTCCACCGACGCGGCGTGCGCGCCGCGCTCGCAGCTCAACATCCCCATCACCATCGGCAGGGCCTACTACATTCGCGTCGGCGGTGTCAACACCATGACCGGCACGGGCACGCTCACGCTTCGGTTCATCATGAACGACGTGTGCGTCAACGCGAAGCAGATTCTGCCCGGCGGCGGCGCGTTCCCCTATCTGGCCGCGACGGCCTTCTTCAACAGCAGCGGTGCCAATACCGATGGCGCGCCCGATGCCACCTGCAACTTCTTCGCCAACAACCAGATCGGTCAGGACCTCTGGTACTGGTTCAGCTCGCCGCAGAAGGGGCGGATCACGATCGACACCATCGGCAGTTCGTTCGATACCAAACTTGCGATCTACACCGCCGGCGGGGGTATGTTGCCCGCGTGTCCGCCGCCTGCGCCGCTGGCTTGCAACGATGACATCGGCGGCGGCGTTCTGCAATCGCGTGTGGCGCGCGACGTGATGGGTGGCGATCAGATCCTGATCCGTGTCGGCGGATATCTCGCCGGGCAAGGGCCCGGACAGGTGAACATCAGCTTCACCGACAACGACTCGTGCAACCGCGCTCGCAACGTGGTGGATGGAACCTACTCCTTCGACACGCGCGGGGCCTCGCAAGATGGTGTTGCGACCTGCGGGCTCTCCAACACCACGCCCGATGTCTGGTTCCTCTACACCGCCTCGTGCGATGGCGACCTGATCGCTGATACGTGCGGCTCGGCCTACGACACGGTGCTGAGCGTCTATAACGACAACTGCCTCATGCCCGTCGAGAGCGCGTGCAGCGATGACGATCTGGGCGTGGTCTGCACCGGCCTCCGTCAGTCGCGGCTGGCCGCGCCGGTCGTGACGGGAAGTGGATACCTCATCCGCGTTTCAGGCTTCAACGGGGCCACCGGGCTTGGTCGGCTCACGCT
>JBBSBC010000201.1:0-6484 GCA_038251595.1 Phycisphaerales bacterium | reverse complement strand
TCGGCGGAGGTCCATTGCATGGGGGTACGAATGTCTGGGTCGGGCTTGTCGCCGAACATGCCGATTTCTTCACCATAGTAAATGAACGGGACACCCGGACCGAGGAGGAGCATGGCCGCGGCGGCACGCATGGCACCGGCATCGCTCTTGAGCTGCGACATGATGCGTGGCTGGTCGTGGTTGGTGAGAAAGCGGCCGTACTGGTTTGGTGGATACCACTTCAGGACTTTTTCCTGAGCGGTGCGGACGCGCGCGGTGTTGCCTGACTTTGCTGAGTCAACGATTGCCGCCGCGAGATCGAACTCAAAGGCGATGTCGAGCTGATCGCCGACGTAGCTGGAGGCGGACTCGGTGGAAGACCAGACTTCGCCGACGCACACGAGGTCGGGTGAAAGGTCTTTGTAGAACTTGCGGAAGTCTTTGAGCCACTGGTGCGTCGCGAGCGTGTTGTCCTGCTGGCGACCTTCTTCGATGAGATGGCGGATGGCGTCGAGCCGATAGCCATCGAGATTGAAGCCGCCGCCGCCTTGTTGCTCGTCGGCGGCCCAGAACTTGACGATGTCGAGCATATCGTCTGTTGCGCTCTTGTTGTTGTAGTTGAGATCGGGCATGTCGCGACCGAAAAGGCCGTAGTAATACGGCCCATTTCCGCCGCGCAACGAGTGCCAGACCTTCTGCCCCCAAGGGCCTTTGTACGCGGGGTCGGTATCGGACCAGATGAACCAATCGTGTTTGGGCGACTTGGGATCGGCAGCCTCGATAAACGTCGGGAACTTGCTGGATGTGTGGTTCATAACCAAGTCGATGATGACCTTGATGTTGCGCTTGTGGCACTCATTGATGAGGCGCTTGAAGTCGTCGTTGGTGCCGTAGTCGCGTTCGATCGTGCGGTAGTCCACCACGTCGTATCCGTGATAGCTGGGCGACTCGGTCATGGGCATGAGCCAGATACCGCCGATACCGAGATCCGATGTGGTGCTGGGGTTGCCATCATTGAGGTAGTCGAGCTTGTCGATGAGGCCACGGATATCGCCGATGCCATCGTTGGCGAGTTCGCCGTTTTTCGAGTCGGCGAAGCTGCGGACGAAAACCTGGTAGAAGACAACATCGTTCCACCATCCGGCGCGTTCCGGGCCGATGATGTTGCCAGCGGCATCGCGCTCGCGAGGCGGCTGATAGGCAGGCGCGGCCCCGGGTGCGGGGGATTCGGTTGTGGCCTGTGCTTGGGCGTGCGGAGTTGTGGTGGCCATCGCCAATCCGAAGAACGCCACCGCCCATGCCCGCGAGAGGTTACTCATGCCTCAAGGATATCTCGGCTGGCCATGCAAGTGATAACCTTGCGCAGAACCATGGGCGAGTAACGATCGGTTGATCGTGCCGCTTCGGCCTGTCTCTTCATGCTTGATGCGGGGTGGGGCGCGATTCATGCGGCGATGCTGCGATGGCGGGGTTGTGGGTCGAAGCCCGTGGCGGGGTCGTAGTTGACGATATCGTGCGCGGGTCATTCGATACTGCGTCGGGAATTGGGTGCGGATTCACAGCCAGCCTGAGGTGTTGCTGGCGGATCTCCGCGGATGCCTGATCGCCATGGCGCGATCGCACTGCGAGCAAGAATTTTTTCAGCTGACTGCCGCGGAGATCGGAATCAGGACTCCGCGTCTGATACCGATGCCCCGTCACTGTTGGGAACTTGTTCAACCGTCCGGGGCATGCGCTTCCAGACGAGCATCACCGGAATCAGAGCAAAGATCGAGAGGATCGACCCTGCGAGGAACGATGCGCCGGGCAATCTCACCGGGGCCATGTCCGATGTGAAGTAGCGGAACGCGCCGGTGCCGACAAGGGGGCCAAGAACTCCGGCGATGCTGGAGAGACCGGTGAGTGCGCCTTGCAGCATTCCCTGCTCCATCGGTGAGACAGCTTTGCTGATGATGGCCTGCACAGCAAGGCCAGAGACTCCGCCGATTGAGGCCGCGGCGATGATGACGTAGATCATCCAGCCCTCGGTCGCGAGGCCATACCCAGCGAAGGCAAGTACGGCGATGCCGATTCCTCCGATAAGGCAGAGGCGTTCGCCGAGCGCGGGGATGATCTTGCGTGCGAGGCCGCCCTGCACGATCGCGGAGGTGATGCCGACCACGAAGAGTGACCACCCCACTTCGCGCGGGCCCCATTGGAAGCGCATGCCCATTGAGAGCACCCATGTGGCGTGAAGTCCGTACTGCGCGATGTTCAAGAGGAAGAGCGTTGTGGCGAGAGTGGCCACCAAATGGTTTCGCGAGAGCCACGCGAGCGCGCCGATGGGGTTGGCCTTCTTCCACGAAAACCTGCTGCGACGCTCGACGGGGAGTGATTCGGGAAGGACGAAGTAGCCGTACAACCAGTTGATGAGCGAGAGGGAGCCCGCGACCACAAAGGGAAGTCGAATATCGACCTCACCAAGAAGCCCGCCCGCGAGAGGACCGATAATGAACCCGAGGCCGAAGGCGGCACCGATGATGCCGAAACCCGCCGCACGCCTTTCGGGAGGTGTGACATCGGCGATGTACGCGGTACAGGCGGAGATGTTGGCCCCGGAGATGCCATTAAGCGCGCGCGTGATGAAGAGGACGGTGAGGTTGGGGGCGATGGCCGCGACGAGGTAATCAAGCCCCGAACCGAAGAGTGAGATGAGGATGACCGGCCTGCGCCCGAAACGATCCGAGAGTGAGCCGAGGATGGGGGCAAAGATGAACTGCATCGCGGCGTAGGTGGCCGCGAGAATTCCTACCGCGAGCGATGTCTGGCTCTCGGCCCCTTCGATCGGCAGGCCTTGAACCTGGGCCACGAGTTTGGGACCGACCGGGATGATGAGGCCAATGCCCAGCACATCGAGCAAGAGGGTGATGAAAACGAAGATCAGGCTTGGCGTGCGGCGGTTGATCACGGTGGAGCGAGGGTAGCCGCATTGGGGCGCGTGAAGATCGTGATACGATTGCGCAGTCGTTATGTGCCGCAACAATCGTGTGTGGGATAGGTACATGATGCGTGAAGTGCCAGCACACTTCAGCGGCAAACAGGGCGAAAGATCAGGCGGATGGGTGGGAATCCGATGCGACGAGTACATCCAATCCACGTTTTTGCGGGTGGCACCTTGCTGGTGCTGTTGACGATTGGCACATTGCTTTCGAGAACAGTCACACCTTCCACGGCGAGCGATTCGGGCTGGATCGGGGAAACGCGTGAGGGCGATTCAGGCGGGCGCACCAACGCTCCGACATCGCAGGTCGCCAGCGAACCCGCCCGAACACGCAAGCCCGTAACGTTCTCGCCCCTGAGCATCGATCGGACAGAGAATCCCTCCATCGTGCAGGGTGCCGCGCCATCGCTCATGGTGTTGATGGGTATCGGCCTGAACACGCAGGATGCGTACCGCATGCTGGTCATTCTTTCCGAGAGCGGGGCAGATGCGGCTGCGGACCCGACCAGTCCGTATTCGCTTATCAGCCGCACGCTCGCGGCACAAAGCCCGGCTGAAATGAAGTCGGTCTTTGCGGGCCTCGCCGATCGCATGGCCCTGGTTCGTGCCGATCCGCTCGAGTTTTCTCCGGAGGCTCATCGGACGTTGATGCTCACGCTGGCGGTCTGTTCTGAGCTTGCGGCCACATCGTCGCGTGGTGTGGGTGGTGATATGAATGATGTTCTGCGCGACCTGCAGATGGCGGCCATCCCCGCCGAGGACCGAGACCTGCGCCGACTCATCCTCGAACGCATGGTGACGCGGGCCCCGCTCCCGGTTGGAGGCTCGGATATGAACAGATACGCCGCGATCATGCGGCTGCGGATGACGGAGGCGGCTGAATCTCGCGACCCGGTTGCGCTTGAAGAGGCGGCGCAAGAGTGGATGCGGATCGAACAGTCACAAAGGCCGGAAGACCAGGCCTGGCGCAAGCATGTTTTGAACACGCTGATGCAACGGGCACGGTCGGCACCTTAGGGCTGGGCGGGCGTCTATGCTTGCGGTGTTCGCTCGGGGCGCGGCGGCTATTTCTAGCCGATCGCTGAGATGCACCCGTTGAACCTGATCCGGTTTGCACCGGCGGAGGGAAGCGATTGGAAGCTGAACAGCAGCCAGAATGGCCTGCCTTGCAACACGATGAGCTGAGCACACTCCGAGATGGCGAGTGGAGTCCCCGGCTGGGCCCACTTCCTTCGTGCTGGAAAGTATGGCATTACGGCACTGCTGAGGAGATGCTCCGCTCATCGGTCGAGTCCGCACGCCACACGAACACGCTCACTCCGACCATTATCACGCCTCGATCAAGCATCGAGTGCAAGGTTCGCGATGACGTCCTTCAGACTTTCGATTCACTCGCGATCCCTGAACTTCCCACGAGCAACTCGTACGACGACCAACTTCCCTCAAGGAATGACCAATGACCCACGCTCAGTCCCAAATCTCCCGCTTCGTGCCCCCAATGCACAACGCGCGCAATCCCGGCAACACTGCGGGCGTAACGACGCCCGGCTCGTTCGCACTCGCTCCCGACATCGGCGGCCCGCTGATGTTCGCTTCGCCCGACACGCCGGGCATGCCGGCGCCCAGCGACAAGACGGCGTGGGACTTCCTCCCCGATGGGTGGACGGTCGAAATCCTCACGGGCGCCGCCGCGGATGCCAGGACCGTCGCCTCATCACCGTGCGTGGCCTGCGAGTCGTACACCTTTACCGACGCCCGCGGCCTCACCCGCAAGGTCACCCCAACGCCCGGCTTCACGCCGATCACACAGTTGGAGAGCGCGCGGTTGGGGATCGTAACGCCCGAGATGCGCCGTGTTGCGGAGCGCGAGGAACACTTTGCCGTCCTCTTCCACGGCAAGGGGGCCGAAGCCGTGCGTGCTGAAGTCGCGGCGGGGCGCATGGTGATCCCCGCGAACATCAACCACCTCAAGCATCGGCTCGATCCGATGTGCATCGGGCGTGCCAGCAAGACCAAGATCAACGCAAACATGGGCGCATCGCCCGTCTCGAGCGGTACGCACGAGGAGATCGAGAAGCTCAACTGGTCGGTGCGGTGGGGCGCGGACACGGTGATGGATCTTTCCACCGGGGGCGATATCGATGCCTGCCGCGATGCGTTCTGCAAGCACTCGACGGTGCCGATCGGCACGGTGCCGATCTACTCGATGATCATCGGCAAGAAGATCGAGGACCTGGACTGGCCGACGATCGAGGCGAGCCTGCACCATCAGGCGAAGCAGGGTGTCGATTACTTCACCATTCACGCGGGTGTGCGCCGTGGCCACCTGAAGTTCGTCAAGAACCGACTGATCGGGATCGTCTCGCGCGGCGGATCCCTGCTCGCCAAGTGGATGCTTGTTCATAATCGTGAAAACATTATGTACGAGCGATGGGAAGACATCTGCGATATTCTTCGACAGTACGATGTCACGTTCTCGATCGGTGACGGCCTGCGACCCGGCGGGCTGGCCGATGCGACCGATGAGGCGCAGATCGCCGAGCTTGAAACGCTGGGCGAGCTGACCGAGCGGGCCTGGCGGCGCGGGGTGCAGGTGATGATCGAAGGACCGGGGCATGTGCCCTTTGATCAGATCGAGTGGAACGCCAAGATCCAGCGCACGCTCTGCCACGGCGCGCCCTTCTACGTGCTCGGCCCGCTGGTGACCGACATGTTCCCCGGCTACGACCACATCACCTCCTGTATCGGCGCCACCAGCATGGCCTATCACGGCGCGGCCATGCTCTGCTACGTCACACCCAAGGAGCACCTGGGCCTGCCGAAGAAGGACGATGTGAAGCAGGGGTGTATTGCCTACAAGATCGCCGCGCACGCGGCGGATATCGCCCTGGGCATTCCCGGTACGCGCGACCGCGACGATGAACTCACCAAGGCGCGTGCCGCTTTGAATTGGGAAAAACACTTTGAGCTGAGCTTCGACCCCGACACCGCGCGTGCCTACCACGATGAGGACCTGGATGTCGACACCGACTTCTGCGCCATGTGCGGGCACGACTGGTGCAGCGTGCGCATCAGCAAGGAGATCCAGGAGTTCATGAGCGGAAAGGCCGAGGGGTATGAGCGCATCGGCGCGAATGGCAAGGCGGGCGCTCCGGTCAAAAGCGCGGCACTCACACCCGAGCAGCAGGAGATCCTGAACAAACGCGGCGTGCTCTCGCCCGACGAGATCCACAAGCTCGCGAGCAAGACCAAAAAGGCCGTCGGTGCGGACGCAGGGAAGGCGAGTTGCCACTCCGACTACGTAGACCCGGATGCGGCGAAGAACGTGCAAGTCGAGAAGGGCGGCACCCTCGTGCAGTTGGATGTGAGACCGGCACTGGGCATCGCAAAGTCAGACTCTCTCATATGAACAGCCCGCATGACGGAAGGCGGCGATCAATTACGCTGATATCTCTCGCCCATCATCATCACATTTCACTCGGCAAAAACAGACACTTGGCCGCTTGGGATCGCTTGCTGTGAGCT
>JBBSBC010000200.1:0-6558 GCA_038251595.1 Phycisphaerales bacterium | reverse complement strand
TAGCCATTCTTATGCACCGGGGGGAAAGATGTGCGCCCTGTGCCCAAGGGCGCGCAGTTTCGATTTCGCAGCATTGGGGCAACGAGGCTCCGCTCAAGTTGATGGATCTTTACGCGCAGGGTGTGCGCGAAGAGCAGGCCTTTCAGACCGAACTCGGCATGAGCCGCGCACAGTTCCTCTCCGAGTTCAAGCTCTGGGCCAGAGAGCAACTCGTCGCGTGGGGCATGTTGCCCGGACCCGGAATGCCGAGCGTCAAAGATCTTGTCACCGAACTCAAAGTCGCCGCAAACAAGCCGAAGCCCAAGGCAGATGCGACCGATGCCCCCTCGCCCGCGCCCGCCGAGCCCGATGGCGATGCGCCCGCGGATGAACATCCCGAGCCACGCCTCACGCCCGAAGTTGTGCAGGCCTGGCTTGAAAAGTACCCGATGCACCCCGATATTCTCGAACTCGCCGTTGTTCAGGCCGTGAAGAAGGCGGGCGACAAGGCCACGCCCGAACTTGTCCCCCTCATCGAGCGTTACGCCTCGGCACGCCCTGTTGACCCCATGCCACACCGCCTGCTGGCGCAAATGAACCTCGCCACGCCCGATCCGCAAGAGCAGGCCCGGGCGATCACGCACCTTGAATACCTCGATGCACGCGAGCAGAAGACAACGGCCTATGCCACCGAACTCGCCAATCGCTACTTCGCCCGCGCCGGTGAGGGCGATGTGGCCCGCGCTCAGGCCAAGGCCGAACGTGCCACGCAGATCGCACCCTACGAAGCGCCACCACGCGAACTCGCCGCGACCATCGCGATCAAGGCGGGCGACTTCGCCACCGCCGAGCGTCACATCAGCGCGCTCGTCCAGCTTGAGCCGACACGCGCGATTCACAAGAAGCGGCTTGAGGCCCTGAAGAAGATGATGACCAAGTAGTCCCCGCTCTGGGGCATCGAGCGCCGCGTCTCAGGCGCACCCTGCGAAATACGCGGCGAGGAAGTCAAAAAGGTGTGCGAGCTGTTGCCCATTCGATTGGCTACACGGATGATGTAGGAGGATCCTGCGTTGAGCGTGACGCTGTCAATCTGTGAAAGTTGGCTGCCGCAACCGGTGCCGCTGCCGCCGTTGTCGTTGCAGGCCACGCTGTTGCCCTGAGTCGCCGGGCACGGGAAGGTGTGGATCGAGAGCACCGAGTCGAACAGTGGTGTGGTTGAGCAGAGCGAGAGCAACCACGGGCCGCTGGAGTTGGGAACCCAGTAGTAGTACACATCCGCCGCGTTGCCACCACCGCCGATCGCGCTGCAGGGTGAGCCATCGTTGTTCCACGATCCGCTCGACTGCGTGACGGTGCCCCCTCCGGGCGGAATGGTGAAACTGGCCTGATTCTGGCCGCAGGTGTTGTTGATGGGCTGGGCCGCGGCCGGGTCAGATGTGAGCGTGAGGAAGCCCATCATCAAGAGCATTATGAGAACGGTGATCGGTCGTGACATGGTCGTGGAACTCCTGGTGAACTTTGCAGTCTCTTCGAGAATGGCGTGTAAGTCAATCGCTAAGTTGCGTGTTCGGTCGAATACCCATCGCGAACCCCTACGATTGTGGCATGTCATCTGCCAACCCCGGCCTCATCATCGGCATTGATCTCGGCACGACCAACAGCCTGGTGGCCGTGGCTGATCCTCTGCCGCGGATCTTCGCGGATGAGCAGGGGCGAAACATGCTGCCGTCGGTGGTGCGGATCAATGCGGATGGTTCGAGCACCATCGGGCACGAAGCGCGTGAGCAGGCGGTGGCGAACCCGCTGACGACGATCTCGAGCGTGAAGCGATTGATGGGCCGCTCGCTGCGCGATGTGGCGGGTGATCTGCCGTATTTGTCATACAAGGTTGTGGCGGGTGAGCACGAGACGGCGCGGGTGGAGGTGCCGATCGGCGCGAAAGGCACAAGGATCGCAGAGGGTACGAACCCTCCGCCTGGCCCTCTCCCGCGGGGAGGGGGGACCGGAACCCGCGTGGTCTCGCCGCAGGAGGTGAGCGCGATGATTTTGCGGCGGTTGAAGGAGCGGGCGAGCAAGGCTCTGGGTGTTGAGGTGTCGCGCGCGGTGGTGACGGTGCCCGCGTACTTCGATGATGCGCAGCGCCAGGCGACGCGCGATGCGGGAAGACTGGCCGGGCTTGAGGTGGTGCGCATCGTGAACGAGCCGACCGCGGCCGCGCTGGCGTATGGGCTGGGCTCGACGCAACTGAAGGGTGGAGAGAGTCGTGCGATCATTGTGTATGACCTCGGCGGGGGAACGTTTGATGTTTCGATTCTGCGGTTGACGGGCACGGACAGGAGTTCTGCGGTCGGTTCGGAGAACCGACATACCGGGGGCGGGGGCATTTCGGAGTTCTTTCAGGTGCTTGCGACCTCGGGCGATACGCACCTTGGGGGTGATGACTTTGACCACGCGCTGGTCGAGCTTTTCACGCGCGAGATGGCCGCGAAGTTCAATCATGGCAAGCCGCTTGAGCTTGACCCCGGCACAAGGCAGGCTCTCAAGAGCTTTGCCGAGCAGGCCAAAATCAGGCTTAGCGAGCACGAGAGTGCGAAGGTCAGGATTGACGTGGGCGATGGGCGCGTGTATGAGCGGACGATTGCGCGGGATGAGTTTGAAGCGCTCATCGCGCCGATGGTTGAGCGAACGATCGAGTGTTGCGAGCGGGCCATGCGCGACGCGAAGCGCGAGCTCGACGGCGCGAAGCTGAGCGCGGTGGTGATGGTCGGTGGATCGACGCGGGTGCCGCAGGTGCGGGCCCGCGTCGGTGAAGTGTTTGGCATGGAGCCTTATACGGCGATCAACCCCGACGAAGTTGTGGCGCTGGGCGCGGCGGTTCAGGCGGCGATGCTCGCGGGAACGGCGAGCGAGCGGCGCGGGTTGCTGCTGGATGTCGTGCCGCTGAGCCTGGGGCTTGAGACCGTCGGGGGAGCGATGGCGAAGCTGATCATGCGGAACTCGACCGTGCCAGCGCGGGCGCACGAGATGTTCTCGACGAGTGTGGAGGGTCAGACCTCGATCAAGCTCAACGTGCTGCAGGGTGAGCGTGAGATGGCGTCGGATGCGCGGTCCCTGGGCATCTATCACCTTCGCGGTATTCCGCCGATGCCGGCGGGCATTCCCAAGCTGCGGGTTGAGTTTGCGGTTGATGCCAACGGAGTGCTGAGCGTGAGCGCGGTGGAGCTGCGGTCGGGCAAGCGGATGGATGTTCAGATCGTGCCGAACCATGGGCTCTCGCAGGAAGAGGTCGAACGGCTGGAGCGTGAGTCGATCTCGAACGCGCGCGAAGACATGGCGCGCCACCGGATGGCCGATCTTGTGGTGAACAGCAGGCTTGACCTGCACTGGATCGGGACGACGCTCGGGCGGGTTGAACGGTCGGGCGGGCTTTTTGAGCCGGGATATCTTGACGATCTGAAGATTCGCATCGCGAAGTTGCGGCGGATGATCGAGGATTCAGAGCGCGACTGGAGATTGGTGGAGCCGGAGAGTTTGTACAGCGAGAAGGAAGCTCTCGACCGTGCAAGTGTGCGGTTGCAGGAGGTCTCAATCGCGCTCTCGCTCGCCGCGGAAAGCCGGTGAAGGGGTCAGCGTGAAAGGTGCGCCGAATCGCTGATGGTGCGCATCTGCCCGGCGGAATCACTGAACAAGAAATCGGCGGAGAGCGTGGGGGCGCTGACGCGCGCGGTGGTCGGGTTGAAGCGTTCGACAAGCCAGGCGGGCAGATCGCCGATGGTGAGCACGTAGGTGCGGGTGATGAGGTCGTCGAAGAACTCGGCGTTGCGACCGGGGGTTGAGAGATCGATGTGCCATGTGGAGTCGGAGGGCGAATCGGTCTCCGCATCAAACCCGCTGGGGGCGGAGTTGTTGCCGCGGACCTGCAAGCGCACGCGACCGAGCGCGCGCGAGTTCTGATTGAAGCGGTCGCGGAGTTCGAGATGGGCGATGATGACCGGCTGGCCGTTGGATGAGCCGAAGCGGGTGAGCGGATGGATGTGCAGGGTGACGGGAAGAAGGTCATCGCTCGAAGTGGCGGGTGGAAGTGGGGCGTTGGGATCGGGAATGGCCGAGCGCGAGGGTGCACATGCCGAGAGCGCGAGGGTGAGGACCAGGAAGGTGGCACGAAGGGCCTGCATGGATGGAGTCTATGGGAAGATCGCGGGCGGGGGGCGGGGGTTGGGGGCGGGGGAGAAGGCGCGCGCGCTTACGTGGCGAAGCGGACGAACGTGGCGGTGTAACCGATACTGAAGGTTCGTCCGCGGTCGGTTCGATCGGCGGGTGTGAAGTTTACCAGCGCCATGTCGGCCCACGTTCGGCCGGAGGTCTCTTTGAGCTCGGCCACGAGTGGTGGGTGAACGAGGAGTGCGGCGATAGCGTCGCGGAGAATCCAGAGCTCGTCTTCGGTGGACGCGACGAGGCGGCCGCGAACGGCGAGTGTGAGTTCGAGCGGGCCGATCGGAGTCGAGCCGGCCTGGAAGGGATCGACGCGCGCGTTGATAAGCACATACTCGCCGATCGCGGCCTGCGCGAAGCGGTGCGGACCCGAGCCGAAGAGGTCGAGATCGTTGTAGACGGACATGGGCAGCTCCGGGGGATGGGGGGGGTGGTCAGGCAGCCTGAATGACGATGGGATCGGATGCGCCGTCGCTGCTCAGGGCGATGAGCGAGATCGACTGTCGAATGCCGGCTGGGCCGGTCGGTGTGCTGGCGATCTCGCGAACCACGCAGGTTGCGGTGAGGCGTTTGCGGGCGGCATCGGTGTTGGTGCCGGCATCTGAGAAGACGAGCGTGAGTTCGCCCGCCGCGGAGATGGCGGGGAGAGCGGGTTCGGCGCGCGATGGTGTGCGGATGAGGGTGATGGTGGTGCGCCGTTCGACGATATCGGCGAAGACCGGATGAGGACCGCCATCGGACCATTCGATCAGCTCGCGGGTAGCGTGTTGATCGATCAGCAGGGAGGCAACATCGATGATGGGCAGGCCATCGAAGGTCACGGAGTTGGGGTGGGGGATGATCATGGGGCATCCTGATGGCGCGTGGTGGAGTTGTGGTGAGCACGGGGGTGGTTAGCGAACCAGATGAAGGATGCTGAGCGTGCGCGTGGCGTCGGGGTGCCCGTCGTGGTTGGTATCAATGAGTGCGCGCACGCGGCGGCGTTCGGCGTTGAATCTGAGCCGATACATCTCGGCGCGTCGGCCCGAGAGGGCATCAGGCCCGGTAAGGGCGGAGGCCGCGGCGTGGATGAGGTGGAGCGTGCCGAGCGCCTCGCAGAGTCGGAGCTCTTCGGGGTTGGTGAGGTCGGACTCGGTCGGCAGATCGGGGATGGGCTCGGATGTGGCGGGGATGTGCAGACCAAGAAGCCGGAGCAACTGCGCGTGGATGAGGGCGATCTGCGGGGCGAAGGTGGTGACGATGGCGGGCTTGGTTGCGACATCGGGAGGCAGGAGCAGCGCGGCCTCGCGATCTGCACGCAAGAGGGAGAGGGTGGCGGATGTGGAGGTGGGGCGTGCGATGACTTCGAGCGGGCGATCATCAACGACGACGATGTGGCCCGGCGCGATGGGTGGTGCATCAAGCGTGCCGGATGCGACCGACATCACGCCGGAAGTGATGGAGACCTGGCCGCGAAAGAGCTGCTGGGCGAGGAAGGAGACATCACGAAAGAGTGATGGTTCGAGTGCGAGGAGGTCGCGGTCGGCGATGGGGGGCATGGGGTGGCCTCGTGTGGGGGTGGGCGTCTGTGGATGGTGAAGGTCGCCGCGCCGGTGTTTCTCTGGCGCGGCGACATATGGTGCAAAAGGGAAAGAGAAAGGCGAATGGCCCATCGGCAGGAATGCCGATGCCACGGGTCAGATGGCCAGGCCGCGGATGAGGGCGTGGGCATTTTCGTTGAGCATCTCGAGTGTGTACTCGCCGATGAGCATTCCGGCGGAGCTGTCGCCAGTGGGGGCGAGGGGCTTGAACTGGAAGCTGCGGCCAGCGAGCGGGAGAACGCTGAGGCGCGATGAATCGAGGAGCAGGATGGTATCGGAAGGGACCGAGCGGCTGAGAAGGACGCGGCAGACACCGAAGTCGCTCTCGTAGACGGCGACGCGATTGGTCACGCGGATTTCACCGGCCTCGTAGATTCGGGAGTTGGTGAGGAAGTCGTTGATCTTGCGTTTCTGTGCGCCACTCGCGACGATGGTGTCGATGCGTGCGGAGGATTGTTCCCAGACGGTGCGGATGGCTGAGTTGAGCACGATCTCGGTGAGGGTGTTGCCCGTGCCGCCACCGGCGGGGATGACGCCCGTGCCGGGTGTGAACTGGTGGGTGGAGATGGAGGCGATGATGCCGTTCATCGTGCGGCGGATGGTGGATGAGCCCTGCTGGTTGGTGGGCGGGGCGATGCCGTTGATGACGCAGTTCTCAAGATCGCGGAGCAACTCGCGGAGGCGTTCGGATTTCTGGTAGTCCATCTCATCGGCAACTCCGTGCTGGCGCGCGGCGAGCATGGAGCCCGAGACTTCGACAGCGGCGGTGAAGATCTGGGTGTAGTTG
>JBBSBC010000199.1:0-6821 GCA_038251595.1 Phycisphaerales bacterium | reverse complement strand
TGTGCTGTACCGATGGGTGGACCCACGGATCGAGTAGTGGCCAAGCGCGATACGCTTGGCAGGACATGCTCAACGTGCCCGATGAAACAAGCGCAGATGAGTCACGCTCCGATGCCGCGCTTCTCGGCCTGGCACAGCGCGGCGAGGTCGCCGCGTTTGAAGCCCTCTATTTCCGTCACCGTGACTTTGTCTACCGACTCGCCGCACGCTTCACCGGCAACCACGCGGCCACGCTCGATGTCTCGCAAGAGACGTTCGCGTACCTGATCAAAAGACTGCCGACGCTTGAGCTGACCGGGAAGCTGAGCACCTGGCTCTACCCGATCGTGAAGAACATTGCCCACACGCAGCACCGCAAGCGGCAGCGCGAAGTGCCGGGGTTGAATGCGGTCGTCGATGATCCATCCCTCGTTCGGCACGCGGGCAGTGATTCCTTGCCCGATCAGCATCAACACCTCCGCGAGGCCGTGGCCAATCTGCCCGAAGCGCAGCGCGAGGTCGTCCTCATGCGCATCGTCGATGAGATGTCCGTAGATGAAGTCGCTACAGCGCTGAACATTCCCATCGGAACGGTCAAGTCGCGCCTCTTTCACGGGCTGGGCACGCTGCGGCAGAACGCCGCCATCAAAGACCTGTGGGAAGGGCTGTGACTTGCCGCGTGGCAAGTTGATAATTTTTATATTTTCCGTGAACCGATTGTGCGCGGCCGCGCTTCACCGTGTATGGCCGGCATCCGCAACACAGACCAAACCAGCATCAACGATGATGGCAACCCGGATGTTCCGATACCGGTTGCCGAAGCCCTGCGTGCCGCGCATCGGGCCGATCTGAATGCCCACCCCGGCGACCGAGCGACCCTTGACGCGGCGATCTTGGGCATGGCCCGTCGTGAGATCGGCCGCAGACGAACATCCTCATGGGTGCTCTGGCGGGTCGGAGGCGGGCTCGCGGCGGCGGCGAGCCTTTCTTTCGCGGCATGGGCCCTCTGGCCAATTTCGCGCGGCCCATCAATGCCGACCGGTGGTATCGCGACGTTCGACATCAGCAAACCCGGCGGTGTGACGATCCTCGATGCCTTTGCGCTCGCCCGCCTGCTCGAGCGCGGCGGCGGCCAGCCCTCTGTCACCTGGGATCTCACGGGCGATGGTGCCATCGATCAGCGCGATGTCGATGCCATCGCCCGGCAAGCGGTGCGACTCAGCACGACAACCGATGCAACGCGAGGAGGCCCGGCATGAGCACGCGGCTTGCATTTTCACATAATACGTACTGGCTTCTTATGATGACCTTGATGGTGACCAGCACGTTGATGCTGATGCTTGGCCAAGGCCCGGTCGGGAGTGCTGTCCGATCACCCGCACCACCTTCCCCTTCCCCTCTATCCGCGTCCATACGGTTTGCCACGGTGGATGTGGTGATCGAGATCGGAACGGTGCCGCTCGCCGCGTGGCAGGTTGAGTTTCATGGATCGATCGCCGGTGGCGAGGTGCGGCTTGTGGGCATCGAGGGTGGCGAGCACGCAGCCTTTGCACAGCCCGCGTATTACGACCCCGCCGCACTCACGATCGACAACGGGCGCGTGATCCTCGCGGCCTACAGCACGAACGCCAGCAGCGCGTTGCCCACCGGCAAGACTCGCATCGCGCGGTTGCACGTTTCCATACGAGGTGGCGAAGACCAACAGGCAGAGTTCGGAGTTACGCTCCGCATCGCGGCGAATGCGGTTGGGCAGGCCATCGCCGGCGCGCACGCTGCTGTTCTAAGCACCACATCTCAGCATGACAAAGGGAGTTGACACGTGAGGAATACTAAGAACTTGGTTTTTGGGTTGTTGGCAGGCGGAGCGATCATATCAATGGGCATTGTGTCCGTGCTGCATGGGTGCGGCTCGACCAGTGCGTACCAGATCAGACAGGGACCAACCGGGACGCCCGCCGCCGCATCGCCCTACGGCCTGACCAAGAATGACGGTGGCCAGGCTCAGCCTTGCGTACCCGGCACGCGCCCATCGCTTGATGAAGAGCTCTGGGTCATCGCACGCACCGATGACCAGCGCGCTGCGCCCGCGCATCCGAACGATGAGGCTCCCCGCTCGGGCTCGATGATGACCCGGGTCGATGACCAGCCCGTGCCCGTGCCCCTCCAGCACACCGATGTTCATGCCTCCATCATCTCAACCATCGCCGCCGTTGATGTCACGCAGCGGTTCGTCAACCCGTTTGCGGGCAAGATCGAGGCGGTCTACATCTTTCCACTGCCCGAGAACGCCGCGGTAAGTGAGTTTGTGATGAGCATCGGCGATCGCCATATTCGCGGCCTGATCCGCGATCGACAGGAGGCCGAGAAGATCTATCAGGAAGCCCGCTCGCAGGGGTATGTTGCGAGCCTGCTCACTCAGGAGCGGCCCAATGTCTTTACGCAGAGCGTCGCCAATATTGAGCCGGGCAAGAGCATCGATGTGAACATTCGCTACTTTCATACGCTCAGTTGCCGTGACAACTGGTATGAGTTTGTCTTTCCCATGGTCGTCGGCCCGAGGTTCAATCCGCCGGGCTTCGCCGAGGGTATCGGTGCCGAGCCGCGCGGACAGGCCGGATCAAGCGGGCAGCAGACCAGCGTGGCTTACCTCAAACCCGGCGAGCGCAGCGGGCACGACCTCTCGCTCACCGTCGATCTGAACGCGGGTGTTGGTATAGAAGAGATTGCCTGCACAAGCCATACCATCGAGACCGAGCGTCGGAGTGCCGATCGTGCTCGGGTTCGCATCAGCGCGGCCGATGCGGTGCCAAACAAAGATTTCGTACTTCGTTACAAGCTCGCGGGTGCGGATGTCAAGTCTTCGCTGATCGCGCAGCAGACGCCCGATGGTGGCTACTTCACCCTCACGCTTGTGCCGCCCGACAATCTCGCCGATCTGCCTCGCCAGCCGCTGGAGTTGGTCTTCGTTCTCGATTGTTCCGGCAGCATGATGGGCGAGCCGCTGACACAGGCCAAGGCCGCCATCCGCGCTGCCCTCGACACCATGCAGCCTGCCGACACCTTTCAGATCGTGCGGTTCAGCGATACCGCCTCGACCCTCGGCGATCATCCGATCGCAGCGACCAATCAGAACATTCTGCAAGCAAAGAGCTATGTGGATGCCCTCACCAGTGAGGGCGGAACGATCATGATTGAGGGCATCCGTGCCGCGCTCGCCTTCAAACACGATCCCGAGCGCATGCGATTTGTCGTCTTCCTGACCGATGGCTACATCGGCAATGAATCGCACATTCTTGCCGAGCAGCACCGCTTGATCGGGGAGTCGCGCGTCTTCAGCTTTGGCGTCGGGTCATCGCCCAACCGCTTCCTCATGGATCGCATGGCCAAGATGGGGCGCGGCGCGGTCGCCTATCTGGGCCTTCGCGATGATGGTGCGATGGTCATGCGATCGTTCTTTGCCGCGGCCAGCAGGCCAGCGCTCACCAACATCGCCATCGATTGGAACGGCCTCAACGCCAGCGAACTTTTCCCCGGCACCGGTGTGCCCGGCGTCGATGCCGCCGCACGACTGCCCGATCTCTTCGTTGGTCGGCCCGTGGTCCTGAGCGGCCGCTACAACGGGCAACTTCCCGAGTCGATCCGCATCCACGCCGATGCGGGCGGTTCGGAGCGCACAATCAATGTCGAGGTTGCGCGTGCCGAGGGTGATCTGGCCGCGCATGCGATCGAGAAGGTGTGGGCGAGACAGAAGATCGGGGCCTACTCGGATTGGAGCATCCTCCCCGAGGCTCGGCAGCTTGGAGCCGAGATCAGATCAATAGCGCTGCAGCATGGCTTGATGAGCGAGTTCACCGCATTTCTCGCGGTTGATTCATCGCGTATCACCGAAGGCAGCCACGGAACCACCATCGCCGTACCGGTGCCGAGGCCCGAAGGCGTGCGTTATGAGACCTGGGTTGGGGGACGAGCAGGCGAACGATGATCGGCCAGATAGCTCGTGTTGCTTCCACGCTGCCCTTGTTCATCTCATTGAGCTTGATGGTCGGCTGCATGCGTCACCGACGAAACCCGCCTGTACGCCAAGCGCCCCTCTGGCTCGGAGATTAAGCAATTTTCATCGCTTGGTGGGCGGATATAGTTCCGTGCAATCGGGAGGACCACGGCGTACGTCGTCATCGCCGCGTTCTGTCCGACTTCACCCTCCAAGGAGAACGCCCATGAACGAAGTCAAACCCGGAAACTCGGCCGCAGCGGCCAACTTTGACAATCCATTGCGTGAAGAGGTCAACGCGATAGGCGAAGACCTGCGCAAGATGAAGGAGACCGCCGCCGATGCCGCGCGTCACGCAGCAGCTGCCGCTCGCACCGGCGCGTCGCAGGTCAAGGATCGTGCGGGGAATATCTACGACTCCGCCAAGGAGCGCGTCGGTAACGCTTATGAAAGCGCGCGCGGAACCGCGCAAGATGCCATCCAGACTGCGGGCGATCAGACCAAGCTGGCAGCACGCAACGTGGAGCGAAAGATCGAGGACAACCCCTTGATGGCCGTCGGTATCGCCTTTGGCGTCGGCGTGCTTCTCGGAGCGTTGATCCGCTCGCGTGATTGATGTCCGCTCGTGGTGCGCATTGATGTTTTCGCCGGAGAACTGATCTGAAATCGATCACCGAACTTATCGTGCGCGTGGCCGACCTTCTCGAAGCCGAAGGTCGTGTCCTTCGGAAAGTCGCGTCCACGCTGGGCCGGAGCGTCGCACTCATGCTCGTCGCGGGCGTCCTCTTGCTGGTCGGCTCGGTCGGCCTGCTGGCGGGCTGCTGGCTGGGAATCGACGCACAACTGGGTCCGGCTTGGGCATCCGCCATCACGGGCGCGATCACTCTCGCTCTTGCGGGCGGATTGCTCTGGCTCGCAGGGAGGTTGAACCGATGACCACCGCGCACGATGAGCAGGGTTCGCGCCCAACCGTCGCCGAGACCAAGGCGGCCATGCTGCAGTTCGGTGCCGAGCAAACCCTGCGCAACGAGCAGTTCATCAATGATCTTGAGAAGCGCGCCAGGTCGTTCGTCCCTTGGTTGACCGGCGGTGCGGTCGGGCTTGGGCTCCTCATGGCTCGCGGTCGGCGCAAGCCTCAGCACACCGATGCACAAGGCAAGCCCCGTAAACGTGGACTTGCTTCCGTCCTGAAGTGGGGCGTTACTTCCGCTCTGCCCATCGCGGTTGAGTTGCTCAGGAAAAAAGCAAAGCACTCACCGAAACCGTGATCGCCGTGCGCTCATTTCAACGTTGCGGCGTAAACGTCGCGCCATCCAGCACATCTGTTGACACAAGATCGCCGATGCTGAACATCGCGGCCAGCTGACGCGCATCGGTGAGCTTCATGTGAATCGGCATTCCCGCATCCACCGTGATGGTGTTGGTCTGCAGATCTGTCGAAACAACTCGCCCCTGCACGCGCCGCGGCCGCCCATACACCGGTTCAACATACTTCCCACCGGTATCGACCACATCAACACGCCGCGCCTGTGCATCAATCGTTCCGATGATCCGCTTGCCCACCAGGGCTGCAATCGCACCATTCGGGATCAGGTGCAACTCATAGCTGGTGTTGGGAAACTCGATCACCACATGGCCCGGCTTGGTGCTCGTGGCCGCGACGACCTCGGTCAGGATGCCGCGGGCAAGTGTGGGGGCGATCGGTGATGTCGGCGATGGGTGAATCATGGGAACAGAGTCTATCGACCTCGATCTTCATCGGCAGGCCAGCTCGATGGTTCATCCCGCCTTGCTCTCCAGAAAGTTTTGCAGCAGCCGTGGCCCTTCGAGGGTCAGAAAGCTCTCCGGGTGAAACTGCACACCCTCGAGCAACGCGTTCGCCTCCACCCCGCTTCCCCATACTCGCCTCAGCCCCATCACCACCCGCCTGGTCAAACCCGATGGGTTGGCAACATCGACCGGTTCATCGGTCCACGCGCTGACCGTCCACCTCGATCCATCACGTTCAGGCTCGGGAATCGACTCGGCAAGCACCACGAGCGAGTGGTAGCGCGTTGCGACAAACGGGTTTGAGAGGCCCGCGAAGACGCCCTGATTGTCGTGCATGATTCGGCTGGTTTTGCCGTGCATCGGAACTGCGTGCCGCGTCACCGTCATGCCGTGCATGTCGCCGATGCACTGATGCCCCAGACAGACACCCAGCACCGGCACCCGACCGGCAAAGCGCCGGATGATCTCGCTTGAAACGCCCGCTTCCTTGGGTGTGCATGGGCCGGGAGAGATGATGATGTGCGATGGCCCCATCTTCGCGGCCTCATCCGCCGTGATCTGGTCATTGCGCACCACGCGAAGATCTATGCACGGATCGATCTCGCCCAGCCTCTGCACAAGGTTGTACGTGAATGAGTCGTAGTTGTCGATCAGCAGAATCACGGCGTCAGGGTAGGTCGGGGTTTCATGCCGCTTCCGCCGCGCCGCCGATCTCCGTGCCCGCGACGCCATCGCGCGTGACGTAGAACAGATCCTTGGTGATCGGATACGGAAGACGGCGATAGTCCTGGGCCACGCGCCCCTTCAATCGATCGATGAACGGCTCGGGGTTGGGTGTCATGGCGATGAACATGTCTCGCGCCGGTGTGGCCACATAAAAATCACCCCCGAGTTCGGGGGCAAGCTTGGCGTGCAGACGGCTGAGCAACAACCTTGCCGCGTCATACCCATCCTGCTCATTCACCAGCGCGGCCTTGCCGCCTTCCTTGCTCTCAACAAGCTGCACATTCAGCTCAGGCGCATACGTGTCCAGGTTCTTGCGGGCAATCTCTTCCAGATCCTCAGCCTGCACACCCCAGCG
>JBBSBC010000198.1:0-6897 GCA_038251595.1 Phycisphaerales bacterium | reverse complement strand
CGAACCCGCTCGCCGCGATCAAGCCCGATCAGGCTCTCTGGGACCCACGCTTCCGCGGCACACCCCTCGATGCACAGATCGCCAACTTTCCCACCTTGCCTGTCGCGAATCAGTCGTACGCCCATTTGGTTCCCTTTGGAAGGCGACGTGAGATGCGGCGCGAGACCTTCAAGACCACCGAGGCCGTTTTCGGCAATCGCGGCCCGCAGTACGCACCCAACGACAGCGCGCCAAAACCCGCCAACAGTCGGTGGCCGCTGGTGAAAGGCTCGCCCGGCGAAGGCTCGAACACGCTGCTCATCCATGGTGGCCGCACCACTTGAGAGGGGAACATCGCATACAACGATGGGAGCGTTCGGTTCGAGACCAAGCCCGCACCCGAGGGTGTGACCTATCGACGCATGGTCGATGGCAAGCCGCGCGCCGCTCACGACAACCTATTTGTAAACGAGAGCGACGAAGTGGTTGAGGACGCGACTCCGGCGATCGGACCACGCGGGTCGAACGCCTATCTGCGCCCGATCGCCACGGTCGAGCCACACACGCTGATCTACTGGATCGACTGACCACGTCTTGCATGCGTCCGGACGTCTGCGCTGCACATCAGGAACTCGGCGCTTGACAGCGCCGGGTTCTCTTGAGGCAACGGGGGCTTGCCTGATGAAGCATGAATATATATAAAAATAGACAGGGCCCGCGTCGACCACGACGCGGGCCCTGAGTAGAAACTATTGAAATCACGAGAGCAACGCACGGGCAGGCAAGCTGCCCGTGCCACTCTCGGGTTGCTCAGCAACCGCCGAAGTAGGCCGACAGGAAGTCGAAGATGTCCTGAACGGAGACGCCGCCGACGTCGTTGGTGTTAGCACAGGGGCTGGCGGAGAAGTAGCCGCTCAGGAAGTCGAAGATGTCCTGGACGGAAGGCGCGCCACCCGACTTGTTGTAGTCGCCGCGGCAGCAGGGCACCGTGAGCGAGAAGGGTGTGCAGACGCCACCAAGATTGAAGGCGCTGTTGGTGCCGGGGCCGGTGGGGCAGGCCGCGGCCGTAGTGATGGAGCAGTTGGAACCGCAGCAGCAAGAACCGGTGACGGGCGCGGGGCAGGGGTTCGGCGAGCACGCGACGGCCTCGCTGAAGTTGCCGGTTGTGCAGACCGCGGCCGAAACGAAGGTGCAACTGCCATCGGCTGCACAGCACGCGCCAGCGCAGGGGCTGGGACCGCACACAGAGTTGTTGCCGCTGTAGACGCCCAGTTGGATGGCGCAGGCGCTGGGAGCGGTCACGAAGCAGGCGGTGTTGAGGATGCAGCACGCGCCGGTCGGGGCCAGAGTGACCGTGAAGCGGTAGTCGTTGTTGCCGTCGGTGCAGGGAAGGCCACCGAAGTCGGTTGTGGTCACAACGATGTTGACGACGCCATCGGCCGTGAGGGCGGTGAACGTCTTGGGGCCGCAGGGCTTGTACGAGACGATCTCGCCGTAGCCGGTGCCATCGTCGAGGGTCAGGACACCGAAGGTGCCGGCGGGGCAGATGCCCGTTGCGCCCTGGTGAAGCATGGGGAACTCGGCCTCGATCGTGACCGTGACCCACGTGTTGGCGGGAAGAGCGGGAACGAGGGCCCAATCATCGATATCACGCTGGAGACCGAGGTTGTACATCGTGCCGGCCGACGTCTGTCCGAGGGCAAACGTGTTCTGGCATTCGATCTCGGTGTCCACGCCGCAGGCATCAACTTCGAGGTTGAGACCGACGTTGTTCTGGGGTGGGCAACGATCGCTCACACAGGCGGGGGCGGTGACGGCCACCGCATCGCTGGTGAGGCTGAAGTCGAAGAAGCCCGAATCAACCTGGAAACCGCTGACGAGGATAAAGTAGGTGCGGCCAGCGGTTGTGGGCCACGAGACCTGTGACGGATCAGAACCGGTTGCACCGACGCATGACACGGGACCGGTGTCGTTATCGGCGACGCAGAAGAGGGCCGTATTGCCCGTGCCGCACTGCTGAGCGGTGGTGCCGACAACCGTTGAGCAGTAGATGTTGATGATCGTGTCAAACGCGGTGTTGGGGCCGCAAGTGCTGGCGGTCATCGTGAAGCCGTTGCCGACCACGCGATACCAGACCTGGGGGGAGCTGACGAGGTTGGCTCCGCAGAAGGGAGCCGCGAGCGTGCCGCCGCTGATCGTCTGGGCGTTGGTCGCGATGAACCCGGGGGTGATCGTCGTGGCCGTAGCGCAGTTGGCGTTGGCGGGGGGCGCGAGGCGCGGGCAACCCGTAAGGACGTTGCCAAGCGCGGAGCCGAGGCAGAACGAACGATCCTTCGAGACGACGACGTCGGCAAAGCCGAAGGGGTTGGTGATGGGATCGACGGCCCCGAGCTTCTGGATCCAGTACGAATCGGTGGCCGCGTCGGCCGAGATCCAACGGAAGCGGTCTGCGGCGAGAATGCCGGGAGTGGTGTGGACGATCTCGACCCAGTAGCACTGACCGGCCGTGAGGTTCACGGCGGGGTGATTGGCTTCGAAGCCGAAGGCGAGAAAGTTGCTGTAGAGGTATGTGGTCGAGTCCTGAGCCACATCGGGCGCGGCGAAGGTTGTGCCCACGGTCGGTGTTGCACCGCCAACGTTGAACTCGGAAATCAGCGTGCCGGGACGGCCGCCAGAGACGCCGCCCACATCGTTGTAATAACGGATGCGGAAGGTCATGCCTGCAGCCGCGGGAACGGACGCGAACGAGCCGCCCGTGCCGAAGTAGCCGTACCAGCAGATCTGGGTGACCGGGCCGGTCACACCCGCGACAAAGTTGTCGGCGGCATTGATGGGCCCAAAAGCACCAACGAGGACCGCATCGCTCGATGCGCCCGTGAGTCCGGGGGGAAGGCCACCGGTACCAGCCAGTGGTGCACCAGTCTGCTGGCAGTTGGCCGCGGCGATGCCGGCGCACGCCGGAGCAACGCAGGGGTTGACCGAGCAGGTGCCGTCAAAGACGACGCCGAAGCCGAGCCAGATGCAGTCGATGTTGTAGTTGGCGACGACCGCGCACGTGCCATCGGGCGCGCAGCAGGCCAGTGAGTTGGCGCAGGGGTTCGGGGTGCAGGTGGTACCCGCGAGACCGTAGAGCGACCCGGTGGGCGGGGTGCTGGCGGTGGTCAGCGTGCAGTTGCCGTTGCCATCGCACCAAGTGGCGGGGCAGGGGTTCGGGGCGCAGACGTTGCCGGGGATCACGGTGCCCGTGCAGGTGCCAGCAGGAACCAGCGTGCAGACCGCATTGACATCGCAGCAGGCATCGGGCGGAGCGCCACGAAGGTTCCATGCTGGCGGATCGTTGGGGAGCGCACCGGGATACAGCGCACGGCGACCCTTGATCATCGGGGCATTGACATTCGCGACGGGTTCGCGTCCAACAAGCTTCTTGTCAGCCGGGAACGCGAACTCGATGTCGGAACCGCCGTTCATCGAATTGACCTGCGCCACCGTATTGGCGGGATAGGTCTTTGTTGGCGGAGCGTTGTCCGCAAGGGCGGGTGCCGCGGCCACTAGGCCCGCCAACAGCATCCCAAATCCGACAGTCTTGGAAATACGACAAGATCCGACCAAAAGACACCTCCTCCACGTTGTGCGTGGAACCTCAAAAAAACGGGAATGTCGCCGAGATTTGATCAACCTGGTAACACATCATGGTGAGCACGGGCCAGCGAACGCTGGTCCTTCGGGAGAATAACATACTCGCTATTCACAAACCTTGCCCAAGAAATTTCAGTTCCGCAAAGTTCAGTTTAAGATTTTTACACGAGAGTGGGGATGTGAAACTGCGCAGTCTGCTTGAATTTCACCCTAAAAAGGGGGTGTTTTGGTTCGTCTGGCACAAACTGGCCCAACCCAACTTACCCATCCTCTCGTCGAGTCAACTTTGAAGGTCAGTTTACCCTCATCACAATCGACACAAGCGACTGAAGAAATATTGTGACTGTGCGAAGAACGTTGAAAAATCGAAGTTCACTTGCCGAGCCTGGTCGATAGTGATCTGGCGAAGTCCAAGGTTGGGCTTGGGTCTTGACGTCCGATAATCGCTTTTGTTGGCCGACTTCGAATCGCCTATGCCGGTGTAGATGGTTGTGGTTCAAAAAATTTGCTCGAAGAGCTTGGCGCAGGCGTTGCGCGTGCAATAGTCTTGCATTCAGGTGGAGAGAGACATCGAAAGGGTATTTCCCGATGTCTGTCCTGAACCGTAACTCGATAGTTGGCAAGATGTTCATGGGCCTTTGCTGTGTGGGTATTCTCACGCTGTTGGTTGCCGCGGCGCGGCCGTTTGAGCCGCAGAGCGCGATGGCCGCGAAACCCCTCACGATCATTCCGACGACCGAACTGGCCACTGCGGCCAAGTGAGCGGTGTTTGGGTGGTGATTTTTGATTGAAAGGCCATTGGCGGGAATGCCGAGGTCACAGGTACATCGGCAAGGATGCCGATGCCACGCGGAATACGCTTTGGCCCAATGGCCAGCCCCACTAAGAATGAACACGTCTTCCAGGCGCCCACGGGGACGCGGGACTTTTATCCATCCGACCTGAACCGCCTGCGGTATGTGCAAGCGGCGTGGCGGCGGACGAGCATCAACCACGGGTTCGATGAGATCGACGGGCCAACATTCGAGCATCTTGACCTTTACACGGTCAAGAGCGGCGAGGGGATCGTTAGCGAGCTGTTCAGCTTTGAGCGGTTTGGCGGCGAGAAAAAGTTCGCCCTGCGCCCGGAGTTCACACCCACACTGGCACGCATGTACGCAAGCAAGGCGGGAAGCCTGCCCAAGCCGACCAAGTGGTTCTGGATGGAGAACTGCTTTCGGGCGGAGCGGCCGCAGCGGGGAAGGTTGCGGGAGTTTTCGCAGTGGAACTGCGACATCATCGGACTTCCGGCGCACGATGAGAAGGACCCGGCATCGGTCGCCCGCGCAAAGGCGGAGGTCGATGCGGAGTGCATCGCGTGCGCTGTGGATTGCCTGCGCCGGCTCGGGCTCGGGCCGAACGATGTGAAGGTGCGGTTCAACAGCCGCGAACTGGTCAGCGCCAAGCTGCGCGGCATGGGGATCGACGCGGAGCGGGAGCCTGCGGTGCTCGCGCTTATTGATGCCTCAGCGAAACTGAGCGCGACGGAACTGAAGGAGCGGCGTACGCAGGTTGGCCTGTCGCAAGAGCAGTTTGAGCGGTTGATGCCGGTTCCGGCGGTGGCGGAGGGCGCGATGGTTCTTGAGGACTCCCTTGACGAGATGCTGGGACTGCTGACCGAGCCGATGCCGGATGAACTCTGCGACTGGTTGAGGTATGACCCGAGCATCGTTCGCGGCCTGGCGTACTACACGGGGATGGTGTTCGAGGTGATTGTCGATGGAGAACGAGCGATTGCCGGTGGCGGGCGGTATGACAGGCTGATCGAGATGTTTGGCGGGCCGCCGACATCGGCGGTGGGATTCGGCATGGGTGATGTGGTGTTGTCGCTGGTGCTTCAGGACAAGGGACTGATACCGAGCGACGAGCGGATTGCCCATGATCTCGGATTGTCGCCGCATGTGTACATCTTCGCGGCGGAGAACAAGGAGAACCCTGAGATCACGGCGGCGGCGGACGGGGCGGTAGCTCATACGCTGGCAAGTTTTCGGAGCGGTGGTCTGCACGCGCGCCGGTCATACAAGAGCACCCGCAACATCGGCAAGCTGCTGGGCGATGCGACCAAGGCGGGGTCGCGGTTTGCGCTGATCGTCGAGACGGGGACGATGGGGCAGATCAAGGACCTCAAGAGCGGCGAGCAGACGGCGGTCGATCTGCGCGAGGTGGTGGCGTGGGTGGGGGCGAGGATGGGCGCATAGGCGGGAACGAAGCGGCGGGGTGAGACGATTGGGTAAGTGTGGTGGTGGGGCGGCGAGCGATGGCGCTGCGGCGGACATCGGCAAGAGTGCCGAGGCCACGGTGGCTCGTACAGTTGGTCATGCGTGAGTCGGAGCTTCATCAACGGATCTATGAACGCAGCCGCGGCATGGCGGGGCGGTTTGGGTGCGTGGTGGTGGGGCCTGGGGATGACTGTGCGGTGGTGAAGGGGGTTGGGCAGAGAGGCTCGCCCGCAAAGGCGGGCGACATCAGCAGGGATGCCGATGCCACGTTGATTACGGTTGATCAGATGGTGGAGGGGCGGCACTACGTGCCGGGGACGGCGATAGGGTTGATTGCGCGGAAGGCTGTGGCGCGGAGTGTGTCGGACATTGCGGCCATGGGTGGAGTTCCGGCATGGGGGCTGGCGACGGGTGTGCTGCCCGATGGGTTTGCACACGCGGCGGAGCTGGTCGATGCGCTGCACACGTGGGGCGAGCGTTGGGGTGCGCCAATGGTTGGAGGTGACATTGCCTTTTCGCCGGTGGGCACGGCGCTGATGTTGGCGGTGACCATCGCGGGGGTGCCGCACGCGCGGCGGGGGCCGGTGCTGCGCTCGGGTGCGCGGGTGGGCGATGAGGTGTGGGTCACAGGCTCGTTTGGCGGGAGCCTGAAGAGTGGTCGGCACCTGACCTTCGAGCCACGAGTTGCGGAGGGGGTGTGGCTCTGCGATGGGTTGGGGGATGAGTTGCACGCGATGATCGATGTCTCGGATGGACTCGGACGCGATGCGGGACGGGTCGCATCGGCGAGCGGAGTTCGACTCGAGATTGATGGGGAGAGCGTGGCGCGGCATGAGGGGGTGGAGAAGATCGAGCACGCGATGCGCGATGGGGAAGACTATGAGTTGTGCTTTGTGGTTGGGGCGGGCGCGGCGTTGCCGCCTGAAGCGCCGAGTGGTGTGAAGCTGACACGGATCGGGCGTGTGGTTGCGGGGAGTGGTTGCGGGGTGATGATGGATGGCCGCATGTGCGATGGCGCGAGCAT
>JBBSBC010000197.1:0-6917 GCA_038251595.1 Phycisphaerales bacterium | reverse complement strand
TGCGGCGATGCGCCCGCAGCCCCTGAGAAGTTTCGACGCGATGTCGGGCAGCTCATCGCCATCGATGGCCTGCTGACCAAGCCTCCCTTCGCCTTCTCGCCCGATCGCTTCAAGTAAGTGTCGGCCATGACGTGTTGAACCGATCGGCGTGCCTCACGCGCCACCACTACTCTTGAGCCATGCTCAAGCTGCTGGTCCCCTTTCTCTTGCTGATCGCGGCCATCGGCGCGACGGTCCTCACCGACCGTCCTCAGCCACCCGCCGATTTCACGTTCATCAATCGTGGCGATGTCACGACGCTCGATCTCCAGAAAATGTCCTGGATGCAGGATCTTCGCGTCGCGCGCGGTTTGTTTGAAGGCCTCGTCAAGCACGACATCTTCACCAGCGACTACGCCATTCGACCCGCAGTCGCCGAAAGTTGGGAAGTCTCACCCGACGGACTGTCGTACACGTTTCATCTGCGAAGCAACGCGAAGTGGTCGAACGGTGAGCCTGTTCGCGCTCAAGACTTTGTTTATTCATGGCGCCGCGCCCTGCTGCCCGACACGGCGAGCGATTACACCGCGCTCTTTCAGAAAATCAAAGGTGCGACGGCGTTCTTCGATTGGCGACAAAAGCAACTTGCAGCCTTTGCCCCTGCGCCGGGCGATGAGGGCCGACCGCTCGAGGCGACGGCGGCTGGCGCACTCTGGCGCGAGACACTCGCGAAGTTTGATGAACTGGTGCGATTGCGCGCAACCGACGACCACACCTTACAGTTTGAACTCGAGCTCCCCTTCGCGCCCTTTCTCGATCTCTGTGCGTTTGCGGTTTTCTATCCGGTCTATCCGCCGCTCGTGGGCCCGTACGAGCAACCCGATCGGAGTACCGGTCAGTTGGATATCCAGTTCGGTTGGACCAAGCCCCCGCTGATCGTCGGCAACGGCCCGTTCGTGCTCACCACCTGGCGATTCCGGCGCGATATGCGGCTTGAAAAAAACCCGCTGTACTGGAACGCGCCGGCCATCAACATCGACTCGGTGGCGATCCCATCTATCGAGGATACAAACGCCGCGGTGCTCGCTTTCAGGTCGGGCGCGATCGACTGGTTGAGCGATGTCTCGGCCACATACCGTGCGGATATTCTCGATGACAAGCGGCAGTTCTATCGCGAGAACCGGGCGCAACTCGACGATCTCCGCACGCAGGGGTTTGACCAGGTCGAGATCGACCGTCGGCTTCCGCCCGATCCGCGCAACCATATCCACGCCTTTCCCGCGTTCGGGACATACTTCTACAACTTCAACTGCCAGCCCAGGCTGCAGGATGGGCGCGACAATCCGTTTGCGGATGCCAGGGTTCGGCGCGCGTTTGCGATGGCGATGGACAAAGATCGGATCGTGAACGAGGTGCGTCGCGTGGGTGAGCGTGTGGCGACGACGCTCATCCCGCCCGGTTCGCTCGTCGGGTATCGGTCACCCGCAGGCGCGTCCTACGACCCCGCGGCCGCGCGTGCGCTTCTGGCCGAGGCTGGCTATCCCGGTGGCAAGGGCTTCATCACGGTTGAACTGCTCTTCAACAAGGATGGTGGGCACGATGTTGTGGCCCAAGCGGTTGCAAAGGACTGGGAACGCAATCTTGGGGTCAACGTCGAACTCGCCACTCGCGAGATCGCGGTCTTCAAGGAAGATCTGAAAAATCAGAACTTCATGATCGGTCGCGCCGGGTGGTTCGGTGATTATGGCGACCCGACGACCTTCCTCGACCTCTCTCGCAAGGACGATGGCAACAACGACCGCAAGTACAGCAGCGCGGCGTACGAAGACCTGATGAACCGCTCCGACCGCGAGCCCGACGCGGCCAAGCGACTCGAGATTCTGAGTCAGGCCGAATCGCTCCTCGTCGATACCGACCTGCCGCTGATTCCGATCTATCACTACGTGCAGATGTACATGTTCGATACGCACAAGGTCACGGGCATCTCAAGCCATCCGAGACAGGAGCAGAACGTGTGGGAGGTGGACATTCTTGGCGATGGGAAGGGGGCAGAGAGGCCGCGAGAGATGAAGGTTAATGGCGATACCCCCTGAACAGGTCCACCCCCTCAGGCGTATGTATGAAGATTGTGATTATTACGTTGGGTCACGCATCCTCGACCGCGAGTGCTCGTATCAGTCTCCGGCAACCACCCGCGTGAGTTCCCGGTATGCTCCGATGGCCGCGTGCTCGGCCTCGGAGGTACACACGCGATGGTCGGCTGCGCAGAACCCACACCATGCTCACGACGTTCCTTCAACACCTCATTAAACACAGGTTTTTCGGCCATTCAGGTGGCCCATCATCCGCTCCACCCTCGCCGCAGGGCAGCACGCGGCGCGCGGCCACGCTCATCGCCGCCACTTTCTCGGTGGCGGTGACCCTCAACGGGTGCTGCTCGAGCTCGGACAAGAAGTCCCTTCAAGAGATGGTCGACAGGGCGATTGACCGGAACTTCAATGCCTGCGACTCGATCCCGGACCCGGTTGCGCACGCGACGTGCATCACCAACGCGCAGAACCAGCAGACGGCGCTCGTGACGGCTTATGCTGCGTACCTGACGGCCTGCGCTACCGGGGACACTGAGCTGATCAAAGAAGCGATCAAGAACCTGAAGGACCTGCTGAAGCCGAAGAACGGCGCAGTGCTCGGGGCTTCGGGCGGAGTGCTCAACTCGGAGATGGTGCTCGGCAACGACGAGAGCGTGTGCATCTCAATCCTGTTGACTTCTGACGGGTCGAAGACACCGCAAGACTTCGTGGTCGTGAATGGCTCAAAGTACCTGCCGGAGGCCGCCGGGAGCGCCGCGCTCGCCGTCAGTGGCGGCAACGGCTCGCTTATCATCACCACCGCCGTCGGCGACCTTGCTGCCAACAGCAGCACCATCTATCAGGTCGCCCCTGAGTCCACGATCTGCTTTACGGCAAGCGGAATGTCCATGACCGGGAGCGTCTCCGGGTCAATGTCGTTCGCGTCAGCGGCGGGCGACTTCACATCGAGCTATCTCCCGACTGACGCCAAGCTCACAATCGCCTTTGCGGGTTCGACATACGCGATGACCCTCGACAAGGCGTGCAAGTACAACGCGATGGCTCTCGATGGCAACGGGCATGGAACGCTCACCTTCCGCGTCAACTTCGCCTCTACCGGCGACGCCGTACTCCCGGCGCGGCTGCCCGATGGGGCTTGGATGGTGCTCCCGGTTCAGCGGAACACAACCGGTACGCAGATCCAGGCCAGCACCGGCGGTGCCTCGCTCAGCGGCTGGACGGTCTTCCCGG
This sequence comes from Phycisphaerales bacterium, assembly GCA_038251595.1. GTDB lineage: Bacteria > Planctomycetota > Phycisphaerae > Phycisphaerales > UBA1924 > JADLCX01. The sequence continues at coordinate 3,618 of JBBSBC010000197.1, read as the reverse complement.
CGCTCCCGAACCCGATCGCCGACTTCGACCACAACACCGTGGCGAATGATGCCGATCTCGCCATGTTCCTGTCGGCTTGGGCGTCCGGCAACCCCTCGGCCGATGTCAACCACGACGGGGCGGTGAACGCTCTTGACAACGAGGTGTTCATGGACCGCTGGAACTACTGGAGGCAGCCATGACTCGGCGAGCGTTCCGTTGGCTCACCGGTTTTGCGGCGGCGTGCGTGGTGGGCGCGGGGGCCGTGGCGTTGCCCTCGTGCTCGGCGCCACCGATGGTCCGTCACTTGACAGCTGACCAGAACAGCCTGACCGAGGTCGGGCGCGCCATGGATCTGTCCGAGTTGACGCTCCGGCTGCACGATCGCTACCAAATCACGGACCCGGCGCGCTGGAGGGCGATGGCTACTCGGGCGGGCCAGCTCAGCCAGAGCGCCGGGCACCTACTGATGAGCCGTGCGACGGCGGTCGCCGGGAGCACGTCGGACGCGGAGCAGTTCTACTCGCACCTTGATTCCGACACGGCGGCGCTGCGGACCCAGCGCGAAGCGCTTGCGGCAGACCTCACCGACGCGATACCCAAGCCACGACCCTGATTGGCCCATCCCATGTTGGCGGTACTCAAGGGCCGCGGCAGGTGGCACTGCCCGACCCCGAGCCAACGTGCCACTACCCGCCGCCCCGGGGAATGCCATTCAGTTAGCCACCGCACGTTTTTTGTTCATCCAATCGACGAGTTTGGTTCGAGACCAGTCCATGACCTTGAAGTTGCTGTGGGCGCGTTTGAGTTGGCGTGGGTGGACACGGGGCGGACGGATGGGCACGAGCGTGAGGGTGGGCGGACTGTTCGGCATGGCCGGTCCGTCTCGTGCGGCGATGAGCATGACGCGCAGCGCATCCACGAAGCTCAGCCGCGTCGGGGCGACCTGCGCCACGCGGGCCGCCCCGGCCCGGACACTGCACACCGCGTTGTAGATCAGCGCGAACATCAGCAGCTCGCGCCGCACGAGCACGATCCGGGCGCGTGGGCACGCTGGTACAACCAGCAAGATCAGGACGAGGCGGGATTCGAGGCGAGCCAGCAGAAACGCAAGCTCAACGAGGAGCTATTCGGGTGGTTCAAGCAGTTCGGAGGGCTGAGACGATCCAGACTGGTGGGCCGCTGGAAGATCCAGCAACTCGCCGACATCACGCGCTCGACGCTGAACATGGTGAGGATGGTGAAGCTGTTGAAGGCGTGAGGATGGACAGCGACAGTGATTGGTGAGACGGTGCGAAGATGAGAAGGTGAGAGGCGAGAAGGTGAGAAGATGAGAAGGTGACGCGGAATGATCCGGTATGATCTCCGCCGGGAACGGATGTAACAGGGCCGCTGGCGCTCACAAGCCCCACGCCGCTCCCACGGCCGCCAGACCCCGACTACGGGCCGCGCAACTCATGTTCAACACACGCATTCAGGCCAGAAAGTGGTCGGTGCGCGCGGTCGAAGAGGAATCTTCAACACCCTGCTACGCGCACCAATAGAGCGAAATGGCGAAGGCCAAGGCGATCCCCGCAGTTCTCACGACCCGCTCAAGGCTGCAAAATCGTGACACGGGTTGAAGGGTGGGGAAGTGCGGTACACCGTGGACTTCTTGGGGATTTGTGCGCATCATGTGAATAGGGAAACACGCGAGTGTCGGATCTCTTGCACGAGTGTTCATCAGGGCGACACTGCACGCTTGCTCCAATCGTCCTCGATGAGTCGATTGACCTGATCCATGCTCGGTTGAATCGCCATCACCCGGGCTTTGACCCCTATCAGCGATGTCCTCAAGAGCACATTGACTCCCGCGAGCACACCGTCACGGTAGAACGCCGGACCGCCGCTGTCGCCAACTTCCAGCGGTGCATCGTGCTCCAGCCACACCAGCGACCCATCCACGGGGCCGCCAACCCCGATCACACGCCCTGCCGACAACTGGTCTGATCTAATCCCGCTGCCCACACATATGACTTCCGCTTTCAATCGTACTTCGCGTGCCACATCCACCGGCACTACACCATCACCAAATGGCGTGTACAAGATCGCGACGTCTTCGTCGGGTCGATCACTCTTCCACACGATCCGCGCCGGTGCCGCCGCCTGTGTTCCCTCTGGGCTGGTGATACAAATCATTGCCGCACCAGAATCCAGGCAGTGCCGCGCTGTCAGCCAGTATCCTCGCGAATCAACCGCTATTGCAACACAGCCGCCGATCGTTCTGCAGACGTTGCCGTGTAGACGGAATACCCCCTGCACGTTGTTCTTTGCCACACTGACGTTCATCGCCTCATCCGTGCCGGTTAGGAGAACGGCCGTGCGGGTCGTCGCGAACGCCCTGGTCTCTACACCGGCAACTGTCGAGATCTCTGCCCCGTTGATCGAAGCCTGCTTCTGGGAATCCAAGTTGGGCGCGCACCCGCACGAGACGCTTGCGAGGAGTGCGATTGCTGGTCCCGAGATGCGCCTGCTACTCATGAGAAATCTTCCTTCTGGTTCACACAACGAGAATATGGACGCCTCTATGGGACCAACCAGGCAACTCTATGCCGAGTTGTTTCTGAACTGCTCGAGATCTCCGCAGCGGTCGTGGTGGTCTTAGCGAGAAGGACGTGGAGGTACAGAGCATGATTGCCACCGAACGTGGCGTGGACGCTCACCCGATTGATGTCTACACACTGCAGGAGATCCTCCATCGAGGTGGGCTCCTCGCTCCTAAGCCAAATGAGTGCCTTGGCCTTGTCCCTCGCAACATTGACATCGAAGTTCTTACTCCAGGGCACGGATGCGAGCTTCGAGTCGCGGTCGCGGAACGAAGCATGGCCTGTCTGCAACGATCGGTCCAGACGACGCCGAAAAAATCTTGGCTCTGCTTTGTCCGAGAACTTCGTCAAAGGGCTCCTCCGCCCGGAGACTCGGACTCCCACATGACGCGGTGCGTGCGAAGCGGGGCGCGTGAAGGAGGCTTCCTCCACCGCTCGGCTCCTGTTCGAGCGCAAGCCTTGCCGATCGTGCGGAAAACGCCGTTTGAGTGTGGATCTGAGCGCGATTCTTGACGATCACATCATCAAGATTCGGTCTGACACGACCGCGGAGCAACGAACCTCCGCGATCGGACATACGTATCAGCAGTACACCCCGAGTTGTGAGTCTTCGCCATGCCCAAGATGCCGCAAGAGCCCGAAGCGTTCGCCGAGCAGGTCGCGGCCATTCTGCGCCGGCAGCACCCTGATCATGCCGTGCAACTTGTTGGCCCGCGCGAGCTGGTGGTCAACGGGCGAAGGCTTGATCTGGAGAACCTCTTCCGGCTTGTCACGCGCGATAATGATCGCGGCGTGGAGATTGTCGAGCACTACCTCGACCAGCTCTTCGGTGGTGAGACCATGGTGCTCAGCTCGGCGAGCTTCGACTTTGCCCGGCCGCGCATCATGCCGCGGATTCAGCCGGAAACGATCTTTGAACATCTGGTGCGCGAGCAGGTGGCGTATGTGCCGTTTGTGAATGGGACGGTGGTGGTCTTCGTGCTGGATCTGCCCAACATGACGGTCTCGGTCACGACCGAGCAGATGATCCGCTGGGGTGTGCAGGCTGAGGATC
>JBBSBC010000196.1:0-6917 GCA_038251595.1 Phycisphaerales bacterium | reverse complement strand
GTGGTCTTTGATTCAGATGAAGGCTTGCACCATCAGCGCCGCCAGTGCGAGGCGGCGAGGCCTGCGAGGCCAGCAATCCGGCTGCGCTTGGCGCGGGGATGAACCCGCCATAGTTGAACCGGCGCATCTCCGCGTTCTGCACGCCGACGGAGTTGACGGCGACCGATCCGTTGATCGCCCCGCCGGTGAGTTGCAGGTGGCATCGAGCGCGATGATCGCGCTGTTGAACGAGTTGTTGACCAAGAGCGTTGAGGTGTTGGAGAAGTTCTAGAGGATGTGCCACGAGTTGGCCTCGCTGAACCCGCCGATGAGGTTGGGAGGGGCGATGAGATCGGCTGTGATGTCGGGCGCGGCGCGGGCGTTGATGATGACCAATGGGCGGTATCCAAGGCCAAGCGCAAACGCGACCACTTTGAAAACAGTTCCTTTTCGAGGACCGGCGTCGGCGAATCTGGAGCAGCTGGTGGTTTTGGGAAACGATTGGCCAGGCTTGCTTCACCCCGGCTGCCGGAACGGCAGGATCGACTCGGCAAACCCCGATTCAGCGGTCGGGACAGGCTTTCTTGGGTGAATTGTCGTCCTATTCGCTGGCGCGGCGGTTGCAGAAGAAGTCTGTCATCGTGGTGGTCGATTGGCCACCGGTTCGGTTCAAACCCGTTTATCGGAAATGGATCAGACATGCGCATGGATCGCTTCACAACGCTCGCCCAGCAAGCCCTTGCCGATGCCCAGGCCGACGCGGCGGCCCGTGGAAACCACGAGGTCGTTGGTCTGCACATTCTCGGGGCCCTGCTGAAAGAGAAGAGCGGCGCGGCGTCGTCAATCCTCAACAAGGCGAGCGGTGGCGACACCGCCGCGAGGGTGCTGCCGATAGTCGAGGGCGAGCTGAAGCGGTTGCCCACCACGAGCGGCAGCTCGGCAAACGTGGGCGGCGCAGGCCGCGCACTTGTTGATCTGTTGACGAAGGCCGAGCAGGAAGCGCGGCGGATGAATGACACGTATGTATCGTCCGAACACCTCTTGCTCGCCGTTGCCGATGGACCAACCGGCCCGGGAAGCGCGGCCGACATCCTCAAAACCATCGCGGGTGCTGACCACACGCGCATTGAACAGGCCATCAAGCAGATCCGCGAATCGAGCGGCGTGCAGAATGTGAACGACCAGAACGCCGAGAGTTCGTTCGAGGCTCTGAAGAAATATTCCATTGACCTTACGGAGAAAGCGCAACAGGGCAAGCTCGACCCGGTCATTGGGCGCGATGAAGAGATCCGCCGTTGTATGCAGGTGCTCAGCCGACGCACGAAAAACAATCCTGTGCTGATCGGTGAGCCCGGCGTAGGCAAGACCGCCATCGCCGAGGGGCTCGCGCTCCGCATTGTGAATGGTGATTGCCCGGAAAGCATGCGAAACCAGCGCGTGGTCGCGCTCGATGTCGGGCAGTTGCTGGCGGGTGCGAAGTTTCGTGGCGAGTTTGAAGAGCGACTCAAGGCGGTGCTGCGCGAAGTGCAGGCGAGCAAGGGTCAGGTGATCCTCTTCATCGACGAACTGCACACTATCGTGGGCGCTGGCGCGGCCGAGGGTGCGGTCAGCGCTGGAAACCTCCTCAAGCCCGCGCTTGCCCGCGGCGAGCTGCGCTGCATCGGTGCCACCACGCTTGACGAGTATCGCAAGCACATCGAGAAAGACCCGGCCTTTGAGCGACGCTTTCAGCCCGTGCTTGTTGATCAGCCAAGCGTGGAGGAGACCGTCGCGATTCTGCGCGGCCTGAAACCGCGGTACGAGGCCCACCACGGTGTGCGGATTCTTGACTCCGCGATTCTTGCGGCGGCGACGCTGAGCAACCGCTATATCACGGAGCGATTCCTGCCCGACAAGGCGATCGATCTGATTGACGAGGCGGCATCGCGCCTGCGTATGGAAAACGACTCGATGCCCCTCGCGCTCGATGAGCTTCGTCGTCGCATCATGCAACTTGAGATCGAGCGCGAGGCGTTGAAAATCGAGAGTTCAGGGAAGTCGGCTCTCCGAGCCGACACAAACCCGCCGCTTGGCGTGCGAGCCGGTTCGGAGAACCGGCACACCGCCAGCCGTGAACTCGACCGCATCGAGCGCGAGCTTTCTGAACTGCAGGAGCAGAATCGTGCCCTCACTTCGCGATGGGAGGCCGAGAAGAAGGACCTCGATGCGGTCACACGTGTGAAGGAAGAGATCGACACCCGGCGCACCCAGCTGGAACAGGCGCAGCGCCGCGGCGATCTTGAGACCGCCGCGCGGATTCAGTATGGAGAAATCCGCGACCTCGAGAAGCAACTCGCCGCGGCCGAAACGCACCTTGCCGAGCGCGTCGCCAAGGGCGATGCGCTGGTGAAAGAAGAGGTTGACGCCGAGGCCATTGCCCAGGTCGTGGGCAAGTGGACGGGCATTCCTGTTGCGCGCCTTGTGGAGGGCGAGCGCGACAAGCTGCTGCGAATGGAGAAGGATCTCACCTGTCGGGTTGTTGGTCAGGATGAGGCGTTGAAGGCGGTCGCCGATGCGGTTCGGCGTGCGCGCAGCGGGCTTGGTGATCCGAACCGACCGATCGGCTCGTTCCTCTTTCTCGGCCCGACGGGTGTCGGCAAGACCGAGACCTGCAAGGCTCTGGCCGAGTTTCTCTTCGACACTGAAGAGGCCATGATCCGCGTCGATATGTCAGAATACATGGAGAAGCACGCGGTCAGCCGGCTGATCGGCGCACCTCCGGGATATGTTGGTTATGAAGAGGGCGGCGCACTCACCGAGTCGGTTCGCCGCCGCCCATATTCGGTGATTCTCCTTGACGAGATTGAGAAGGCCCATCCAGATATCTTCAACGTGCTTCTTCAGATTCTCGATGATGGTCGTCTCACGGATGGTCAAGGGCGCACGGTTGATTTCAAGAACGCGCTCGTGGTCATGACCAGCAACTTCGGCAGCCAGATGATCCAGGAACTCGCCGCGAGCGGCGCGGAAGACTGGGAGATCGACGCGGCGGTTCGCGATCTGCTCCGCCGCGGCCCCGCGGGCGCGGCCATGGCCGAGATGGGCAGGGCCTCCGGACTCCCACCTAAGGTGACCGAGGCCATCATCAAGGCCCAGCAGATGATGGGTGGCGCGCCTCTGATGCGCCCGGAACTGCTCAACCGCATCGACGAGGTCGTCGTCTTTCATCAGCTCAAACGCGAGAACCTGCGGCGCATCGTGGATATTCAGCTCGGTCGCCTGCGCAAGCGGCTTGCCGAGCGCGAGATCGCTCTTGAACTGACGAGCGAAGCCCAGGATCACCTTGCCGCGGAGGGTTGGGACCCGGCTTTCGGTGCGCGGCCGCTCAAGAGAACCATTCAACAGCGCATCGAGAACCCGCTCGCCTCGCGCCTGCTTGCTGGCGAGTTTGGTCCGGGCGACAAAGTCCGTATCGATTATCAGGGCAAGAGTTTCATCTTCGAGCGCGATCACACCGCGACCGAACAACCCGCCGGAGGACCGGCCAAGGCAGGTGCAAGATGATGCTGAAGTCAGACATGTTTGTGCTGGTTCCACAGGGTGACGGGGCAACGGCCCTTCAACCCGGAACGATTCACGCTCCTTCGGATCTACCAATCGACCTCAAGTGGTGGCTCGTGCTCGGTGGTCTGCTTGCCTCGTGCCGCCGCCGCCGAACCGCGACATGATCTTCTACGCACGAACCGGCGTAGTTCTTACTTCGTAGCTCTTTCATGCCAGGGCAGGAGAACGCAATCGTCTCCAACGAGTTGGCGGCAAAGCGCGAACAGGGTCGCCGCCGCGTGCGCGCAAGGTGGCCACTTCTCGGCGCGCTTGCAGGGCTCGCCACGCTCGTCGCGCTCGTGGCCGTGCTCACGTCTCGGCTGTTAACCGACGACCTAGCACCGGCCTCGGGCATCGTTCTGGCATTTCATTACGCCACGTTTATGGTGCGCACGTTCGAGTTTCACGCAGCCGTTGCGCTCGGCGTCATTGGCATCTTTGGGGTGATCGCACATCGGTACCGACTGGCCACGCTCGCGTGGCCCCTCGCGCTCTTCGCGGCCGCGCCCGAGTTGGTTCTGTTGCCGCGACCGAGCGAAGGGTCTGTGCCATCATCCGAACCGGTCATCACCATCATGTCCGCGAACCTCATGTATGGTCGGGTCGATCCGAACCTTCTGATGGCCGAGATCACCCGCGCTGATCCCGATGTTGTGGCCTTTCAGGAATGGACACCGCTCGCCGAGCGTGCGCTGGCATCCAAGCTGGCGGCCACCTTTCCCTATCGCGCCGCGCTTGCTCGTCAGGATGCCTTCGGCCAGGCGATCTATTCCAAGCGCTCGTTTATTGGCCAGCCGAGTCTCTACCCGCCTACAAGCGGCTTTACTGAGCCGCAGATTTCCATCGATATTGAGTTCGACAGCGCGCCGCTGCGTGTGACCAATATTCATCTGCTTCCACCCGTCAGCCTCGACTACTTTCGCGAGCAGCGCGCGTCGGCGGCCCGCCTCGCGGCGTTGTGTACATCGTCAGACGATCGCACGCCCGACATCCTCATCGGCGACTTCAACGCAACAACCACTTCTTCGATCCTCGCCTCGTTCCGGCGCCATGGGCTGATCGAAGCCCACGCCGATAGCCCCAACCGCACGATTGGGCGCATCCGCGGCACAACATGGCCGCGTGCGGGCGTGCTCGCGCACGCGCCGGGTATTCGTCTCGACCATGCCATGCATCAACCATGGCTTCAGTGTGTCCACAGTGAAGTCGGCGCAGATACCGGGTCTGATCACGCACCGGTGATTGTCAAGTTTCAACGTGTGCATCCATAGCCCATCACCGCTTGCGGCCACGTTGTGCGGCGATCACGAGTCACAGATCGTGTCGGGTACATAGTGCGGTCAATACTGAACAGAAGTGGCATCGGGGCGAATCGCGCGCCATGCTGAGGGCATGAACATTCCACTCGGCACGCGATTGATCCGATCCGCAACAACTCGGACGCAGCGATTTGCTGCGCAGTTGCCTGCCATCGCGGCGATTGCGGGCCTCTTCCTTGCGGCGGGCCTCTTCGCACAAACCACGCGGCATGTTGCTACGCCCGCTGCGGGTGGTAACGACGCCAACACGGGGACGATCGCCGCGCCCTACGCCACGATTCAGCGTGCTACCAATCTCGCGGCACCCGGCGACACGATCCTTGTCGGCGCTGGGACGTTTGCGGGTTTCAACATCGGCGCGGGCCTGACCGCCGAGGGTCTTGCCGCCGCGCCGATCACCATCCGAGGCACACGCGGCGGGGCGGCGAGCGAACTGTGGCTCACGATCATCAACATCGAAGCGCCGCGGTTCAACGGCACGACGCATCATGCCCGCATCAATATCGACACCGCGTCGTACATCATTCTTGAAGATCTTGAGGTTGTGGGCCTGCCTGATCAGCGTGTCAGCAAGGCGGGCATTCGCATCGTCATGCCGCCCGATGGCGATGATGGACACATCACGATTCGTCGCTGCCACGTGCATCACAATGGTGAGTGGGGGGTCTTTACCGGTCATGTTCACCACATCACCATTGAAGATTCGCTCATTCATGATCAGGTTGATGAGCATGGTGTCTACCTCTCCAACTCCGGCGATGACCACATCGTTCGCAACAACATCATTCATTCTAACTCCGCCAATGGTCTTCATGTCAACTCCGACGAATCGCAGGGCGGTGATGGCGTCATTCGCAACGTGCTCGTCGAACGCAACACGCTGTACAACAACGGCGGCGGCAGCGCCTATATCGATGGCGCGGGCATCTCGCGCACCAGTGTCGGTGGTGGTTCGGCAATCAACTTCGATGGTGTTCGCGATTCCACCATTCAGAACAATGTGGTGTACGACAACCATGCCAGCGGTATTTCACTCTACCGTATCGATGGCCTGCTTCCCTCATCAAACAACCTTGTCGCCAACAACACCATTATCAACGCCGCGAATGGACGTTGGTGCCTGAACATCACCGATGCCAGCGCGGGCAACACCGTGTTCAACAACATCCTGCTCAACAACCACCCACTCCGCGGCAGCATCACCATCAGTGCCGACACGCTCGCGGCCGGTGGCATCGTAAGCGACCACAACATCGTCATGGATCGCCTTGACCCGGGAGTCGATGCGCCGCGCACACTCGCCCAATGGCAAGCGGCGACCGGTCAGGATGCACACTCGACCGCGATTGCCCAGGGATCGTGGCCTGCGGCCTTCATCAGCCTTGCCAACTTCGATCTCCACCTCTCACCCACCAGCGCGGCCAAAGACGCGGGAATAGCGGCATTTGGTGGGCGCTCCGCCCCTGCGGTGGATCGAGAAGGTCACGCCCGGCCCACGGGCACGGCGTTCGATATCGGTGCGTATGAGTTCGCCGCCGCGCCGCCCATCTGCGCTGCCGACTTCAACAACTCCGGCACGGTCAGCGTGCAAGACATCTTCGACTTCCTCAACGCGTACTTCACCGCCGACCCTCGCGCCGACCACAACGCTGGCGGCGGCATCTCGGTGCAGGATGTCTTTGACTATCTGGCCGACTACTTCGTGCCGTGCTGATCGGACGATGGTTCTGATATTCGCTCGGGCGAGGCACGCGGTTCGTCGGTGGCGAGGAGCGCGCCGGGTGAGGCGCGCAGTTCGTCGGAGGCGAGGATGGAGCCGAAGGCGTCGTACACGAACTGCGCGACGGGCGCGCCAAAGGCGTTGGTGAGCGCGACCACATCGCCCGCGCCATCGGTGTGGAGGTAAAGGATGTGTCCGCCCCCCTGCGCGGCACCCATTAGCCTGGGTGTGACCTGGCAGATGGGTTCATCGACACCCGCGCCGGCGCGGGCGGACCAGATGAACTCGGCGTTGGTGTAGCGCACCGGCGTGCCGCC
>JBBSBC010000195.1:0-6942 GCA_038251595.1 Phycisphaerales bacterium | reverse complement strand
CGATGCGGGCGCTCAGCACCCGCAACGATGACCCCACGCGGGCGAGTCGCCCGTTTGATCGCACACGCGACGGGTTTGTGCTCGCCGAGGGCGCGGCAATGCTCGTGCTTGAAACCGAAGAGCACGCTCGCAAGCGCGGGGCAACGATCCTTGCCGAGCTGGTCGGCCATGGCAACGCCTCGGATGCCACGCACATCACGGCCCCCGATTCTGCCGGGCGCGGCGCGGCCCGCAGCATGAAATGGGCTTTGGAAGATGGCGGGCTCAACGCCGAGCAGATCAGCTACGTGAACGCCCACGGCACGAGCACGCCGCTCGGTGACAAGGCCGAGGTCGAGGCGGTGCTCACGGTCTTCGGCAATCATGCACGCAAGTCGGCGGGCGGCAAACTGCTGATGAGTTCCACCAAGAGCATGCACGGCCACTCGCTGGGGGCCAGTGGCGCGCTCGAGACTATCGCGTGTGTCCATGCGGTGAAGGATGGGATCGTCGCCCCGACCATCAATCTTGATGACCCGGATGAGGCCTTTGATCTCGACCTTGTGCCCCACCACGCCCGCGAACGCCGCGTGCAGTACGCGATGAACAACACCTTCGGCTTTGGTGGTCACAACGTCACACTCATCATCGGCCACTACGAGTGAGCCGATGACCTTTCGGAGGTCATCACTGTGCAGAGCAAAGCCACGACGGTGCAGAAGTATTTGGATGAACTCCCGCCCGACCGGCGCGAAGCGATCGCGGCGGTTCGCAAGGTCATCCTGAAGAACCTCGACAAGGATTACGAGGAGATCATGCAGTACGGCATGATCGGCTACGCGGTGCCGCACCGGGTCTTTCCTGCGGGTTACCACTGCGATCCGCGACAGCCCCTGGCTTATGCCGGGCTTGCTTCGCAGAAGAACTACATGGCGGTCTACCTCATGTGCTGCTACGGCCAGACCGAACAGATGAAGTGGTTTACCAATGCGTGGGCCAAGACCGGCAAAAAGCTCGATATGGGCACGTGCTGCGTCCGGTTCAAAAAGCTCGAAGACCTCGCGCTCGATGTGATCGGGGAAGCGATCCGCCGCGTCCCGGCCAAGGCGTACATCGAGGACTACCAGAAGTTGTCGCAAACCACGAAGGCCGGAGCCAAGATTAGCAAGGCGACCGCGAAGCCCAAGACCAAGGTCGAGCCCAAGCCAAAGCCTAAGCCCAAGCCCAAGCCAAAGCCTAAGCCCACCACGCGATCCAAGTGATTTGGTCCGGCTGAGCACAATTGCGCTAAGTGGCAGGCCGCGTCTTGACTGATTGCGCTTGGACTTGCCGATAGAATGGTTATGCCCTCGGACATCCGTTCGATACTTTCGCTCGAAGTTCCGCTCATCGTGCTGTTGGGCGAGCGGCCCATGAAGACGCTTGAGGTCATATCCCTCATTCCGGGGGCCATTATTGAGATTCCGAAAAACTCAGAGGAGGAGTTGACGTTGCTGGTCAACAACCGACCGATCGGAATGGGTGTTGCGGTGAAGGTTGGTGAGAATTTTGGGATCAAGATCACCTATATCGGCGACCTGCGGGAACGCATCTCCGCACTGGGCGAGACGGGTGAAGAGACGGTCGATGTGAACCCATCGGAAGGTTTGGCTGCTCGTTAGGTTGAAGACTGAAACTCCCGATAGACATGCAGCGATAATGGTGCCGGATGGAGGGGATGGGATAGGGGCCAGACCTTTATTTGTGCAGGGAGTCCACGACGACATGCCGCGCGACATCCCGGTTGGTAATGGCGACCTGCTGATTAACTTTGACGAGTTCTACCGCGTCAGGGATGTCTACTACCCATGTGTGGGTCGGTACAACCACACGGGCGGTCATGTGCAGCGGTTTGGTGTGTGGGCTGATGGGGAGTTGGTGTGGATCGAAAGCCCCGGCTGGACGCGGCGGCTGCGGTATCGACCCGGCACGCTGGTGACCGATGTTCATCTGGTTCACGAAGGCCTCGGGCTTGAGCTGTTCTGTGAAGATGCGGTGGATTTCCACGAACCGGTTCACTTGCGCCGGATCAGGGTGCGCGATCGGCGCGGAGTTGTGGGGCAGGCGCGCGATGTGCGGCTGTTTTACCACATCGATTTTTCGATCAAGGAATCGCCGGTGGGTGACACGGCGGACTTTGACCCCGAGACCGCGGGGCTTGTGCTGTACAAGGATGACTCATACTTCCTGCTCAACGCTCAGCGCGGCGGGAGTGACAAGATCGGGATCGACCAGTGGGCGATCGGGACCAAGCGTGTCGGTGGTGCCGAGGGCACATGGCGAGATGCCGAGGATGGTGTGCTCGGTCGGAACGCGATCAGTCAGGGAAGTGTCGATGCCACGATCGGCGTGAACCTCACGGTTCCGCCCAAGGGCGAGGCGACGGCCACGATCTGGTTTGCTTGCGGCGATTCGTACGAGCGTGTGCGCGAGCTGAACCGCGTGATCCAGGCCAAAGGCTTTGACAAGATGATGATGCGCACCGAGGCGTACTGGCGATTGTGGGCGCGGAAAGATCGGATTCAACCCAACGTGCTTCCCGATCGAGTGCGCGAGCTGTTCATCCAGAGCCAGTTGATCCTACGGACACAGATTGACAATCGCGGCGCGATCATCGCGGCGACCGACAGCGACATCAGCCACTTCGCGGGCGATCACTATTCGTATTGCTGGCCACGAGATGGCGCGCTGGTGGCCCAGGCGCTGGTGCTGACGTATCAGAGCGAGTTGTCGCGGTCTTTCTTCCGGTACTGCGCGCGGGTGATCCACAAGAACGGGTACTTTCTGCACAAGTACACGCCGACGGGGCACCTCGGCTCAAGCTGGCACCCGTGGACGATGCAGGGCAAGAACGTCATGCCGATCCAGCAGGATGAGACGGCGCTGGTGTTGTGGGCTTTGCGCCAGCACTTTGAGACTTTCAAGGATGTCGAGTTCATCAAGCCGTTGTACAACCCGCTGGTGGCGCAGCCGGCTACGTGGATGATGAACTACGTGGACAGCAACGGCTTGCCGCGGCCGAGCTGGGATCTGTGGGAGGAGCGGCGCGGCGTACATACCTTCACGGTAGCGGCAACAATCGGCGCGCTGCACGCGGCAAGCCTGTTTGCGAAGGACTTTGGAGACATCGAGCGGGCGGAGATGCTGGAGGATGGTGCCGAGCGCATGCGTGAAGCGATGCTGAAGCATCTGTGGAACTCGGAGACCAACTGCTTTGCACGCATGGCGACGCCGATCGATGAAGCCAGCGAGACGGCGCTCGCAAATGGTGGCGGTGCGGCGACGGCCAAGGGAGAGATCCCGCAGGTAAAGGGGTATCGACTCGACATGACGCGCGACAGCGCAAACTACGCGGTCTTTGCGTTCGGCGCGTTCCGTCCGGGCAACCCGATGGTGGTGGCCGAGATGGAATCGCTGTACAAGCGGCTGTGGGTCAAGACGGCGGTCGGCGGGTGTGCGCGGTACGAGCGCGACTATTACCACATGGTGGAGCGCGACAACATCGAAGCGGTGCCCGGCAACCCTTGGATCATCTGCACACTCTGGCACGCGCAGCACAAGATTGCAACCGCAAAGACGCTCGATGAACTGCGCCAGGCGATGCCGCTGCTCGAATGGGCCGCGGAACGCGCGAGAGAGAGCGGCGTGTTGGCCGAGCAGTATCACCCATACACGGGCGAACAGATCAGCGTGAGCCCACTGACGTGGAGCCACGCGACGGTGGTGACGACGGTGGTGCAATACACACGTCGCTACGAGCAACTGCTGATGGAGGCCAACAGCCCGGGGAAGTTTGAGGAGGCGGGGGTGGCGTGAGGCGGGTGTGCGGCGCGGGTTCAGTCGGTGTTGTCGTGGATCAACGCAACGCCAGGCTGAGGTTGCCCTCGGCCCGAGTGAGGATCAACTCGGCCTCGGCCCGACCGGTCTTTCGTGCGTGCATTACCACGGCGGTCTTTACCGAGCCTCCGGCTCGTTCCAACATCTCGAACGACTGATCACGCGACAGACCGGTCAGAACGGTGATGGTTCTGGCTGCGCGGTCGCGGAGTTTGTCGTTGGTGGCGCGGAGATCAACCATGAGGTTTTGGTAGACGCGGCCGGAGCGGATCATGAGCGTGGTGGAGATGGTGTTGAGGGCGAGCTTGGTGGCGGTGCCGGCCTTCATGCGGGTTGAGCCGGTGACGACCTCGGGCCCGGTTTCGAGGATGATGAGGTGGGTGGCGTGCGGCGGATGCGGGACGGGGGAACATGAGATGAGGGCGGTGAGGGGATTCGCGAAGTGGGCCGATACGGATCCTGCTGGCAAGTCTGTGGTGGCAGAAGTGCACCACGCCAACGCGCCCAAGACGTAGGGCGTGGTTCCGCCTGCGGCGATGCCGATGATGATGTCGTTGGGTGTGGGTTGGAGCGCGGCCAACTGTTCGTGTGCGCCGGTGGGATCGTCTTCCTTGCCTTCACTCGACTTTCGCAGGGCGGTGTCGCCACCCGCAATGATGCCGATGACGCGCTCGGGTGGTGTTTGAAAGGTGGGGGGACATTCGCTCGCATCGAGCACGCCGAGTCGCCCGCTGGTGCCCGCGCCGATGTAGATCAGGCGACCACCGGCGAGCCAGCGCGGCTCCGCGGCCTCAATGAACGCCGTGAGGGCTGGGCGGGCCGCATCCATCGCGTCAAGCACGGCGCGATCTTCGCGATTCATGAACTCAACACACTGCGCCACGCTCAGTTCGTGCAGATTCATCGAGCGCGGGTTGCGCTGCTCGGTGAGGATGTGCGATCGGTTGGGTGGGAGTTGGATCATCGAGATCGGATGAGGAAGCGTGCTAGTGTCGCCGGCGGTTTCATGCGACGTATCAGCTGCTAAACTCGCCCCCCGGCCCCATTCCTCTGGGAGGGGGAGAAATGCGCAAGTGGGATCGTGGCCATGGTGTGCAGACCGGGTGGGCTGGCCAGCAGTGGGGCGATGCAGTTGAGCGTGATGGCGACGGTGGCCACATCACCGTGTACACCACCGCGCAGGATCAGATCAATCGGCGGTTCGGACTCGAGAAGCACGCGGTCGTGCGGATCGGCCTGACCGATCGCGGCCTGAAACTCCATCTGAATGAGTGGTTCGTCGGCGGAGCTGCTGCCGCGTGCCCAGGCTTTGGCGACTTGGCGAACACCGGTGGCCTTGCCCTTGGGAATGGCCCCCAGCGAGCAGGTCAGGTCACGATCAGACTTCACCGGTTCGATGGTCTCGTCCCACTTGTCAATATCAAAGCCGAGGTAGTGCGCGACAAAGTGCAGGCTCTCGCCGAGACCGACGTGACGAAGAGAACCTTCGCGAACTCTGGCTGCGAACTGGTTGTCATCGAGGCCTGCGCCGATCTTCTGTTGAAAGGGGATGCGCCGCGCGGTTGCATCCTGGATGCGCCAGACCTTGACCCGATGGACTGAACGGCAGACCGCGCTGGCCGCGAGGGGGAGCGTGTCCATCAAAAATCCTGGGTTGACACCTGTGCCGAGCAGGCGCGCGTGGTGCTTGAGCGCGAGCGCGTGAAGTTCGTTGGCAAGGGCGTTGTGACGGAGCCACGGGAAGAGGAGTTCTTCGCAGGTGCTGACGATCGGCAGGCCGCGGGCGATGAGGAATTTGAGGGTGGGGGCGCACCTGGAAAGATCGGAGCTGGTGCAGACAAGCGCGGCATCGATCTCTGACCAGTTGCGGACACGATCGAGATCTGGCTCGATGGCAGTGGTGAAGCCGCACTCGGGGACGACCTGCGAGAGTGATCGTCCGATGAGGTTCGGATCAATGTCAACCGCGGCGACGATGGTGGCCAGCTTTCGGCGGGCGGCATCGAGGGCCATCATCTTTCCGAGGGGACCGAGACCGACCAGCAGAATGCGATGCATGGGAACTCCTGGGGCTTGCAGGCGGAGAGAAGAGATTATGCTTCGGAACGGGACAAGAGCAGCGCGAGCAGACGTTGTATTTGCGGGTATGATCGCGCCGGGAACTTTGCGATGGCGGAGGAATGGCGGCGCGATGGTTGTGGGAACGGTAAGCCATGAACATGACTGTGGGCAAGCACGAGACAATACAGGAGCTGCACCGCGGCGCGATCTGCTCGATCTATTCGGCTCGCAAAGTTGGCACACCCGAAGGTGAAGACGGGGCAAGCCTGGCGATCAAGATCTGTCAGCCGCCGGTTGAGGTTCTTGGTGAGGCGGCTGTCGGTTCGGTGATCTCGGGGTTTTTGGAATCGGCCCGGCTGCAGCTTGGCCTTGCGCAGTTGCCAGCGGCGGGAGCCAATCGGTGGTTGAAGATCCACGAGGTGGTGGAGGCTCACGGGCCGCAGTTGGGGGGTGAGTACGGACTACCGACTGCGAAAACTGGGGCAATACCTTCGGGGCTGGGTGGGGTACTTTGGCATCAGCCAATACTACCAACCGATTCCGGAGCTGGACGAGTGGCTTCGGCGCCGCTTGCGCATGTGCTATTGGAAACAGCGGCGCTGGCCGCGTACCAAGATTCGGAATCTCCGAGCCTTGGGCGTCGGTTTGAAAACTGCGATCCAACATGGCGTCAGTAGCCACAGCTATTGGCACATGGCCAGAACCCCAGCACTGCAGCAAGGTTTGTCCAACGCGTGGTTGAAATCCCAGGGCTTGGTCAGCATCAAAGACCTTTGGATAAAGGCTCAGGATTACGCTACCTGAGCCAGCAAGCTTCGTCGTGCGAGCCAACTTGTTGAACCGCCCACTGCGGACCCGCATGGTGGGTGGTGTGGGGGGCGGGAGCTAGAAACTCCCGCCTACCCGATTAGGCCGCTACCACACAGACTTGCATACTAAAGCTGCCATAGCCCGTGATCATTGCCGCCTTGGAGATAGATGGCGAACGTGCCGTGACCGGGTATCTCCATTGGCGGAACAGCGACT
>JBBSBC010000194.1:0-6968 GCA_038251595.1 Phycisphaerales bacterium | reverse complement strand
GCAAGAGGTGAGGGTCATCGTAGGAGTCTTGCGCATGAATCCATCGCTGTCAAGTCGTGATTCCAAATCATGCACACTTGCTGTTCACCCGAATTGGCTGAGCATCACCATGGTTATTGGCCATCGAATTCACTTTCAGGCCGCTTATGCGGCCTGTAGGCGATGCCGATATCGATGTGTTCGATTCCGTTGCATGAAGAAAGGACTTCCGACCAATGCCCTCATTGCCAGTCTCAGGCGAAAGCCAGCAAGAGCCAGACTCTGCGGAGTCCCTGGTAGTTCGGAGACACGAGCGGCACATCTGCCGACTCGGCGCGGGTGTTTCAATATCACCCGATTCCACCATGCGGTTCGTGCTCGCACGCGCCGCGGGTAACGGAACAGGCGTTGTGCCCGCCACGGTTGTTGATTGCAGCAACGGCGGAATGGGGCTTGAGGTCAACTATTTCTTTCCGCGCGGTGCGGAACTGCTCGTCCGTGTTGAACCTGCTACCGGTGTTGAATCCGGAGGGTGGCTCGAAGCGAGCGGCATCGTGCAGCGCGTCACGATGCTGAGTCGAGCGCCAAACTACTACATCGGTCTCGCCTTCAAAGGCGATCGATCCCCCCCAAAGCCAACTGTTGACCGTCTCCTTGACTGGGCAATGTCGGCACCGGCAACTCCCGGCGCACTCGCGGGCATGAATCTGGAGGTACATCGTGTCAGGGCATGATGACTTTGTAATCTCAGCAATGATTGAAGAGGGTGTGCTCGATCGCGCCAAGGTTGATTCAGCAACCCGCTTTGCGCTCGAACGCGGGCTCTCGGTCTGTGATGCGCTCACCGCGCAGGGTGTCTTATGCTCACGCGATATCGCCCTCTTCCGTGCCGAAGTCAGCGAGTATCCATACGTCGATCTCTCAAACTACGAGATCGATATTGCCAACACTTCGATCTTGCCCCGCGCCCTCGCCGAGCAGCTCTGCGCCTTCCCCCTCTTTGTCTGCACCGATCTGCGCGCGGAGGGAACGAGCATCACCGTCGGCATGGCCAATCCGCTCGATCTCCGCGCTGTTGACCAGTTGCGGATGGTCTTGAAGTCAGACATTGACCCTGTTCTCTGCGAATCCGAATCGCTCCGTACCCTTATCGCGCGGGCATACGCACTCACCGGAGAGCAGAATGGTGCAAGCAACACCCCCACTTCCGCGGCCAGCGATACCCTGACCACCGGGCGCGAGCCCATCGTGGCCGCGATCAATCAGATCATTGCACAAGGCATCGAGCTGGGTGTCAGCGACATCCACATCAATCCCGATGAGCACGCCCTGCACCTGCGCTATCGCGTTGATGGAACACTGCAGACCGCAAAGGGACCCGGTTTGGCCGCACATTCCGGGCTTGTGCAACGCCTCAAGGTCATGGCGGATCTTGACCTCACACAGACACGCCGACCTCAGGATGGTAAGTTTCGCTTCACCCATGCCGGGCGAACCGTGGATATCCGACTGAGCATCATCCCGACAGTCTGCGGCGAGAACGTCGTGATGCGCGTCCTTTCAAGCGCGGCGAACATACGCGATCTCGCCTCGCTCGGCTTTCCAACCGAGAACGTCGCCGACTTTGAGCGGCTCATCGAATCGCCATACGGCATGTTCCTCGTCACCGGCCCAACCGGCAGCGGCAAGACCACCACGCTCTACACCGCGCTCAAGCGACTCAACTCGCCTGATGTCAACATCATGACCATCGAAGATCCGGTGGAGATCCGTCTCCCCATGATCCGCCAGGTGCAGGTCAACGCCGAGATCGGCCTCTCATTCGCCGGTGCGCTCAGGTCCATCCTGCGGCAGGATCCCGACATCGTGTTTGTCGGTGAGATCCGCGATGAAGAGACGGCCCGCATCAGCCTGCAGGCCGCACTTACCGGACACCTTGTCCTCTCTAGCCTCCACACCAACGATGCCGCCGGTGCCATTCCCCGCCTCCGCGATCTTGGTTGTCCGGCCTTCGCCGTCAACGCGGCGGTTCTCGCCGTCATTGGCCAGCGGCTTGTCAAGAAAACCTGCACCGAATGCGCTCGCCCTTATCAGCCCGAGACCGCGATCTGCGCTCGCTTTGCCGTCGAGAATACCCAGGGTCACTGGGTTCGCGGCACCGGCTGCGGTCGTTGCGGCAGCACCGGCTATCGCGGGCGCATCGGGATCTATGAAATGCTCAAGATGTCGCCCGAGCTCGGTCGTGCGGTTGACCGTGGTGCCTCGGGCGCTGAAGTGCGCGAACTTGCCGTGCAACACGGCATGAAACTTATGTGGCGCGACGGCTTGTCAAAGTCTCGCCTCGGCATGACCACACTTGAAGAGGTCAACAGGGTCGTCGCTGTCCAGGCAACCGAATGCGATCCGATCGTCATGGCCGCTCCACGCAAGACGGATTCCGGTGATCGGAGGGCTGCCGCATGAGCACCCTCAGTTTCAAGTACACGGCCATTGACAAGTCGGGTGTTCAATCAAAGGGACTGACTCAGGCTGGCAGCGAGACGGAAGCTATCCGCAAGATCTCCGCTCTCGGCCTCACACCGCTCGGGTTGAAATGCGTTGCCACAGGCGCGAGTGGTGGCGTGATGCGCCGACTCGGACGAAGCGGCACACACATCGGCCTCAAGGATCTTGCCCACTTCACCTACCAACTCGGCGTAATGGTCTCAAGCCGAATCCCCCTCAGCGAAGGACTGCACAGCATCGCCGAGCAGGAGCGTGCGGGTCATTTCAAAGACATCATCACCGACATCGCACGCCGAATCGAATCAGGCGAGAATATCGCCTCCGCACTCTCCGCCCATCAATCATCGTTCGGCGAGGTGTACATCGAGACCATCCGATCCGCCGAACGCAGCGGAAACCTCACGAAAGTGATGGAGCACCTTTCCGAGATTCTCGAACGTACACAGGAGATGCGCAGCCAGGTCCGCGCCGCACTCACCTATCCACTCTGCGTGATCGGTGTCCTTGGGCTTGCCGTGACCTTCCTCGTCGGGTTTGTGGTGCCGCGCTTCGCCACCATGTTCCAGCAACGCGGCCTCGACCTGCCCGCTTTCACCCGTGCCCTCATGCTCTTTGGCACATCCATTCAGCACTATTGGTTCGCCTACCTCATCGCCTGCGCGCTTGCCATCGTCGGCCTACGTTCCGCGTGGCGCAACCCACGCGGCCAAGCCATCATCGACCGTCTGCTCCACCGTATTCCCTACATCCGCGACATCCTTCGCGGCCTGGCGCTCGCTCGATTCTCGCGTGTCCTTGGGCTAAGCCTTTCATCAGGGCTCGGCCTGATCGAGAGCCTCGAACTCGCGGGCAAAGCCTCCGGACGACCAACACTACGCGCAGATGTTTCAACCATGGCCTCCCAGGTGCGCACCGGTGGTCGCCTTGCCGAAGTTCTGCCGAAGTGCCCTTACCTCACACCATTCACACGCCGCATGTTGTCGGCCGGCGAACAGTCGGCCGAGCTTCCACGCATGTGCAACGTGGTCGCAAAGCACTACGAACGCGAGTCCACCTCGCTCGCCAAGAACATCTCCACCATCATCGAACCCGTGCTGATCGTGGCCATTGCCGGCGTGGTTCTGGTCATTGCCCTCGCCATTTTCCTGCCCATGTGGGACATGGTCAAGCTTGTCGGGTAGTCCGAAAACCGGATAATCCCTCAAGCGGCTGATGTCGCATGAAGTTTACGCCGATGACGTTAAAAGTCTGACGAACTCAGAATACAAGGAATGCAACCATGACACTCGCCCCCGTCCGTAAGAACTCCGCGTTTACCCTCGTCGAACTCATCGTTGTGATCGTCGTCCTGGCGATCCTTTCGGGCGTGGCCATCCCGAAGTACTTCGACTACGCCGCCAAGGCCAAAGAGTCGGCGTGCAAGGGCACGCTCGGTGGTGTGCGTTCCGGAATCGCCAACTACTACTCCAACCAGCTCGTCAACAGCGGAACGGGTGTCTATCCCACGCTCACCCAGATCCAGACGACCGGCACAGTCATGCAAGAGATCCTTCCCGTGAACCCATTTAACAACTCCGCCACCATCGCGGCCGCGACATACAGCGTTTCGGCACCGCCGACATCAGGCAATGCCGGCTGGAACTACGACGCCGTGACAGGTAAGTTCTGGGCCAACACCAACACAACGGGTATCGCCGAGAATACATGGTGATCATTCGCCTCTATCCTGTATAGGGCCCGCCACACTTTCATGCGTGCCATGATCACGAAGATGCCTATCCCGAATGGCCGCGCCAAGATCTCTCGGCGCGGCTTTTCACTCGTTGAGCTCATCGTCGTCATGGTCGTGACGGCCATCATTGCCGCGGTCGCCATTCCTGCAACGACACCACTCACCTCTACACGACAGAAAATCGCGGCACGACAGCTCACGCGTGACCTCGGCTTTGCCCGCGAGCGTTCCATCGCCACGGGCATCAGAATGTGGGTCACCCTGAGTCCGAGCGCGGATACGTACACCATGCTGCAGGAACTCTCGACGGCTCCCGGGCGTGCAAGCGCAACGGCTTTCACCGACCCCGCGACCGGTCGTCCGTTTTTGCAACAACTGAACTTCGGAGACTTCATCGGGGTCGATCTCTCCACCGTTACGATCGGCACAGGGACAGAGATCGGCTTCGATTGGCTCGGACGACCTATGGACAGCAGCTCAACCCTGCTCTCCGGCAGCGGAACCATCAACATTTCTGGCGCGACCATCACCATCCATCCCGAAAGCGGTCTGGCAACCTGGCAATGATCGTCACTCCGCAAACCCGCACGCCTTTGCCCGCTCGCCATGTGCGCGCGAGCCGCCGTGGTCATGCTGCATCCTTCGGTCATCAGGCCCGAAAGCGCGGCTTCTCATTGATCGATGCCATCACGGCCATCGTCATTCTTTCAGTCGGCGTGCCGAGCCTGATGTGGGCAATCCGTGATTCACAACGCACCCGAGCCACACCCGTCATGACTTCGCGCGCCAGATGGCTCGCGGCCGAACAACTCGAAGACACCTTCGCCGATCGTCACAGCTCAACCCGTGGCTACGCCTACCTCATCAACGCGAACTACCCGTCCGAGTCGTCCATCGCCTCGTTCCCGGGTTACTCGCGCGATCTCTCGATCATCGAGACTGGACCAACGCTCTCCGGTTCCGGCACGGGCTACAAACTCGTCACCGTCAATGTGCAATACCGCGACGGCTGGGGCGCATCGCGCACTTACAGCCTTTCAACCGTGCTGACGGACTACACGCCATGACGCGCGACGCATGTTCACAAACCTCTCGCCAAGCATCGCGGCGTAATAGGCGCACCCGCGCCTTTACGCTCGTCGAGATGGTCGCAACCATCACCATCATCGCCACGCTGATCACGGTCGTCTCGCCATTGATCTTGACGAGCATGGACAGCTACGCGAGTTCCGCCATCCGCGCCGAAATGGTCAGCGCATCTTCAACCTGCCTTGAACGGGTTACAGCAGAGGTACGCCAGATACCGCTGCGTGCGGGGCAGTCTTCGGCCAAGCCCGCTGTCGACAGCGTCACCTCTTCGTCCATCATGTGGTCAACAAACAGCAGCATTGAGCTCAGCGGTACCGACCTCCAACTCACCATCGCCGGCGGCACACCAAGATTGCTGCTCAGCAATGTCGCCGGCTTTGTCGTTCAGACCTATGACGAATCGAACACCGCACTCGCCGCTTTGCTTTCTGGTAGCGCGTGCGATGCAATCCGACGCGTTCAGTTCACCATCACCGTCACACGCGGCGGAGTCACCGAGACTCTCCGCACCCGTGTCTTTCTCGGGTGCATGCGCAGCGGCGCGCTTCCCTGACATGGCGAGCCTCGCGTTGTGTTGCCGATGATCACCGTGCTCGCACGGGGCAGTTCATACTTGCTCCGATAATACATGCAGTGTAACCGTTGGCAACCGTTGCCATTGAATCGAAAGTCCGTCTTGGCAAAAGCACATCAGCCATACAGCCGATATCAATCTGTTCGCGTTCGCGGACTTTCTCACCCGCGTTCTCGATACCCATGACGGATACAGCACCGTGCCATCGCACCGCATCGTCATCGAGCTTTCCGCATCGAGCCTGACGGCCACCGTCTGCAGCGGACATACCACCACCGCGACGTTGCGGCGCGATCTGCTCCGCGGCGAATGGCCAACACCATGGACCGAGGCACTCCGCGAAGCCGATCTCGATCTCTCAACCTTCGTGCGCGAACATAATGCCCTCGGATGGGCAACGACCATCATCTATCACGCACCCGGCACGCTTGTCGGTGCAACTTCCTGCGCCGCATCCGCCGGTCGATCCGCGGCTCTCAATGCCGCAAGGCTCCAGCTCACCAGCATCGCAACGTTTCCTTTAAGCACCAATCCGCACGATTCTTTGGTGATCTCGCGAGACTCCGCCGCGACACCAACAGCGACCGCGCCCCAGGTCCACATCCTCGCAACCGCCGATACCGAGCAGACCATCGCCGCACTGACCTTGTGGGCTGAGTCGGCCGGCTTAACGGTTGAGAGCCTGGTACCCGCCGAGGTTGTTGCATCCGTCATCGCAACGCAATATGTTTCCGCGCGCTCGCAGCCCAATCAGATTCTGGCCGCGATTTGGCTCGGCAATGCCTTTGGTGTGCTGGCCGTGGGCTCTTCCTCACGCCTGCTCTTTGTTAGAACCATCAGCACCGGATTAAGCGCGCTCGTCGAGGGTTTGCTCAACCCCATGCGATTGCAAGCACCTAATGTCCAGCCTCAGACTTCCGATGCCGTATCGATCACGCTCGACCGTGCGCGTGCTCAACAGCTTCTGGCTGAGTTCGGCATTCCGACCGCCCAGCAGCAGTTCAAGGATCTACCCGGCCTCACAGGCGCCGCCGTGCTCCCAGGTCTTCAGCCACCGTTGCAGCGACTCGCCGTCGAAGTGAAGCAGTC
>JBBSBC010000193.1:0-7001 GCA_038251595.1 Phycisphaerales bacterium | reverse complement strand
GGTGCTTGTACTATCGACCACTTCTGCACTTGCCGTCATGGCGGTGGTCATGGTGGTGCGCAATGAGCGTGGTGGTGGAAGGGCGAAGCACGATGAGGATGTCGCAAGGCAGCAAGTGCTTTCAACGCTCTTTCCGGGGCTTCTCGCGCGAGTTGACGATGTGGCCTCGGTGGTGGTGGAAGCTGCAACAGTTGAAAGCACGGTGGAGCGGCAAAGTGGCCAGTGGGTTCTCCGGGAAAGGGGAGGCTACCCGGTGGATGCAGGGAGGGTGCGTGCGCTCATTCTGAGCCTGGCAACCATGAAGGACCTGACGGCGAAGACCAGTCGTCCTGAGATGTATAAGAGTCTGGATGTTGACGATGCGTCAATGATCGACACCATGGCGGGAATGGAGAAGACGAAAGAATCGCGAGCGGTCGTGGTCACTCTTTTTGATGCTGACAGGCAGAGCCTTGCATCATTGATCGTTGGGAGAGCGAAGTATGAGCCGGGTGGTGTGCCGGGTGTCTATGTACGAAAGCCCGGTGAGCAGACTTCGTACTACGGCGTTGTTGATGGTCGAGGGCTTGAACTGCCACGAGCGCCCTTGCAGTGGCTTGATGTCCAGTTTGCGGATGTGAAACGGGAACGGGTTCGCAGCATCACAATCTCACCTGCAACGGGCGGAGAAAGCGAACGCGTTGTTGTGGTTCAGGACAAGCAGGGAGTGGGGGAGTTTGCAGTTCAGCAGATTCCTGCGGGGCGTGAGTTTACGAACGCCAGCATCATCAGCACGCTCGTGACCGGCTTACAACAGGCCAGCTTTGAGGATGTGAAGCCCTTTGCTGAAGTTTCCGGCGCGACGCCTGGAGTGGGTGTTGAGGTTCGCACGTGGGATGGTCTCATGATCAGGATTTCGGCGATGGATCTTGCGGGAACAACGTGGTGGCGACTCGTGGCGGCACCGGATCCAGAGCCGCTTCCTGCCGAGGGAAGTGAGCCGGCTACGTCCAAGCGAACTCCCGAAGCCATACAGGACGAGGTGTCACAGTTCAACAAGAAGTGGGAGGCATGGGCGTTTGCACCATATTCTTACAAAGCAACCCCTTTTAATACCAGCATGAGTCTGATGACGAAGGATTCAGCGGTGCCTGCGGGCTCTCCGGATGGCTCGGCCGCACCGTTGTTGATTCCATTGCAGCCGCCAACCAAGGCACCGACGGGTGGCTGATGGGTCAGGACTAGATAGGCTCATCTATGCTTAAAGTCATGTTGATCTTTCTTGGTGCAGGCTGCGGGGGGCTTCTTCGCTTTGCGATAGGATCTCTCTTTCGCGATTGGTGGAAACTCGGCAGTGGGTTTCCGATGGGAACGCTGATCGTGAATGTGACTGGCTGTCTGGCGATGGGCGTGCTGGCAACGCTGCTCATCGGGGTTCGCGAAGACGTGCGGGCTGGCGTGCTTGTCGGAGTGCTGGGTGGGTACACGACATTTTCAGCCTTCGGCCACGAGGCAATAGTGCTGGCGGGCCAAGATGCGGGGGGCATGGGGCGGGCCACAATCTATGTGATGCTCAGCGTTGTGCTCGGGCTCGGTGCTGTCTGGGTTGGGGTTGCGATCGGGCGGATCGTCATCGGTTAACCAAACTATCGAGGTGCGGCACGCGGGTGTGCCAATGGGGAGACTTTCACAGCAGACCACAACCTCTCAACCTCTGAAGCGGTTGTCGGAGGCTTAGTGACTAAGTGGGGTGCAAAGAGCGTTATCCGAAGTTCTTCGAGGCTCCAACGGTAGTGTTCAACCGCCTGGGGCAAATGCCCGGGCTGCATGGCCCACTCGCCCGCATCAAGGTTGACGGTCGCGCCGGTGCGTCGTGTTGGTGGAAGCGGTGGTTTGGACTTTGCGTTGGATGATTGGACGAGCAGCTCTTCACCTGCCGCCGCGTTTGAAGCACGTTCGGCTGAGATCGCTTTGGCGACCCATCCGGTAAATCGCTTCCAGTGCGGCGAAAACTTCTGGAGTGCCTCGGTCTCGGCTCGGGAGCCATCTTCTCGCAGAGCGAACAGTCTTGCTCGCATGAGTTCTGAGTACCGCGGATAGTGCTTCAGCCGTGCCCAGTCAATCAGTCCAAGAAACCCGCGCGGCATGAGGTATGCAGCGTGCTCGCGGATATCGGCCACGCTCTCGGCCCAGAGGCGCGGCGTACCTCCGGACAGACGATGAGCAACGCGTGAGCGAGGTTCCAGAATGCTCGAAACGGTCTCTGCGACCTCACGGGCAACCACCGACAATCGGCCCCATGATGTTGCGAGTCGCTCCTCATACTGTGATTGGGTGGTGATCGCGGGCTTGTTCTCAAGAAAGGTGCGGTCAGCGATGATGCATGTCAGTTGATCGCGCAACTCGGCGGTGGTTCCGAGCTGTGCGAACTGGCGAGTCATATCCGGCCATTGTGAGAGCGCTTCGAGGTAGTAGCCGACTTCTTCTTGACATGCTAACGCAAAGAATCTTCTCAGCCCGAGTGCGGACATCTGGTTCGCTTCTTCGCAACTAGGTAGCAGGGTGAGAGATACAGAACCGTGCATATCCACCAACGCGGGAAAGGCTGGTCCTTTATCTCCTTCAACACGCTCGGGAAGATCACCGAAGTCCCAGGTTGTCAGGCCATGGCGCTCGAAGCGCGTGCGATCTTCCGCGGCACGCGCTTTGCGGATACGACCTTCCAGACGATCAAACAGCCCGCCGAGATCACGATCGACGGCAATCTCGCGGCCTGTGTGATCCACCACTCGTACGCGCAAGCGGAGATGCGATGGAAGCGACCTGATCGACCAGAGACCCGGATCGATCGTGAGTCCATAGAGGACATGTATGGCTTCAGTCAGCGAAGCGGAGAGCGAACCTGTGCCAAATCTAAGAACATCTGCGCAGGCAGAACCAATGTCTGCAAGAGTACCCCTCTGCTCGGTCAATGCTCTCGGTACTTTGGGAAGAGTCTTCAAGAGTGCCTGCACGAGTTCGGCGAGTGCGCCCGGCACCAGCCAGGCGGCTCGTTCGATGGTGAGGTCGGGCAGACTGGCCAATGGCACAGTCAGTGTCATGCCATCGTCATCTTTGCCCGGAGAGAGGGCATAGGTGAGCGGACAGGGCGTGTCACCGACAACGATGCTGTCTGGAAACAGATCACTCGACGCGGCCGCAAACGCGGCTTGATGAACCACATCCTTGAGCGACAGCATGAGCACGCGCGGGTTGACCGCTTCATGCACAAGACGCCACGCGTCAAGAGTTGACCGATCACAGACTACCGGATCAAGGCGGATGTCAAACCAGTTGCCGATAGCTTCAGGTGAGATCAGTACATCACGTCGGCGCAGCTTTGCTTCGAGTGCGCGGGCTTGTTCCAACACATTCGAGTTGGTCAATACAAACAGTGGGGGGGTCGGCCCGCCCCATAGGCCGAGGGCCAACCCATCGCGGATCAACAGGGCACGCGCCGCCTGAGGATCAATCGAAGCGATGGACACACGCCGCCGCGGAACGACAACGATCCCGCTCAGCGTGACGCGCTCCCACGCGCTCGGTTCACCGGTCTCGGAGTCCAGGTGATGATCGCTCAACTGCCGACGAAACATGTGCCGCGCAACATCCTCGATCCACTCAGGCTCGATCCTCGCGACCGTGCGCGCGTACAAGCGCGTGGTCTGCACAACCTCCGCCGCCATGATCCACTTCGGCCCCTTCTTGAAGAGGGCCGAACCCGGGAAGATCTGTACGGTGTTGCCACGAACGCCGCGATAATCGAATGAACCATCTCCCTCGCGACAAGCGACGTTGGTGATGAGGCCGGTGAGCAACGCGCGATGCACGGCATCATCTGTGGCCGGGCGCGGGTTGGGAACCAGTTCGAGATCATCCGTGGTCTCGCGAAGCTGGCGGATCATCTCTCCCCATTCGCGCATGCGCGAGGCTGAGAGAAAGTGCTCGCGACACCAACCGAAGAGCTGTCCGTGCGAAGATGTCTCGACCGCGTGTGAATAGTGGTCCCAGAGTTTGAGAAGCGAGAGAAAGTCACTCCCCGGATGGCGGAAGCCTGATTGAGCACGGTCGGCATCATCCTGCCTGCTGAGCGGGCGTTCTCTTGGATCCTGTATGGAAAGAACCGCGGCCAAGGTGATGACTTCGTTGAGCGACCCTTCACGCTCTGCACCCATCAGCATTCGAGCGATTCGAGGATCAACAGGCACGCGGCTCATCCGCTCGCCGACCGGGGTGAGATGGGCTTGTGGGGTAGCTTCGTTGATCGCGCCAAGCTCGAAGAGTGTTTCGTACCCATCCCTGATGGCCGTGTTGTCTGGCGGATCGATGAACGGAAACGACTCGATCGAGCCGAGTTCCGATCCGAGGGCTTTCATCCGCAGAATCACACTTGCGAGACTGGTCCGCCGGATCTCGGGCTCGGTGAAGCGTGGTCGCTCATGGTAGGAATCCTCGCTGAACAGGCGGATGCACACGCCCGCGGCGATGCGTCCGCACCTGCCCGCACGTTGATCAGCCGACGCCCGCGAGATGGGCTCAACGGGTAGACTCTGGATCTTCCGTTGCGAGTCGTAGCGGCTCATTCTGGCAAGGCCGCAATCGACCACGTATCGAATGCCGGGCACGGTGAGGGATGTTTCAGCGACGTTCGTTGCGAGGATGACGCGCCGACGGCCGCCTGATGATGGATGGAATATCCGATCCTGTTCCTGATTGGTCAATCGCGAGAAAAGTGGGAGAATATCCGCGTTGATGTGCCGCCGAACAATCGCATCTCCCGCAAGCCGGATGTCTCGTTCGCCGGGAAGAAAGACGAGGATGTCCCCTTGCTCCAGCCTTGGGCTGGTCAGTTCATCCACCGCATCGGCCACAGAATCGTAGTTCACACGATCGGCATCATCCTCGCTAGCCTTGGCATCGTGATAGCGAACGTCAACCGGGTAGGTTCGGCCAGAGACCTCGATCACCTTTGCGCCGCCGAAGTAATCTCCGAATCGCCTGGGATCGATCGTCGCAGACGTGACAATGACTCGGAGCTCGGGCCGCTTCGGCAGCAACTGCTTGACGCACCCGAGAAGAAAGTCGATGTTCAACGACCGCTCATGGGCTTCATCGATGATCAGCGTGTCGTAGGCGCTGAGCCTGGGGTCCGATGCGAGTTCGGCCAGCAGCATTCCGTCCGTCATCACCTTGATGCGTGTACGACTGCTGGTCTGATCTTGAAATCGAACCTTTACACCGACTGTCCCGCCCAGTGCTTCGCCTCGCTCTTCAGCAATTCGTGCGGCCACAGCCCGCGCGGCCAGTCGCCGCGGCTGTGTGTGGCCGATGAGTCCGCCCCCACCAATCCCCGCCCCCCCCGCGCCAGCGTTGCGGCTGCTGCGCCCGATCGCAAGGCATATCTGTGGAAGCTGCGTGGTTTTGCCTGAACCCGTTTCGCCACAGATCACCACAACCTGCGAGCTGCGAATCGCCTCTTCGATCTCCGCGCGCCGTTCGAGAATCGGGAGTATCGCGTGTTGTCCTGCCATATCAGTTGGTCAGCAAGCGAATCGAGGCAATCGACGAAAAACCACGCGAGGCACTCAGCCAACAATGTCCGGGAGATTCTCCATGCCTTCGGTCAGCACACGCGGACCCGCGGGAGTGATGAGCACATCATGCTCGTAGTGAACGCTCATCGAACCATCGGCGATGTAGACGGGCCAGCGGCGGCTCTCGCTGCGGGTGGCCGCGGTCGTCATGCCGATCATGGGTTCAACGGCAATGAGCATTCCCGGGCGCAGATACTCGAAAGCTTCCGGCCACTCGCCCGATTCGGTCGGCACGACGTTTGAAACGAAGGGCTTTTCATGCAGCTTCTTGCCATACCCGTGCCCACCGAGGCCGCGAACCAGATGGAAGCCATACTCCTTTTCGACACACGTCTGAACCGTCCGTGCCCACTCGATGAGCAGCCTGCCCGGGCGGAGTTCCTTCACGCCGCGTCGGAGCGATTCCTTTCCGCTCTCCATCAGCCGGCGAACCTCGGGTGAAACTTCACCGAAGGCGTAGGTCCATCCGGCATCGCCCACCCAGTTTCGACGCCAGACACCAATGTCGATCTTGAGCACATCGCCTTTGATCAGTGGCCTTGTGCAGTAACCAGCCGTGCCATGCACGACGCAGTCGTTGAGGCTCAGACAGGCGTGCGAGGGGAAGGGTGGAAGTCTTGGTACCTTATAGTGAAGAAAGCAGCTTCGACATTGCAGGTCGAGCAACTGATCCGCAATGAACCGGTCGATCTGTGCGAGCGTCATGCCGACTCTCAGCCAATCGGCAAGACGGTGGTGGGTCTGCACGACGGCTTGTGCCGCGGCGTAGGCAAGCTCGATATCCGCCTCGCTCAGGCTGGGCACCTCTTTAACGGATTGTGGCGTTCGGATGGGCACGGCCGATCTTAGCGGTCCGTTGCTCGGCGTGTTCGGTATCGTTGGGTGGTTGTCCAAGCCGGGTAAACCCACTCGAATGTGCCAGAAATTTTTGCCAAGAATCAGTTTCGGTGACCTATTATCAGGAATCACATTCGAGGGACGCCGTGACGCCGCCGCAACCACCCAAGCTACCCGCCCGAACCGATATGGTCGATCTGCTTCAGCCGCGGATGGAGTGGATCCGAGGGGCTCGGTATCGTGCCTTGGCCTATGTCTGCGCCATATGTATTGCTGCGGGCGCAGCCATCGCATTTGCAGGTGCTCCGTGGCTCCCTGTGATGGGTGCAGCGTTCGTCACCGCGGTGGTCAGCGTCTCCAAGCTAACGACCAAGCTCCTACGTCCGACGTGCATGGCGTGCGGGCTCGATCTTTCGGGAGAGCCGATCGGCATGCATGGAATCGTGTGTCCGGATTGTGGATCTGTTCAGATGCCCAACCTTATCGATCTGGCCCGTCTCGACCGCACACCCGACAGCGGTCGAACCGATGGGGACGATCGTACTTCAGAGG
>JBBSBC010000192.1:0-7043 GCA_038251595.1 Phycisphaerales bacterium | reverse complement strand
TTCTTCCCCTCCCTCCCCCCCGCCCCCCGCCCCCCCCCCGGCGGGGCGCCGCCCGGGGGCGCCCGGCCCCCCCCCCCCCCCCCCCCCCCCCTTGCGGGCCGTATGAGGTTGGCGAGATCAGGAGTGCCTCGCCGGGTGGGCTGGGGTTGCCCGATGAGGCCGCGACGGTACACCTGGCACGGGTGAAGGATGCGCTGCTGGAGCTAGGTGCGCACGATGATCGGGCATCGATGTCGATTCGGTGTGTGCTCGATTCGGTGAACGCATCGGGGCGCATCGCGGGGAAGGAGCAGCTTGGTCGGCGGCTGGTGCATCACCTTGGCTCGAGTGACAACGGGATCTTTCCGCACGTGCCCGAGCCAACTCGTGAGAACCTTGAAGGGCTCTGCCGATTTGTACGTGAGAAAAACGCGGATATTGGTTTTGCGCAGGACCCGGATGCGGACAGACTGGCGATTGTGGATGAGCGCGGCGGGTACATCGGCGAGGAGTACACACTTGTTTTGTGTGCCGAGGCGATCCTGGGCGTGATGGGCGAGCGGGCCAGGGGAGGGGTTGTGTGTGTGAACCTTTCGACCAGCCGCATGATCGAGGATGTGTGCGCGAAGTACGGTGTGCGGGTGATACGCACGGCGGTTGGTGAGGCGAATGTTGTAGAGGCGATGAAGGCGAACGGCGCGATCATGGGCGGAGAGGGGAATGGGGTGGTGATCTGGCCGCGGGTGACGTATATTCGGGACAGCTTGAGCGCGATGGGCCTGACCCTTGCGCTGATGGCGCGCAGGGGCAAAAAGGTGAGCGAACTCGTGGCCGAGATTCCGGCGTACGCGATCGTGAAGCGAAAGGTTGATCTGGCTGGAGGCGACATGGCGCAGGCGCATCGCGCGGTGGAGGCGGTCAAGAGGGCTTACGCGGCGGAGAAGCTCGACACGCAGGATGGTGTGCGTGTGGACTTTGCCTCCAAGCGGGCCTGGCTGCATGTTCGAGGGAGCAACACCGAGCCGATCATGCGTTTGATCGCCGAAGCGCCTGATGAGGGGACGGCGGTGGCGATACTTGATGATGCGGCGCGGGCGATTGCCGGCTGACAGAGCGCAGGCGAGTTACTTCACCCACGCCAACGCCGCCAACTCCTCAACAAGCTTTCTCGCCTCGGCCGCGCCATCGCCTGCCTTTGGTTCGGCCTCGATGGCGAGCACCCGGCGTGATCCCGCGGCCATGAATGAGATGACATAGATCGTCTGGTCACCGATCGATGTGGGTGAAGGCCCGCTGCCGACGAGTGCTGGGTTGTCGGTCTTGACCAATGATGAGGTTCTCAGGGTCTCCCACAGCGATGTGAACTGCCGGTCGGTAAGTTGTCGCGTCTGCCCGGGGAACGTGGTTTCATCCGCGCCTGAACCGACTGCAACGCGGAGCGTGCGGTCGGCCTCGATCACGTAGCGAGCAGGACGGATGCCGACGGGCAGTTGTTTGTACGCCGTGGCACGCGAGGCGGCACCGGCGGGTGATCGGAGCACCGTGACCGCGACCCAGAAATCGGCAGGCGGTCGGGAGATAGTGACAGCCTGTTGGTAGGGTGTCGGCCCTTGAGAGGCACACCCACCGACCGCAGCGAGCACAATCACTATCGACATCAGGATCCGCATGGCAGCAGCATACCCCGGCGGCGTGATGTTTGCCGTGGGTTGTGGGCGAACGCCGCCGCGTGTTCGGATCAGGCTCTACCCTGCTGTCCCATGAAGATCTCCGTTCGCTGGCTCAACGAGTATCTCAGTCCCGGCCCCGCAACACCCTCGCCCGTCACGGCTGAGGAGGCTGAGCACGCGCTCACGTTTGCGGGGTTTCCGATCGAATCGGCAACGAATCTGGCCGATGGTGATATCTGTCTGGATGTGGAAGTGATCAGCAACCGCGGCGATGTGCTGAGCCATATCGGCGTGGCCCGCGAAGTGGCGACGCTGACCGGGCGTGTGCTCAAACTTCCGGCGGCGGATGCGGTCTTCAACTGGTCGCCAACGGCTGCGGGTGAGAAAGGCACGGCGATCAGCGGCGATGTCAACACGGTGTGCGCAGTTGACAACCGACTTCCAGACTTGTGCAAGTTGTTTACAGCGCGCGTGATCAAGGGTGTGAAGGTTGGGCCGAGCCCGAAGTGGCTGGTCGATGCGCTCGCCTCGGTTGGCCAACGCTCGATCAACAACGTGGTGGATGTCACGAACTTTGTCGGACTGGAGTATGGTCAGCCTTCGCACGTCTTCGACCTCGGCTCGGTGGGCAAAGATGCTTCCGGACGCGCGGGGCTGATCGTTCGGCTTGCGACCAAGGGTGAGAAGCTCAAGCTGCTTGATGGCAAGACCATCGCGTTGGTGGGCGATGAGATGGTTGTGGCCGACACGGCGCAGGGCGGGCGTGCGGTCTCGCTTGCTGGAGTGATGGGCGGGGCGGAGACGGAAGTCGGTGCGATGACGACGGACGTGATTTTGGAGGCCGCAACGTGGGAACCTGTCGCGGTACGCCGCGCGGCCCGCAGGTTCAACATCCGCACCGATGCGAGCTATCGGTTTGAGCGGATCGTGGATGCACGAACGATTGAACGCGCGGCATCGCGCGCCGCGGCCCTCATCGTGCGCCTCGCGGGCGGCACGCTGGTCACGGGTGTCATCAGCGCTGGTCCGAGCCACGCGGCGAGCACGCCGATTCGTCTGCGTCCGACCCGAGTTGAGCGCATGCTGGGTGTGGCAATTGCCCGAGAGCGGATGGTTGAGTTGCTGCGGGCCCTTGATGTTGAAGTGGGTCTGGCGGGGGAGGGGGCCGATCTGATCTGCACACCGCCCACGTTCCGGCCCGACCTCACGCGCGAGATCGACCTGATCGAGGAAGTTGCTCGCGTGCATGGGCTCGACAAGCTGCCGGTGAATGAGAGGGTTGCGGTGCGGGTTTCACCGCCGCAGCCGACGGAACTGGCCATGCGCGAAGTTGCGCGGGTGCTGACGGGCGCGGGCTTTTATGAGGCGGTGACGTTCACGTTCGTTGGACCGAAGCAAGCCAAGCCCTTTCTGCCCAATCAACTGACCACCGTAGAAGTCTGTGATGAGCGGCGCAAGACCGACCCCGTGCTGCGTCCGAGCGCGATTCCGAGCCTGCTGGCCTGCCGGCGCGCCAATCAGGATGGAGGCGTTTCAGGCGATGGCGCGGCGGGTGTTCGGTTGTATGAAACCAGCGCGGTCTTCGCGCAGGTGCCACCGGCCGCCAAGGGTGTTCGCGGCAAAGAGGTCGAGAGCCGGAACCTCGCGCTGCTTGCCGATGCCTCGTTCCCAGATGGGGCCAAGCTGGTCGAACGCAAACAGGCGGGCGTTCGCGCCGTGCGCGGTGTGATCGAATCGATTGTGCAGACGCTTGGTGG
Organism: Phycisphaerales bacterium; assembly: GCA_038251595.1. Lineage (GTDB taxonomy): Bacteria > Planctomycetota > Phycisphaerae > Phycisphaerales > UBA1924 > JADLCX01. Next base: position 3,637 of record JBBSBC010000192.1, on the reverse strand, counting down.
CACGGAAGCCCTGTCAAAGCTTGAGGTCGTTCCCGACGCGGTTTCGCTCGCGGCCTTTGACCCAGGTGCGAGTGCGGCCGTTCGACTTGATGGACAGATGCTCGGGGTCTTTGGCGTGTTGAGCGATGCCATCGTGCGTGAGTATGACCTGGCCATACCGTTGGTCGCAGCCGAGTTGAACCTGGATCAGCTTGTGGCGATTTATCCGCCGCGAGCGCGTGTTCATACGCTGCCGCAGTTCCCATCGATCGAGCGTGATCTGTCGCTGGTGGTTGGTGAGGGTGTTGCGTGGGCGTCGATCCAGAGCCTTGTGCGCGATGCGCGCGTTGGCGGGCAGTTGCCGCAGATCGATGACTTCTGGTTTGTCGGAACGTACCGCGGGCAGCCGCTGGCGCAGGGGACGAAGTCGGTCACGCTGCGGATGAGGTTCCGCGATCCGTCCGATGCCCGAACACTTCGGCATGAGGAAGTGGATCCGCAGGTCACCACGCTCGTCGATGCGGCCAAGCAAAGGCTGGGGGCCACGTTGCGGGGGTGAGCAATTTAAGCGAGTTGGCCACGTTTGTTGGGGTTTCGTATCAACAAGCATCCGAGGGTCGGCAGGCCCGAGAACTTGACCTATCATCTGCCCCTGTGCGGTCTGCGATACGTCTCTTGCCGAACGTCGCCGATACGACCGACGTACCTCCGGTGATCATCCGATCATCTGCAGGGCCAGATGTTGAAACCAGATGTTGACGTCAGATGCCGAGGGTTGTAGGACAGGCGTTGTATGGATGGTGGGGTCGGGTATTTGTTCGCAACAGTTGTAGAGGCGATTGCCATGAACACGACGAAGTCACCAATGATGTCCAAGACCGCAACCAATGGCTCGGGCCATGGCTCAGGTGGCGCGCACGCGCCGCCGAATGCCTCGGCCTTCGCCGATACCGCGCCCCTCGCCACCACCGAAGATCGCCCGCTGATCTACGTCAACGGCAAGATCGTGCCCAAGAGTCAGGCGATGGTCAGCGTGTATGACCACGGGTTGCTGTATGGCGACGGTGTGTTTGAGGGCATCCGTGTCTATGGCGGCAAGATTTTCAAGTGCCAGCAGCACGTTGAGCGTCTGTACCGCTGTGCAGAGCAGATCAGTCTGAAGATTCCCATCACACCGCGCGAGATGGTGCAGGTGCAGCGTGATTGCATCGCCGCCAATGAGCTGCGCGAGGGATACATTCGACTTGTTGTGACACGCGGCTATGGCACGCTCGGGCTCGACCCGCGTCGGTGCCCGACACCCGGCATCATCTGCATTGCCGATCAGATTCGACTTTACCCCGAAGATGCCTATCGCACAGGCATGCGCGTCGTTGTGGCCAAGCGGCCCAAGACCCCCGTCGAGTGCCTCGACCCGCGCATCAAGAGCCTCAACTACCTGAACAACATCCTCGCCAAGTGCGAGGCGATCGATGCCGGGTGCGATGAGGCCATCATGCTCTCGACCGATGGCTGGGTCACCGAATGCACCGGCGACAACATCTTCATCATCAAGGGCGGCAAGCTGTTCACACCCCCGCCCGTCTGCGGCGAGAGCGGCCTGCTCGAAGGTGTCACACGCCGCTTCGTGATGGAGACCCTCAGCAAAGACTGCAACATCACGATTGCTGAAAAAATGATGAAGCTCGAAGATGTGCTGCACGCCGATGAGGTCTTTCTCACCGGCACCGCGGCCGAGATCATCGCGGTGACCGAGATCGACCACACCGACGGCAAGCGGTACCTGATCGGCGGCGGGAGCGCGGCGGGCGAAGGCCCGCTCACACGCCAGTTGCGCGAGCGGTTCAGGACCATTGTGACGAGCGATGCGGTGCCGGAGGATTAACGTTCGCGTGGATGCGCACGCCTTGGGTACCTACGGGTGTCAACGACGAATCCAGAAGTGATCCATAATGCTTTGCACCGTCAACCGTTTCAACCATTTGAGGTGGTGATGGTGAGTGGCGAGCGGTTCCTGGTCAAAGACCGAGAGGCCCTGAGCATTGTCTCCACCGAGGGCCGCAATCGACGACTCTTTGCGCCATACGCCAACTTCATCACCGTCGAGGGCGATTCGATCTTTACGCGACTTCTCGATGTGCCCCTCGTCGCGCAGATCGTTGGGCGGATTGACCTTTCGCACAACGGGCACTGATGGCTCGTTTCATGTCTCATTGCGCGTTCGCAAGCGAACATGGTCACGCCGCCCTTCGCGCGCTGAACGCAATTCCGACTCGATACTCCGCTCCCTCAGCCTCGCACCGCACCGCCCGCCCGGCCAACCACGGAATGGTCGATCCTTCAGGACAGATCGTCACCATCATGCCCGGCTCGATCCGCACGCGGCTGCGCACACCCATGCCGCCGGCTGATCGGTCGATCAGTTCCAGCCTGGTGATTCCCGCTCGGCCATCTCCGGCATACGTCGCCGCCAGCGAACCATCGGCCACTTCGCGGTTCTCGCGACGACGCTCGAACTTGAAACCGGGCAAGGCGTGCTGTCCGGTCTGGTGGTTTAATCGACGGTTGAGTACGAGAAAGGGTTTGGCCATGGTCCGTCTCCTGTGTGCAATCCGCACAACACGAAGGCCATCGACCGAGAACCAGCCCGTCTTAACCCCACTTCACGTAATCGTTGAGAAGGGTTAGCTTGTTAGGAATATTGAAGGGAAGGCTCACCCCCGGCTCATGCGCTGCGCCAGCAAAAACGCAAGTTCCAGCGATTGTTCATAGTTCAACCGCGGGTCGCAGGGCGATTCGTACCGGCGCGTCAGGTCTTCATCGCGCAGGCCGCCCGCGCCGCCGGTGCATTCGGTGACATCCTCACCCGTAAGCTCGATGTGAACCCCGCCGAGACGCGAGCCAAGGTTCTGGTGAATGGTCCAACTCGCATCCAGTTCTTCAAGAACATCGCCAAACGAGCGGGTCTTTACGCCGCCGGGTGTGGTTCGGGTGTTGCCGTGCATCGGGTCGCAGACCCAGAGCACACGGTGCGGCCCACCGCTGCTGCCGCTGCCGCCGCCCATCCCGCCTGCGCTGCCAGCTCCGCCGCCGATGCCCTGCTTCATGCGGTCCACCAGCGCGGGCAGCTTGTCCTTGACTCCCTTCACACCCATCCGCGCGATGAGCACGATCTTGCCCGGCTCGTTGCTCGGGTTCAACCGCTCGACAAGCGCGGCCAGTTCGTACGGAGTCATGCTCGGGCCGATCTTCACGCCCACGGGATTCTGTATGCCGCGGAAATACTCGATGTGGGCGCCATCAAGCGCGCGGGTGCGCTCGCCGATCCAGGGCAGGTGGGTGCCGAGGTTGTAGTAACCGCTGCGTCGCGGCACAGCGCGTGTGACCGCGCCCTCGTAGAGCAGGTTCAGCCCTTCGTGACTGGTGAAAAACTCGGCGCGGGTCAGTTGATCGACCGTGCGCTCGCCAATCGCTTCCATGAAGCGCAGACCATCGGCAAGTCGCTGCGTCATCTGCTCGTACTGACTGCGCATCTCTTCCGGAAGCCCGGCGTGGCGCATGAACCCGAGATCCCAATACTCCGGATGGTGAATATCCGCAAAGCCGCCCTCGAGCAGCGAGCGGATGAAGTTCAGCGTGAGCGCGGCATGCTTATACC
>JBBSBC010000191.1:0-7051 GCA_038251595.1 Phycisphaerales bacterium | reverse complement strand
AGCGCGGGCAAGCGTGCGAGCCTGGAGATGATGCGGAGGAACGCGGCGATTGCGGCGGGAAATGCGATTGTGACGCATGACCTGCCCGCGTTGAAAGAGCGGTTGGTTGAGATTTCCAATGATGAGGGGGAAGATGCGGCCATGCGGAGGTTTGCGGGTGATGCCCTTCGTGGATCAGCCACTGAGTAGCCGCGCGTTGATCAAAGCGCGGGCATGAGTTTCTGGAGTTCGGCGAGAGCCTGACGGACGTGCCGCCTGGGCTGCAACTGACTGTTGAAGACAGCTCGAACGATGCCGGCAGTATCGATGATGTAGGTTGTCCGGCCCGGGAGAAAGCCGAGAGTCTTCGGAACACCATACAGCTTACGAAGTTGCGAATCACGGTCCGCGATGAGGTGAAACGGGAGATCGTTGCGCTGCGCGAATGACCGGTGAGATTCAGGAGAATCGGAACTCACACCGATGACGACCGCGCCGAGATTCTCGAAGTCGCTGAACTCATCACGAAACGCGCAGGCCTCGGCGGTGCAGGCCGGGGTATTGTTCTTCGGATAGAAGTAAAGAACAACGGGCGATTGGCCGCGATAGCTGGAGAGGGAAACCGCTGCGCCCTTGTGGTCGGTGCGTGTGAACTCGGGAGCCTGATCACCCGCAGCGACGGGGATGACGATGCGTTCAGGTGAGGAGAGCATAGTTTTCAAGAGTATTCATGCTTTGGCGCGGTATCGGGTGATCGTGTGTCGGTTGTGAGTTGAGGTGGTGCAAGCGTGCGTCCCTTCCACGCGCGGCGCCCAAGAAGCGAAAGGATGAAGCTGTGCCATTGCACACCGGCCATGAGCAGGATTCCGATCGGATGGAGAACTGCCGAGTACACGGACTGACGGAAGCGAAGCGCGAGTATGAGGCGGTGGACAAGCGCCATGAAGATGGCCGCCGCGGCGAGCGGAAGGAGCGGGGACATCCACGCTGAATCGCGGATGATCAAGAATATGGCTACCCAGGGAACGATGTAGCCGATGATGTGCAACGCGGTGATGAAGATCAGAAGAGTTGGGCTGCCCAGCCCTTCGTAGGCATTCTTGGCAAAACCCCGCCAAGTCGCGGCGAAACCCTCGTACATCCTGCATGAGACCTGCGATGTGCCGTCGTAGAGATCGGTGTGAAAGCCAGCTTTGCGGAAGACCCTCGGGAGTTTGACACCATCATGCATTGAGTTTCTGATGGGCGTGTGGCCACCGGCCTGCTCATAGGCGGTGCGTTGAACGAGGATGAACTGGCCGCAGGCGGCGGAAGCCCTCGGGTCTTTGCTGGAGCGCATGCGTGCGAAGGGAAGGTATGAGAGAAGAATGAAGTGGATGAGCGGGACCATGAGCGACTCGCCAGCACCACCGGTGACTTGTCTGGGGAAAGTTGAGAGCAGACTTGCATTGAGCGCACGGGCGTGACGGAGAGCGTGCGCGATGCACGACGGCTCAAGCCGGACATCGGCATCGATGAACAGGATGAACTCGCCATTTGCGGCGAGGCCGAGTTGCGAGCAGGCCCACTGTTTGCCTACCCATCCGGAAGGAAGTGGCGAGGTGTCGATGGAACGGAGGCGGGGATCGGAGGCGATGAGTTGATCGAGGATGGCAGGAGTATTGTCGGAACTCTGATCGTCGTAGACCAGCAGTTCGAGGTTGGTGTGTGTGCTTGCGAGTATGGCGGTGGCGCACGCGTGAAGGTTGCGCTCTTCGTTGCGGGCGGGGATGCACACGGAGACCCGCGGGTGATCGGGCGCGCCGTGCGCGGTTAACGGGGGCTCACGCCGATAGAGCGTGAGGTTCACGATCGTCATGGTGAGTGCGACTGCGCAGACGCACGTCGAGAGGATGAGGAGCCAGATGGTCATGGTTCAGGCCGAACGGGGCAGGTGCGGTGGTGGATGTGCGTTGCGATGGGAAGGGATTGGCCCGTGGCGAGAACGCAGACGGAGGATGAGGTCGTAGATTGGGTTGATTGAGGAGCCTGAACCGGTGAGCAGTTCAAAGGATGATTCATCGCGGGCAATGACCAGTGCGGAGAGCGCCTGAGCATTGGCCTGCATTGCTGAGGACATGGCGCGAAGCCAGCCGCTTGTACTCGGAACCTTCGGGGTTGGGACTCGAACAAGACGCAGAAGTGCCTCCGGTTTCCTGTCCTGCCAGAAGGCGTACTCGATGGATAATGCGGCAAGGGTGATGCCGGGTGTGGCGGCGGCGACCGCGGCCGCGCCGGGTCGGAGTTGGATAGACTCGCGTGGGTCGGCGAAGCGCCCTTGCGGTGTGATGCAGAGTGTTGGCCGGTCGTGCGAGGCGAAGAAGCCCGCGATGTAGCTGAGCATGGGAGGCATGGAACTCGAGTCATCGGGATCGATACCGAAGATGCCGATCTTGCGCATGAATCGGAATCGTCGAAGTTGAGCGGCATCCATCGGCGCGATGCCGCGGCGTTGTGACCAGAACATGCGGCGCAGCTCGAAGACGATGAGGGGATCCCACCAGCCGATGTGGTTGGTGAGCAGGATGAGTGGACCGTCGATGGTGTTGAGTTCGCGTGCCAGATCAAGCCCGGATCGTTCGAGCCTGAGCGCGTGCCATGATCGGCGCACAAGTCGGCGCGTGTACCAGGCAAAGACCCGCTCGAATCGCGGATCGTGCGCGGCGGGGATCAGTTCGCCATCGCGTGTTCGCGGGTCCATGGCTTGGTCTCAACACGTGGGAGTGGCTTGGCCGGGATTGGAGATTCGGGATCAATACCCAGGTCTTCGAGTGCGGCGTTGGCACCCGTCACGCCGCTCATCAAGACCATGGGTACACCGGGGCCGGGGTTGACCGAGCCGCCGACGAGGTAGAGGTTATCAAGCACGAGGCTTCTGTTGCGAGGCTTAAAGCCGCCCATCAAGCGACCGTGCGAAGCGAGGCCGTAGATCGCACCACCTTCGGCATTGTACATCTTGTCGATGTTCGTTGGTGTAAGGAACCGTTCAACCTGGATATGGCTCTCGATATCGGGCATGCCGAATCGCTTGAGCTTTTCGAGGATCACCGTGCGGTAGCGATTGAGGGTCGGGCCCGGGCTTCCATCGGGCAAAAGCCAATCGTGTCCGGGACGGAGGTAGGGCGTGTGGACAAGGATGTAGAGAGACTCGCAACCAGGCGGCGCCTGCGAAGAATCGGTGCGGCTGGGGACCGCGAGGTAGAGCGTTGGATCTTCGGTGGGAATGCCGCGAATATAGATGTCGTTGAACTCGCGGTCGGAATCATGGCTGAAGAGAAAGTCGTGGTGGGCGAGGTGTTCGTATTGACGCGAGAGGCCGAGGTAGAGGACCACGCCTGAGCAGGCGGGCTTGTAGTGGTGCGCGATCTTTGCGGCGCGAGGGGAGGCGACTGGCGCTGGGATGAGGTCGCGCAGGGTTCGCTGCACATCGCAGTTGGAGACGACGATATCGGCCCGGAGTGTTTCCGGGGAGCTGCCGCGTTGGTTGCTCGGACTGACTTGAACGCCGATGGCCCGTTTATTCTCAAGGAGGATTCTGTCAACCGAGGTGCTTGTGCGGAAATGAACGCCGAGCTCTCGTGCCAGACGTTCGAGCGAGCGTGCGACGTTGCGTGTGCCGCCCATGGGGTACCAGCACCCGTGATCGAGCTGCGCGGAGGCGATGAGGGAGAGGATGGCGGGGGCGAGGAAGGGGCTTGAGCCGACGTATTGGAGGAAGTGTTCAACCATCTGGCGGACGTGCGGCTCTTTGATCATCGAGTGCGCGGTCGCGCCCATGGTGCTGTGCATGCGCATGCCGATGACATCTTTGACTAGGCGCGGATCGTTCATCGGCGAGCTGCGCATCATGTCGATCGCGCTGCCGACATCCTTGTAGAAGAAGACTTTTTCGGACAGCGAGTACATGCGCCGGGAGAAGGCGAGGAACTTCTCGAAACCAGCGCCGGGCTTAGAGGCGGGGAAGAGAAGGTCGAGCGATGCGGCCATGGTCGAGGCATCGCGTGCGAGATCTATGCGTGTTCCATCTTCAAAGAGGCATCGCCATTGCGGGTCGAGGTTGACCAGGTTGATGTAGTCGGAAGGAACTCGATTGCAGCGTGCAAAGATGCCGAGGAGAACCTCGGGCATGGTGATGATGGTCGGCCCCATGTCGAAGGTGAACGAAGAACCTGAGAGTGGACCGGATGTCGGCGAGGCCGTGAGCACGTTCATCTTGCCGCCGAGATGGGCGTTGCGCTCGACGATGGTGACGTACAGCCCGCGGTTTGCGAGTTCGACAGCGCAGGCAAGACCCGCGAGGCCTCCGCCGATCACGATGGCAGTTTTGTGTGTGTTCATTTGGGCTGTGGTCTGTTCTCAAGTGTGCCGCGTGCGTACCAGCGGAGGGCGAAGCGACGGATGCGGGAGGCGAGGGCGGAGGTAGGAGGATCGGTAGGGGTGCGGAGCCAGGGTGAGGTTCGGGCAATCTGCACCGGGCGTGACATGGCAAGAAGGCCAAGCTCGCCGCGTGTGACACCCCATCCGCTTGAGCCAAAGGGTGCAATACCAACCGCCGGATGGCCGGTGGGTATGACGCAGTCGTTGATGGTGATGAGGGAGACACCGAGTTGGTGGGCAAGCTTGTGGGCGTGGGCAGGGATGCGCGTAAAAATGCTGGTTGAGAGGTGCTGGCCGAACGAGCGGTGGATGGAGAGCGCGTGCTCGGCGTTGCGCACCGGGAGTACGGCGAGGCAGGGCGAGAAATGGTCGCCGATCACGAGAGGTGAATCGGCCGGGCAATCGACGAGGCAGATGGGATGGAAGGTTGAGCCGGACGGAGGCTCGAGGGTTCCGCTGAGGCTGCGAGCGCCACGTGCGAGGCTCTGCTGGACGAGTGAGAAGGCGTGGCTTGCAGCGGTCATGTCGATGAGTTCGCGTGCGGGTGAACCTGCGGTCAAGGGTGCGAGCGCGGCGATGAACTGAGGATAGATCGACTCTTCAACAAGGACGCGGCGCGGGGCCATGCAGGTCTGGCCGGAGTTCATCGTCACGGCGTTCCAGATCGAGCGTGCGGCCAGGCCAGCATCGGCATCGGCGAGCACGATCGCGGAATCGTGACCGGAGAGTTCGAGCGTAGTGGGAATGAGCCGCTCAGCGGCCCAGGTGGCGACCTCGCGCCCGACGGATGTTGACCCGGTGAAGACGATGTGGTCGAATGGCTCTGATCGGAGCATCTGCGGCCCGAAGTCACGGCCAGCGGGCCAGATGCGGAGGGTGCCCTGCGGCAGCAGGCCATCATCAAAGAGTTTGCAGAGCAGGGCTTGGGTGCGAGGTGTGCGTTCAGAGGGCTTGACGACCACGCGGTTGCCGGCAAAGAGTGCCTGAAGCAACTGAACGCCCAAGAGTTGAACGGGGTAGTTCCACGTCGCGATGATACCGACGGTGCCGATGGGCATGTGCGCGAGGTGCCATCGCTGGCCGGGAAGCCAGAAAGGGCGGCCGCGAAGCCGGCGTGGGCTGAGGATGCGGGCCGCACAGCGTTCGTGCCAGCGACAGGCGGCGAGAAGTGGGAGCAGATCGCCGGTAAAGGCCTCCCAGTCGGACTTGTGTGACTCCTGCGCGATGAGGGAGGTGAGCGGTTCGGCATGGCTGACAAGATTGTGGCGCACGCGCTTGAGCCAGAGGGTGCGTTGACGGAGCGTGGTGCGCGACCAAGCGGGGGCATCGGTCGGAATGTGGAGCGGTTGAAAGCTTTGCGACGCATGCGTGCCGGATGGTGCGTCGGTGCGTGTGCCGTTCAAGGAATGGGCATCTACCTGGGGATCGGGCCAGATGTGCGTAAAGCCCTCGGGGGATTGTCTGTTGATGGTGGTCAAAGCGATACCCTATCAGAAGTCGGGCAAGATGCCCTGAATCCGTCCACACGGCGTATTCGATTCGTTCGTCGGGAAAGATTCAACCGACTTGCGAGGGTTTGGAGGAGTGGGAAGGAGCGAAGGGTTCAGGGGGAGAAACGTGGTGCAGGTCAGGATATGCGAATGGAGCGAACGCAGTGGACAGCGAGCGGAAGGCCAACATTGGGGTGATTGGAGCGGGGCCGGGCGGTCTGGCGGTGGCCATGATGCTGGCTGCTCGGGGTCACCACGTTACTATTTACGAGTCCCAAGGGCAAGTGGGTGGGCGGACACGGCGGCTCACGCAGGATGGGTATTCGTTCGATTGCGGGCCGACGTTTTTCCTCATGCCGTATGTGCTGGAAGAGGTCTTTGCGAAGGCGGGGCGGAGGCTGACCGACTACGTCAAGCTTATGCGGCTTGATCCGATGTACCGACTGATCATGGGCCAGCGCAAGGGTGGGCCGCCGGTCACGATCGATGCGACGCAGGATGTCGCGGAGATGGCCCGGCGGATTGCGGCAATTGAGCCGGCGGATGGCCCGGCCTTCGAGCGGTTTATCAGTGACAACCGGACGAAACTGCGGCTGATGGAGCCGATCCTGCGTTCGCCGATGCGAGGGCTTGCGGATGTTGTGAAGGCGGGCGGTGTGGGGGGCGTGAAGTTTCTGCCGCATCTGAATCCGCACCGTTCGGTGGCCTCGCTGCTCGGAACGTATTTTAAGAATCCGTACGTCCGTCTGGCGGTGAGCTTTCAGAGCAAGTACCTGGGCATGAGCCCGATGGATTGCCCGAGCCTCTTCACGATCCTGCCGTTCATTGAATATGAGTATGGGGTCTGGCACCCGGTGGGCGGGTGCAACGCGCTGATGAGCGCAATGGCGGAAGTCTGTCGCGAACTGGGTTCGGAAGTTCGTTTATCCAGCCCGGTCAAAGGGGTGAGGTTTACGGGCAAGCGGGCGACCGGTGTGGAGCTTGAGGGGGGCGAGTGCGTAGTGCATGACCACGTTGTGGTGAATGCGGATGCGACGTGGGCGCTCAAGCATCTTGTGCCTGCATCCCTAAGAACTGATTGGTCGGATGCGCGGGTGGATACTAAGAATTATTCGTGCAGTACGTTCATGATGTACCTGGGCCTGCGTGGTGGTGGTGGTGGTGGT
>JBBSBC010000190.1:0-7092 GCA_038251595.1 Phycisphaerales bacterium | reverse complement strand
GTCATGGCCCCATCAGGGAGGAGCGCGAGCCTGTTGATGGTCTCTGATGCGGGCACAATGCGGATGACCAACTCCACTCCGGACTCTTTGAGAAATGCCCGAAGAGAGCCGGTATCGCCGGGAAGAAATCGACGCGTGGCCGTGAGCCTGGTGCCTGCGGGTGTGGAGGCTGCGCGTGCGTCGGGAGCTATCTGACCAATGGCCACGTTCATCGCGATGCCCTGGCCAACACCGCCGCCACCACCGCCAACTGACACTTCGTGAACAACCGCCACTGTCCGTGGAGCATCAGAAGCTTCTGAAGCCTGACCACGACGCGAGGTGGAGGGACTGGATTTATTTGTCTGCCTTTGGGTCATCGAACGATCAGATCCTTTATGGTGACTGGTATCGTCGAACGATCCAAGGTCGCCTGAATCTCTACCTCCAGCCCCGAGGCCAGATCCTTGCCGCGACAGGTCGCCACGTAAATGTTTGACCTGACATCTAGATACGGATACAGCTCGGCCAGCGTCTGGTTGGTCATTCCGGGAACTTCGAGCAGATCGGTGAACTTCACAAACCCGCCCGAGCGACCATCGCGCTCGGAAATGATTGAATCGGCCAGACCGCTGGTCACCTCGGCAAGGTACGCGAGGGTCTCACTATCAACCGTGTTGATGTTGACCTTTCCGGATCGCGGCCCGAGCGAATCCTCTGGAATGTATGTCTCATCGAGCAACAGTCCGAGCTGCTCGGTGGTCAGATTCTGGATGCGCGGCCCGGATTGTGCTCCGTTCAGCAGCGTTCCAGTTGTTGATACCATCGCTGAGAGATCATCCTCGATGAAGTCGATCATCGCGCCGCCCGCCGCTACATGATTCACGATCGTTTCCGCCTGCGAGTTGTCGATGTTGACACGTTTGGCGACATCACCCGCGGCCGCCTCTGTGAGGTTCATGCGAATCTGACCGGTAAGGCTGTAGCCAGGACCGCTCGAATCATCGCTGATCGCGGTGATGTACCGAGACCATCCAGCATCAAGCCTGCCATCGGCATTATCCGGAGGCCATGTAAGGTCGCCATCATTCTCATTTGCGTCGAGCAGGCCGTTCAAGTTCCAGTCTTCGCCGCGAACGTACTCGGGTTTGACGCTGATGACCAGTTCGAGCTCTCGGAGTGACCTCAACGGAGCGTTGCGAGGTTTGTAGGTGCTCTTGAGTTGGGCATACTGACCTTCCTCCGCACCATACTCCTCCGGCTCATCGTCTTCATCAACCCAGTCGATGACCGCATCGGCCAGCGCATCATCCATATCGGGGATCAGAATCATGCTGTCGGGGCTGAGTGTGTTGATGTTGAGCAGTGAGGCCGCTTCGAGCGAACCGTCTTTGATCTCGGGAAAGACGGCGTGCTGCACGATGTAGGTTGCCCGCCCGATCTCACCCTGCGCGGCGTTGGCCAGATCATCTCGCAGCGAAAACGCCGACGACGCATCGGGCGTGAGATTGTCGGCGGTCAGTACCGCGATCTGCGCTTCAATGCCCGCCCGCGCTGCCCAATACGCGCGGACACGCGCCACCGCGTTGCGACCCGCGGCCGCCTGTTTGTGCGCGATGGATTGCAAGGCCACAAGCAGAATCGCGGCCAGAGCAACCGTCCAGAGCACGATAAACGTGGCGAATGCTCGACGAGTGTGGTGAAGGTCGGGCTTAGTCATGCTCCGCTCCCCCCGGTTGTTGTGGAGCCAGTATCGGTCTCTTCTTCAGGCTCTGGAAGTGGTACCGGAGTACGGTCAAAGGCGACCACACGCCGGGCCGTCGCGGTGCGTTTGCCGTTGTCGTCGGATGCGGAGACAACAATCCGCAGCGCGTGCGGATACCCATCGACATCCGAATCCCAGTCGGGTTTCCACGATGTTCCGTCGTAAGCATCGATGGTAAGCGACGTCAGCCCATCGACAACCGGTGCGGCTATTCCGCCACCGTCGAAGTAATCATCAGGTACGGGGTCGGCTCTGCGCCAGAGTGTGAACAGACTGATCGCAGAGCCCTTCACGGGGGGTGCTGGCTCAAGCCGAAACTGCACTTCATACTCGTCGCTCTCAGGCGAATCGGCGGGTACTCCTGCCTCTCCGCCGCCCCTCACCGGGCGGTTCTGATGAGCAAAGATCAATAGTCCCTGCGCGGTCTTGCCTGCGGGTCCGCCGCGTGTGATGGTCACTTTGCCGTAGTTGAGGTCCGCATCTCTCAGCGCGCTCCCCGCATCGGTTGCGATGCGCTGCGCGGCGAGCTGGGCTCGGCTGAAGGCTTCTCCGCTGGCGGTGGCCTTGTCACGAGAACGCATGATCTGTGAGACCGCAATCGTTGTCGCGCCGACCACCATCGTGAGAATGACAGCCGAAACGATCAACTCAGCCAGCGTAAACGCGACAGCGGAAAGTCTGTAGGCACGTCCACGTCCTTTACGTGGCGCACAGAGGCTGATCTTTCCGAGTTCATGCGTGTTCATGGTGTGCGGATGATCGAGGAATCGGGCTGACGAATGGGATCGGGTTCGCCTTCGCCACCATCGCGGGTGGCCATGAGTGTTTCAATGGCGATCGATTGAGGCGACAAACTGAATGTCCAACTGATCGTGCAACTCACGTCGTAGGGCTTGCTCGCCGTGCCACCGGTAAAGGCCAGCTTGAACCGGTAATCCTGGAAGGGGGTATCGCACGAACCTTCGAGCGGAAACCGTTTGGCATACTCATCCGGCCCTCGGGCCAGCACGAGTTGCAACTGCTCATCGGCAAGGGCCGCGGCCGTCGAGAGTTCCTCGCCACGTTTCTGTGCTGATATGGCACGGCCGGTCAACCCAATCACCACGGCCAGTGAAACGCCGATCAGAATTCCTCCGACCATGACATCGACCAGCGCGAAGGCTCGGGCACGGTACGAGTTGGCAGAGGATGGGCTTACCACGATTCCTGCCCCTTTCCGGCCTGATCAAGATCGATTGATCGCGATGCTGCGACGGGTACCCCGCCCAAACCCGCGCGCACGGATGTGCGAGCGGCAGCCGCATCGTCGGGTCCGAGCGTGACTTGCCATGCCGGCCGTGAGCCTGAATCGCGAGCACCCTCGGTCTTGATGGACTTTGACTCTACCAGCATCGCCACGCGTGGCCGCGGTTCGGATTGCGAAAGTACGACTCGCCACCCCTGTCGTGGCAGCGCGCGACCATCCGCCCATGCGCCGGCGAGCGTTGTGTTCACAAGCGTAACAGGCAGCACAAGCCGATCGGGCGTCCAATCATCCTCGGCCCGGCCCGTGCCACCAGCGTTGCGCGAGGAGACGAATGCCGCGCCTCTGCGTCGGACCAGCAATCGCAACGTTGCCGACGACTCTGTGTATTCGATAGCAACAGGCTCCGAAGCCAGCGTCTCGCGCTCTGCGGCGATAGAGAGTAAACGCTGAACCGTCTGACATTCAACGTCTACCTGCCTGCTCGTATTGCCGAAGACTCGCGGAAGGGTGACACCCGCCATAATTCCGAGAATGACGACGACGACAATCAGCTCGACCAGCGTGAACCCGCGGCGGACATGGCCGCCCGGCGAGTCTTGCACCAACCATGCCGAAGTGGTCTCACGCATCGTCTCTCGCACCTTCGTCTGTCGTCGTTCGTTCAGGGCTTCACGATATCCGCATCCTCATCCTTACCGCCTGGCTTTCCATCCGCCCCGTAGCTGAGAATGTCAAAGTCGGCGTTCTTCTCCGGTGGAATCTTGAGGATGTAGGGGCGGCCCCACGGATCTTTGAGCATGTCGGCGTTTGACACGTATGGCCCATGCCAGACCGTGGCATCGACATCGTTCGGACGCTTAATGAGAAACTCGAGAGAAGTGCCGTCGGGCTTCTTGCTCGTCTCACTCATGAATGAGTTGACCGCGGACGCCAGACTGGCGGCGTTGGCAACAGCGACCGAATGCTTGCTCTGGCCGACGCGACCGATCAACCGCGGCGCGATCACTGTAGCCAGAATGCCAAGAATCACAATCACAACAATGGCTTCGACGAGTGTAAACCCGGCACGAGCGTTGCGAATCAACTGCTGCCTTGGCATGACGGAAGAGCGAGAGTGTGTTTGGTTCATCCGATCAAATCCTGAAGTTGAATCAACGGAAGCATGATGGCCATGATGACAAAGCCAACGACGGCCGCCGCGAAAATGACGAGAATCGGCGGGAAGACGGTGGTGAATACCTTGATGCTTGTCTCGGTCCGGTCTTCAAAGACTCCGGCCGCCTGTGCGAGCATCTGGGGCAGTCGCCCAGATCGCTCACCAACACCCACAATCTGGGTGAGCAGAGGCGGAAAGTACCCGCTGCGTTCCATCGGTTCGGAAATGGTCTTTCCGCTGGCGACTTGTTCGCACACTTCCTCGACCACCGACTCCATCGCCTTGTTTCCGAGGGTGGCCTTCGTGGCCTTGAGCGCCGTCAACGCGGGGAGGCCGGCCGAGATAAGTGTGCAAAGCGTGCGCGTGAACCTCGCGACCGCAACATCGCGAAGAACTCTTCCGAGTACGGGCACTTTCAATAGACCACGATCGATCGCGAGGCGTGATGATGGTGTGCGGTAGAGCTTGCCGATGTACAGAAATGCGAAAACACCGAATGCGGCGATAAAGATCCAATAGCTGCCAACAAAGTCGGCCACGCCGGTCACCACGCGCGTGGGCCAGGGCAGCTGAACATTCTGAAGCTGTCCCTTCAGCGGCGCGAGAATGCGCGGCACAATCACCGTGGTGATGACCACCACCGCAATCGCAATGAGCACAGCGAGAATGCCGGGATACAACAGCCCCGACATCAGCGTACGACGCATCTTGGTTTCGCGGTCGAGAAGATTGGCCGCCTGCTCAAGCACATCGCCAAGCTTTCCGGACAGTTCACCGGCGCGAATAAGGCTCACGATCAGGTCGTTGAAGGGTTTGCCCCATGATCGGGCAGCCTCGCCCAGCGACTTGCCGTGCTCCACTTCCTGAATGATGTGGTTGAGCATCGCCTTCTGACGAACGGAATGGCCCTGCCTTGCGATTGTTCTGAGTGCCTGGACCAGCGGCAACCCCGCCATGACCGCTGTTGCCAGTTCCCTGATGAACGAGGCCATCTCGGCCCGCGACATCGCCCGACGATTGCCCGACGCGGCACCTTCGCCAGTACCCACAAGTGCCGCAGAGTTCTCAAACTGGAAGCTGGGTGAATCGGAGTTCTTCTTATCGGACTTTCCGCGCGGCCGCAATCGCCGCTCAATTTCATCGACTCGCACAGGAGTGATGCCCTGCATCCGCAGCATGCGCACGGCCGCGGCACGATCTGGGGCATCAATGACCGCCGTGCCAGAGCCGGTTGTGCTTCCCAGAGATTGGTACTCGAACGTCGGCATGGTTGAAAGAGATTCAGTTCAAAGACGAGCTGTTGTATCGGGATAACGGTTCAACGCGAAGCCTCAACTTTATGCGATCTCGCGCTTGACCTCGCGGCTCACGATTTCTTCCGTGTCCTGCGTCGCACGCAGCACTTCCTCGACCGTCGATTCACCCACCGCGGCCTTGATTACGCCATCCTGTCGCATCGACGTGTGGTTTGCGGGCGCGACCGCGAGCAACTGTGGGCTGCTTGTGCGACCTTCACTGATTGCCGATCGGATCGGTGGTGTGACATCGAGCATCTCATAGTAACCGATGCGCCCGCGGAACCCGGTGTTGTCACACTTCTCGCAGCCGATTCCCCGGTACGAGTTTCCGCCGATGAAGAGCGCGGTCTCGCGCGCATTCAACCGATGGCGAACAGCCTCGGCCAGTGGTTCGGGTGTGCGGCAGTGTCTGCACAATCTCCGTCCGAGTCTCTGGGCAACGATGCCCTCGATCACACTGGCCACAAGGAAGGGCTCAACATCCATATCGAGCAGTCTGCCTACCGCGCTTACCGCATCGTTGGTGTGGAGCGTTGAAAAGATCAGGTGACCAGTCAGTGCGGCGCGCACCGCAATGTCAGCCGTCTCGTTGTCGCGGATCTCGCCCACCATGATGACATCGGGATCCTGCCGCAGAATAGACCGAAGACCGGACGCAAAAGAGAGCCCGCGCTCAGGATTGACCGGGATCTGGTTCACACCCGCGAGTTCATACTCGACAGGGTCCTCAATGGTAATCATCTTTAAGGACGGATCGTAAAGCTTGGTCAGGGCGGCGTAGAGAGTTGTTGTCTTGCCGCTGCCCGTCGGGCCGGTGACCAGCACCATTCCGTGCGGCAGATCAAGCCATCGGTCCATTGTCTTGCGATCCGACTCGCGCAGGCCGAGCGTGGCAAGATCAAGGTTGATCGACTCCTTGTCCAGAATGCGCATCACCACGCTCTCACCATAAATCGTGGGCACTGTTGAAACACGGATATCGACCTTGCGCCCTTCAAACCGGAGCGTGATGTGGCCGTCCTGCGGCACGTACCGCTCAGCAATGTTCATTCCCGCCATGATCTTGATGCGGCTGGTGATCGCAGGTTGCAAGGGCTTGGGTGGACTGTTGCGAGCCCTCAACATGCCATCGATGCGGTACTTCACCGTAAGGGATTTCTCGAACGGCTCCACATGAATATCGCTCGCACGCTCACGCACGGCTTCAAGGATAATAAGGTTCACCAGGTTGATCAGTGTGGGCTGCTCAGCCATCCGCTGAACATCCTCCGCCTCAACAGACTGAAGGTTGGCCATCAGGTCGTCGGCTTCATCGGTGTTGTCGCCCGCCAATCGACGCGCCATCTGGGCCGCGGTTGCCCCGAATGCGTTCCGTAGCAGTGTTCCGAAGTGCTCTTTCGATATGCCGTGTCGCTTGACAGGCAGCCCCGCGATAACCGAAAGCTCATCGGCCGCGGCCAGATCGGTGGGATCGGGCATCGCGGTCAACAGGCGGCCATCCTTGATGGCGTAGGGGACCACCCGTAACCGAACAGCCTGCTCTGCTGAAATCATTGAGGCGGCCGAGGAATCGACCTGGGGCATCTCGGAGAGCACATCGCTGGACCGAGACGATGGCCTGGGCACGCTCCCCCCCCCCCGGGCGCGG
>JBBSBC010000189.1:0-7241 GCA_038251595.1 Phycisphaerales bacterium | reverse complement strand
GGGGGGGGGCGGGCCCATCAGTACGGAGTCTCTGCCGGCACACCGTTGATGACCAACAGAACGCCGTCGTCTCGTTCCTGCAACTCACCCCGCCACGCCTTCGGACACCGACGGCAGATGATGAGGTCGCCAAGGTGTGTGCAGCCGAGGATGGGGCCGGGGCTCATGGGGTCGGTCATCACCTTGGCCAGCATGTTCACCGCCATCGGTGTGTAGCGCTGGCTCAGCGCCATGGCCTGCGTGAAGGTCTGTCTTCTTGCCGAGCGGAACGCGGCACGGAACTTATGGTCACCCAGCCATCGCCGCAGTGTGCGCTCGTTGACGCCGCAGGACTCGGCGGCTTTCACAATGGTCGGCTGGGCAATGAGCTCAACCCCACCGCGATCGCGTTGTTGCTGTGTGGCTCGACCTTGACGTTGTACGGCGGATCGGTGTTGACATGCACCGCAGCCTCGAGGGCCCGATCATCCTTGTGTGCGATCTTATCGCAAGAGCGGATGACTATCGGACCTGCTGGGCAGACGTGCCGCGCATTTCCGTTGCGCGGGCTGTTTTTCACCTAAACAGGCGTCTTTGAAGGAAGCCACATCAACTGATACCGGCGGTTGACCGATGGCCTAGCCGGGAGCTCATGATGGCCAATCAAACGACGACAGGAAGCGTTCAGGGACCGGCAATATTCAGTTCGTTCGCGGATGATCCGGACATGAAGGAGCTGGTCGATCTCTTTGTGGGCGAAATGTCGGAGAGGATCTCGCAGCTTCGGATTATGGATTCGGCGTGCGATCTGATTCAGCTTCAGCGCTTGGCCCATCAGTTGAAGGGCGCCGGCGGTGGGTACGGGTTTCCAACCCTGAGCACGGCCGCGGCGAAGGTTGAGGACCTGATCAAGGGGCTGGCCGCGAATGCCAACAAGGATAAACAGTCGCTCGACTCGGTGCATGCTGATGTGAAGCAACTGATCGAGCTCTGTCAACGGGTGACGAACCGCACACCCACTCGATAACTGTCAACGCCAACCACCACGCAACTCCACCTCCCCACCTCCTCGACGCGGAAACCAGAACGAGTGCCGAGCAACACGGAAAATCCCCTCGTCCTCCTCATCGATGATTCGGTGGATGTCCACCGGTTGCTGCAGGTTCGTCTAAGACACGAGCAGATCCGGCTTGTCGGCAAGACGAGCGGACGCGAGGGACTCGAAGAAGGCAAGAGGGTGCGACCTTCGACGATTCTGCTCGATCTGGATATGCCGGACATGGACGGGTTTGAGGTGTTGCGTGCATTGAAAGAAGACGCGAACACCAACACCGTTCCGGTCATCGTGTTGAGCGCGATGAGCAGTTCCGAAGACAAGGTCACGGCGTTTGACCTGGGCGCAACCGACTACGTTACCAAGCCGTTTGATCTGGCTGAACTGAGGGCCAGGCTGCGTGCCGCACTTCGGCTCGATCAGTTGCTGCACCTTCTTGCGGAGCGCGCCAACGTCGATGGCTTGACGGGTCTTGGCAACCGCGCCCACTACAACCAGCGCTGGAACGAGAAGGTCGCCGAGACGCGGCGATACCCAAGCCCGCTCTCGCTGGCCATGATCGATATCGATTTCTTCAAGCGCATCAACGACACGTATGGGCACCCCGCGGGCGATGAAGTGCTGCAGGGAGTCGCCAAACTGCTGCAGACCGAGTGCCGCGAGATCGATGTGGCGTGCCGGTATGGTGGTGAGGAGTTCACACTGATCATGCCCTCAACACCGACGACCGATGCGCTGCGTGTGACCGAACGCATACGCGAAGCTATGATGCGCATCGTGTGGGCACGCCACCCCGAGCACACGGTGACGATGTCGATCGGGCTGGTTGGAAGCAACGGCGGTCAGATTGGCGATGTGACGCCGGAAGCCTGGCTCGAAGCGGCGGACAAGAACCTTTACCACGCCAAGCACAATGGACGCAACCGCGTTGTGGCGACCGAACTGAGTGTCAGCAAACGCTCGCCCACAGAACTGCCGCAGACCAAGGCGGCGTGAGGCGTGTGCCGGATCTGGCCCGCGCAGCAGCCAACCGGCAAAAGCTGGTGAAGGTCTGCACGTCGGACGAATGCTGATCCGCCGCAATCCGCGCCGAGTTTCGTAGAACAATCAGAACGGAAACTGCACTTCGGCATAGAACATCAGCCCATCCCGCGCCGGGTTGCGCTCTTCCCCTTCGATTCGTGCGTTCGAGATATGGTGCCAGCGCACGCCCAGCGTGAGGCGGCAACCATCAACCTCGGTGCTATCGAGCAAATGCGTGAAACCCACACCCGCGCGCGGCAGGAAGTTGAACCCTGTTCCGCCGTCGGGCACTTCGTCGAACGACCCGAGCAGACCGATGCCAAGGTCGCCGAAGACCGACCACGTGAACTCTTCATCGTGCGCGAAGTGCCACCGAAAGATCATGCTGCCGCTCAGGCCACCTGTGTCTTTACCCTGCTGATTGAAGTACCACCCCGCCGCCTCCACACCAAACTCAAGTTCATCCGCAATGAACTGGCTGAAGATCCCGTGGATGTTGACATCCGCACCTTCGCTGAAGTCGCTGGCCAGACCCGAGCCGACGCTCCACCATCGCGAGCCCGCTCGACCGAAGCGTCGCTCACGATCATCGGAGACCGCCGCGGCGCGTGAGGCGGGCGCGCCCTCCGCTATGGGAGGCAAGGTTGAAGTCGCCTCCGAGGTCGCCGCGGACGGTTGATTCGCGAACTCCTTATAGAGATCCAGATCCAATGCCGATCGGCCGGTCTCTACCGCGCATGCATCCGTCGCCATCACCGCGATTGCGGCACAGAAGAGTCCGCTCATGAAGGTGTTGATGTTCATGCGCACAGCGTATCCGGTCGGCTAGGATCACGAATGAATGCGACGGACAATCCCCAACGCGATTCAGAACTTCAGCCCAAGCCGGGCGATGACCGGATGATCCGGCTCGAAGAGCATATGGGATTTGTCGAACACACCATCGGCCAGCTTTCGGAAGAAGTACGCCTGCTCAATACCCGCGTACACGATCTGGGCAAAAAGCTGATCGCCATTGAAGCTCGCCTCGGACGCGTGGCGCAGCAGGTTGAGACCGGGCCGGGCGAAGCCGCCGCCGCCGATGCCCAGGACTGAGGTTCCGCTGGATCGTCACTCACGGGGCACCCGGCTTCAACAGAGTTCACTCACCGAGCCAGCAGCGATTCGCCGCTCATCTCCGCGGGCTTGCGTAGGCCGATCATGTCAAAGGCCGTGGGAACGACATCCGCAAGTCGTCCGCCCTTTCTCAGCTTGCGCCCTTTGAAAGCCTGGCCGATCACATACAGCGGCACGTCGTAGGTTGTGTGCGCGGTGTGCGGCGAGTTGTTGATCGGGTCCCACATCTGTTCAGCATTTCCATGGTCCGCCGTGACGATCAACGAACCACCACCGCCCGGGCCGCTGCGGGCAAGCGTCGCATCAATGATTCGCCCCACACAGGCATCGACCACCTCGCAAGCCCTGATCGCCGGCTCAAGTTTGCCCGTGTGCCCGACCATATCCCCATTCGCAAAGTTCACCACGATGAACTCTTCGCAATCCTTTGATGCCAACCGGCGCAGCACCGCCTGACAGACCTCTTCCGCGGCCATTTCCGGGCGCAGATCGTATGTTGCGACCTTTGGCGATTGCGGGTTCTCGCGCCGCTCACCGGGGAAGGGGTCGTCGCGATAGTCGTTGAAGAAGAAGGTGACGTGCGGATACTTCTCGGTTTCAGCGCACCTGAACTGGCGCAGATCGAGCTTGGAGAGACACTCGCCGGTAATGTTGATCATTTTCGGCGGGCGCGGAAAGGCGACGTTGACATACGGAGCGAGTTCCTCGGAATAGGCCGTGAGCGTCACATACTCAAGACGCAGTTGAACGCCGCGTGCGAAGCCATTTGTGCCGGAATCGGGTGATGGCTTCACCTTGGCCCATGCGGAATCGGGATAGACAAACGCACCCGAAATTTCGCGCGGCCGGTCGCCACGGTAGTTGTAGAAAATCACCGTGTCACCATCGGCAATGCGCGATGAGGCGGCCCGTGCCAACGCGCTGCCCGCGCCGGCTCCCACGATCATGGTCGGTAGAATGAACTCGTCACCATTCTGCGAATCGTTCGTCGGGTGGTCGTAATAGCGCTGAAACGCAGCTGCTGCCGTCGGCGCGGTGCCAACTTCAAGCCCGTCGGCATTGCGGCCCGTAAGACACGCGTACGCACGCGCGACCCGCTCCCACCTGAAATCACGGTCCATGGCGTAGTACCGCCCGATCACCGAGGCGATGCGCCCAACCCCGATCGCTTTGCATTGTGCTTCGACCTGCTTGGCAAACTCAAGACCCATGAATGGCCCCGTGTCGCGCCCATCGGCAAAGAGATGAATGAACACCTTTTCCGGCGCTTGTCCGAGCGACTTGCAGGCTTTCAGAATCGAATAGAGGTGGTAGAGCAGGCCGTGTACACCCGCATCCGAACCGATGCCCATAAGGTGAACGGACTTGCCCCCGCTCTTGGCCTTCGATATCGCCGCGGCGATCACCGCGTTTTTTTCCAGCCCTGCCCTGCACGCCTTGGTGATGGCGACAGACTCCTGATCCACAATCCGGCCCGCGCCGATATTCTGATGCCCAACTTCCGAGTTGCCCATGGTGGCATCGGGCAAGCCGACATCCTCACCGCTTGTATGGATCAGCGTGCGCGGCCAGTCATGGTCAAGCCCGGCCGCGACAGGTGTCCAGGCAAGTTTGACCGCGTTGAACTTGTCGTGTGCAGGGTTGGGGTTTTCGCCCCAGCCATCACGGATGACGAGGACGAGGGGGGTGTTGATTGGCGGGATGATGCTCATGCGCGGAGTTTATGCCGCGATCTCCGACCAGCACAAACATCAAGCTCGGTACGGAAATCGGATGCACACACATGCTGACTCTTGGGTAGCCTCGCATTGCAAGCCCTGCACATCGCATCGACCGTTCGCCACGGCGGCGAATGCCCGCGGCTCTCAATCGCCCGCGCAGTGGTCGGGCACAGGTCCGCAGCTTTCGCCATCTCGCGGATTGAACGGAAGCCGCACTTCCCTTCGAGGTCCAAGTAACACGTGCAGAAGGCACCCGCATCGGATGCCTTCTGCGCACCGGACAGATAGACGGCGAGGTCTTCCTTGGCGTGCGGGTCCATCTGAACGAGCGCGAAACCCAAAGCAACCAACCGCTCACACGCCAAATCCCTAAGAAATCACCGCCACAACCTCTTCCCACTTCATCGCGGCACCCGGCTGGCGTGTCTGGCTGAACTTCACCTTGCCGTGCCCATCATCACTCTGAGTAACCGCGATCGTGGCCCGCTGCGTGGTGTTCATGTCCGGCCAATAGATCCCCAGCCCTTTGCAGACCTGGCGATGCTGGTCGGAGAGCAGCGTGTGTTGAAAGCCCTCCTTCTCGGCCCAGGCCTTGAGCACGAACGGCGAGTCGCATGAAATGCCAACCACCTGGGCACCCCGCTTCTGCCAGTTGGCCATTTCGCGGGTGATGCACTGCATCTCTGTGCCGCAAACGCCGGTGAACGCAAAGGGGAAGAAGCAGAGGATCACATCGCCCCGCTTGGCGGCATCCGAGAGTTTCCAGTCCTTACGATCCTGAGTGTGCAGCGTGAAATCGGGCGAGGCCTCGCCGTTGGCGATGGTCTTGTCGCGTGGATGAAGATGGTCGTTGGCCATGAAGTCTCTCCGCAGCAGTATGGGTTCAAGTGGGGTGATGAACGGTGCTTCAGCGGTCTGGGCCGCTCGGTCGAACCTTCGTACGCGGGAGGGTAGACCCGAGCCGCCTGACTCGGGGCAACGGTTCGTACGGGCCCACACGATGGGGCGGCATCAGCGGGCTATCCTCTGATATCCAAAGTCACGACGCGGCACAAATCGCGTATCCCTTATGCTGTGTCATTGGATCGTTCGGAGTGCAGGAGGCCCCGTTTGTCATCCACCATGACCCCCACCAACCAGTCTGAACCATCCAACTCCATGAGTGTCGATCCGAGCCTGCGTGATCGATATGCGCAGGTCAAAGAGCGGATTGCCCGCGCTGCAAAGGCCGCGAAGCGCGATCCGAACTCTGTCCTGCTCGTGGCCGTTACCAAATATGCCGAGCCCGATCAGATCCGCGAGCTGATCCAGCTTGGTCAAATCGACTTCGCCGAGAACCGCGTGCAGCAACTGACCCAGCGGGCCACCATCATCGGTGAGTGGCTTGAGCGGATGCGCACCATGCCCGGTGTGGGCAACGCGCGCCCAACGGGCGCAGGGGCCGACATGCTGCCCACCGCGAAACGGAGCAAGGGTGCTGAAGTGCCCTCGACACCTGCTGCGCCTCAGGTGCGCTGGCACATGATCGGTCACTTGCAGCGCAACAAGGCCCGCAAAGTGGTCGAGCTCAGCCGGCTCATCCACTCGGTCGATTCGCTCCGCCTCGCAGAGGAACTTCAGCTCATCGCCACTAAGCGCGAGAACCCGGTCGAAGTGCTGCTTCAGGTCAACTGTTCAGGTGAAGAAAGCAAGTTCGGGTGTGCGATCGGTGCCGCGATTCATCTTGCTGAGCAGATCGAGAGCATGATCCAGCTCAAGCTGCGCGGCTTGATGACCATGGCGCCCTATTCGAGCAACCCCGAAGATTCGCGACGCACGTTCAAGCGCTGCCGCGAACTCTTCTCGGACATGCTCGACTCAGGCGTCGTCTCGCCCGCGTTCAACATCCTTTCGATGGGGATGTCCGGCGACTTTGAGATCGCGATCGAAGAAGGGTCCAACCTCGTGCGCGTCGGCTCGGCCCTCTTTGGCGAGCCTAAGCCCGGGACGGTCGAGCCTGATGAGAAAGACGAACCGGAATAGTCCGGTTCATCAAGGGCATCATTAGCGTCGGCCAAACTTCATGTCGTCTATCTCCGTGCGCCGCAGTTCCCCGCGAAGCACCGCAAGGTCTGTCGCATCGACCGTGCCGTTGGCATCCACATCCGTAAACAGTCCGTACCATCGGTAAAGATCCTGAATGTTCACGAGCCCATCGTTGTCCACATCGTAATCAAACAGAGAGCCAACCACGCCGCTGAGGTTGATCACGAGCGTCGGCGCATCAGGATCATCACTCGTGATGGTCAACGTTCCGGACTTGGCTCCCGGTGTCGAGGTGTTCATCGTAATTGTGTGCGAGTTGGCCG
>JBBSBC010000188.1:0-7341 GCA_038251595.1 Phycisphaerales bacterium | reverse complement strand
GCTACGTGAGGGGTGAAAGCGCTCTAGGGGCGTTGGATCCTGAAGATGAAGTTCAAACGTGGTTCATATCCGGGGATCCCCAAGCCCGAATCAACGCTTTCCTGCAGCGCTTTGGCTGGCGGGTTGAACTATTCGTGCGGTACATAAAAACGTACGCCAAAAAAACCCTTCGACGTGCTCGCCGAAGGGGTTGATCTCGCAAAAAATCAGGGTGACAGGATTCGAACCTGCGGCCTATTGGACCCAAACCAATCGCTCTACCAAGCTGAGCTACACCCTGGGCGGGGGCATGATACACCGATGGCGAGGGTCCGGCATCACGACCTTGGACGCGAGCCGGACAAAAATCCCTCGGGGTGGTGCCGCATCAACGGAGCGGGACTTCCTTCAGCATGACGATCCGTGGGCGTGCGTTGGCTGTGATGACGTTGGAGCGATCGACAACCATCACGTAGCGGCGCGCGATGCTGGGCACCATGGGGAAGCCATCCTCTACCGCGACATCTTCGGGGGTGTAGCCCTGAATGACGAACCAGATGCAGAAGACATCCGACCGAACCGTGATGGTGTTCAGCACGGCGTTGGCGATGGTGAGCTTCTCGGAGTAGTCATCAACGACACGGTCGGATTCGTAGGTTGTGCTGGCCGCGTTGAAGACCACGCCCGCATCGAGCGCGGGGCTGTAGTTGGCGAGCTTATCAAGCCCGAGCCTCGTAATGCTGTTGTCGATATCAGGTGCGACGGTTCCGGAACCGGTGTTGTTTGAGCGCACGCGCGAGTCGGTCGATTTGCGGATCTCGGCGAGCATGATCTCGCCGATCGACTTGAACCCGCTCCCGGTGCGGAGGTGATCGATGCCGGTGGCATCCTCTCGACCCGTGACATCGGTGTTGGTACCGGGTGCCTTGCGAAACGGACCTGCACCTGTGCGATCATCGCGAAAGTTGACCTCAACCGGCGCGCCGCTCTGCCCGGAAACAAAGCGGCGCGTGTTGAGCGCGAGCTTATCGCGATAGGCCTGAAGTGTGGTGGCGATATCCCAGTGGGAGAGCGGCTGCGTGTTATCCCACAACATCGCTGGCACCGGCGGCACCAGACGCGACGGATTGATCCTCGCAGCGAGCGTGGTGGTCGGATCTGTGGCGGGGCCTTTGAGCCAACCGGAGAACCGCGGCGCGAGCAGCGGCAGCGCACGCATCACGGTGCGGGGCGCGGTGTTGATGTTGATCAGGCCGTGCACGGGTTGGGTGGCCGAGCCCTGCCGCACACCACCGACGATCTCGGAAATGCGGTCAAGATCCGGAAGCGGGACGGGCACGCCCGACCATCCGGCCTGCCCGGAAACACTGAACTGATCGAGGATATTGAGGGCGAGGGGAATGCCGTTGCCGAGCGGTTCATCGATGCCAGGATTGAAGAAGGTGTTGTTGTCGCGCTCGAGGTACGGAGCCCACGCATCGAGCATCAGGCACCCACGGTCAGACTTGGGAATGGCCGGGACCGCGCCCGGAGCAACGATCGAGCGTGTGTCGCGACCGAACTGAAAGTAGGGGTGTTCAGGATTGGTCGGTGAGTAGTAATCACCCACGAGCGCGAGCGCTTCGGCGAGTGTCGTCCACTGTGCTTCGAGGTTCTTGATGCGTTCGGCACCCGGGCTCACCACCAGAATATCCGGCGCGTTGACATCGTTGCCAACGGCGAGCGGGTCGTATGAAGGGCCGATCGCCAGCGGGAGCAGCAGGTCGCCGACACGCGAGAAGAGGCCGCGGCTGTTGCTGTTTGTCGCACCGGCGACGAAGTTGTCGTTGCCGCTAAAGCCACGGAAGACGGGCGCGATCTTGGTGTAACCCTTGACCTCGCGCGGAAGGCCGGGCGGAGTCTGCGCGTTGGTACGCAGCAGCATATCGATCGTGCTGTAGGGGTTGTTGGTCTTCTCTTCAACCTTCTTGTGCAGGTCACTATCAACGAAGATCGAGCCGCCGATGCTGCAGATATCGTCGATCATCTCGCCCAAACTGTCGTATGACGAGTTGCGGTTGGCACGGAAATCGTCACCATCAGGCAGGCCGGTCGCGACCCTCTCCTGATTCATGCTGAGCCTGATATTCGGCGTTGCCGTGCTGCGAAGAATCTGATTGTCGGCCTTGGCCTCAAAGCACCAGATCGGCATGGCGCCGAGCTGGCAGTCGGGCTCATCAACCGTCGGTGTTGCCGGGTTGGTTGGACGGCTGATGCTCGCGTAGGTTGCGAAGGCGAAGCCGATATTGTCATACGCGGCCGCGACACCCGCGCTATCGTCACCGGACCTGGTGTTGGGGACTTGCAGGCCGAGGTTTCCCGCACCAAATGGATCGATCAGCGAAGTGATCAGCACACCGTCGGCGTATTGCTGCTGGGCCGAAGGATCACGCAGGCGATCGACGAGTTGATCGTTCAAGCGACTGTTGTTGGCCGTCGGGCCATCGATGCCGACCGTGCTCGTGCCCGGCTGTGGGCCTTCGAGGGGTCGCTGCTCATCACGAATCACGCGCCAGAGGTTCACCACGCGACGCTCTGGGCGTGTGGCGTCAAGCCGGGGCATACCGGGAACCAAGCCTGCGGGCGGCGGCACCAGGTAATCTTCCTGAGTCGCGTGAAGGTCTGCGCTGGTCAACTCTCCGGATTGGGCCTTCACAGCAACGCCGGTTTCGGGATATACAAGCGCCATGTGAATAGGAAACTCGCCAAACTCATGCTCGGAGAAACTCTCCAGATCAAACATGGTCGAACTCTGCGGGATACCGAGCCGACTGGCGATGCCTGCACGAGCGTCGTTCACGCGGGTCTCGACCTCAAGCCGTCCCGCCGGGAAGGTGGCGTAATAGACCCGTGTCTCGCGCGGATGGAGCTTTGTTTCGCCCATGCCGCTGTCGAGCGTCTCCTTGAAGCCCGAGCCCATGTTATTGGCCGTATCCTGCGGGCGAAGGCGGTAGGTGCGGCCGGCATACTCAATATAATAGAACGAGCGCGTATCAAAGAGCTCGGGCTCGATATCAACCGCAACATCAAACGGGTTGGTGAGTTGGAAGGCGATGACCGAGAAGAGAAAGTCGGGGTTATCCAGCTTCTGCGCGATGTTGATGGTGATCGGGTCGCGCGGCTCGGGCATCGGTCCGGTTGTGTATCGCCCGGAGACATCGTCATCGCCGCCAATGGTTGGTGGGGCATCGACAAAGAAGTTCATGGCCGTGGCGTGCGTGATGAAGGGCTGCGGCGTGATGCCGAAAACGTTGCGCTTCGCGACTCCGCCTGTGCTGGTATCAACCTGTGTGCCCTTGATGAACGCGTTGTCGGGCGTGAGACGCCGCTTGCCCGCAACATTGGTCCCGAAGTTGAGCTTCGGCCACGGATACTGATCGGTGTAGAGCGAACCGCCCGCCATGGCATCGACCGATGCGGGGGTCATGTCGAGCGTAGCGACCGGCGGAATCTGCGACTCAGGACCATCCTGCCCGAGGTATTTCTCGCCGACCGAGGCGCGAAGGTTCATGGCCAGGTGCGCCGCCATCATGTACGCAAGCTCGGTTCGCCCACCATAAGAAAGCCCAGAACCTTTGATCGGGTCCCACGCATCGGGAAAGAGGTCCGAATCGGTGTAGGGCATGAGCGCATCGGCATATTCGCGGAAGAACACGGCGGTGTAGGCGTGCTTGAGACGGGCCAGATCCTGCGCGTCCGAGCTTGTCGATGTTCTCAGACCGGCAATCAGCTGCGTCGCATCCGTGCGGAGATTGTTCTCGGGCTTGGTCGGGTCGAACGCCTCGGCGGAGGCGACCGCGCGATCCACCAACTGGCGCGAAGCGCTCATCGTCGTGAGCAGGCGGCGCACATCGACCTCGGCCGCGAGCAGTGCTTCGTTTGATGCCACTGCGCCATCGCGCCCGCTCATCTCGACATTGCGTGGGCGATTGCTCCGCAGCGGGTCGTAGCGCTCAAGGGCTGGCACCGTGCTTGCGCGCCCGGTCGTGACCGCTTCGAGGCGCGACTGCCGTGTCGAGTCGTTCACCGATTCAAACGTGCGAAGCTCAAGCTCATCGGCCGCATCAAACGTGCCGACAACCTCGCGGCTGTTCACGCCGGTGTAGCGTGCGCCACCCAAAGATGATCCGAACCGGCTGTAATATTGCAGACGATCAACCGCCGAAGGCAGGGGAAGATTGCTGCTGGCGGGATAACGAATCTCTTTAGGCAGCACACGGTTGTATTGCGTGCCGTTGTTGGCGGGGGTTGTGCGCGCGGGATCTCGCATGGCCCACATGGAAAGATACGCCCCGCTGCCACCCGCGAGCGATTCGTTCGGACCAAACGCGCGGTAATCGCCCGCCGAGTTGGTTGGTGGCTGCGCGCACTCGCGGTAGCACTCACCGTTGGCACCCAGCGAATCGAGCCCGTCAGAGCGACCGAGAATGCGGAGCAGGTCTACATCCTGCGGCCCGCTTCCGGGCAGAAGATGGATCGCAAGCCCTCCAAAGCCCGTGTCCGGCACATAACCGGGCGGGCCGTTCATGTCGCCCGCCGTGTTGACATTGACCGAACCGGAAAGATCCTTGCATCGTGCCGCGATGAAGAGCCTGGCGCGCCCGGAGTTTGGGATCACGGCGCGGACATCCCTCTGATTCCAGACATCCACAAGCTCAAACCATCGGGCATCCGCAAACCCGTCGCCATCCGTATCACACCATTGGTAGTTGATATGGTCGGGGCTGTTCACATCGATGCCCACAGCGTCATACATCGGACGGAAAGCACTGATCTGGTTGTTGGTCCAATCGGCCGGGCGCTTAGGGTTGGCCAAAGGACCGCTGTTGGGCAGATCGAACGTCACATTCCCATTCTCATCGAGCAACGAGAGGTTCTCGCTCAATCGCGGGCTGCCGGAGGCATCGTTGCCGAAGCCCGACTCGGCCTTGAAGCGATTGCGAAGGTAGAAGAGATTGACGAAGTTTCCGCTGGGTGCGAAGTTGCTGATCGCGGGCCAATCCTGCTTATCGAGGTATGGCCGTCGCGCATCGGTCGGGTTGTTCTGACCAGCCTTGAATGTCAGCCACTCAGGCTCGCTCGAAGCAAGAAACGGATCGCTCGGCTGTCGCGGGTCGGGAGCGTTGCCAACTGTCCTGCGTGTGTTGTACGTGCCCGCTGGGTTAAACCGATACGGCGCACGGTTGGCATTCTCTGCTGGCAACGGCAACTGCGAGAGCATCTGCGGATCAGTGTGCGCATAGTCGGTGCCCTCCCACCGCAGGGTGCCGCTCTGGCCCGCGGGCCGCCCGTCCGAGAGCATGTACGTCGAGAAGAGATCGTCGCGAATCACGCCGCTGAGGTAGTCGGCAATCTGATCGACCTGATCATCTACACGCGTGCTCCTAACGATCGAGGCGCTCGCCGCCCTATCCGACTTGCCGAGCGCGGCATAGACCACCGCGATAATCGCCATCAGTGCCAGAACACCCAGCACCATCAGCAGGATCGTGCCGCGATCGTGAACACCAGCATGCTGGCGGATCGACCGTCGCGCCACCGCGCGGCGCTTGCCGCGCCCGGTTGGTGTGCTGCTCGATGTGGTGCGCATAGGCATGGGTCTGTTCTCCGAAAGGACTGTGGACTGGGAACGGGTGAAGCAAGACGCTGAAGAGGATGCCGAGTGTCGGCGAGCAGGTGACGATGAAGAATCAGTTGATGGACTGGCCGCGAGCCTTGGCCTCGGGCACTTCAAAGACAAACTGCAAGGTCTGCTCAGTCGCACCAGAGGGATCGGTCGGATCAACAATGCTCATGGTGATGCGGATGAGCTTGGGCCAGGGGACGGGCATGGTCGAGGGCTGGCCGGGGGCGTTGAACGAGGTCATAGAGTCGGGTGCGAAGGAGGCGTCGTAGTAGCCGAAGGTGGTGTAGAGAACTTCGTCGAGGCGTTCCTCTTGGATAATCCTCGGATCAAGCCGCCAAGGGCGCGGCGATTCGACCCCGCTGCTCAAGTAATAGTCGGTCGCATAGCCATCGATCAGACCGGGGGCCACCGGCAAAGGATCGTTGACATAGCCCGTGATGCTCGGACGTGGAGCCAGATTGTTGCGATACGGTTGTGTGGCCAAGTCAGGGCTGGTGTTGCCGGTTGTGTTGATGATGCCATCAAAGTTCAGATCTGAATACCGGTTCTTGCCATACCAGATCAGCTCACCCGAGCGTGCCTGACCCGCAACGACCGGGCGTGTGTTTCCGAATGACCACTCGACAATGAACTCCGTACACCCCGGCACAAAGTTTGATGCCGTGAGCATGACCTGATCGGTCCGACGAAACTCGTTCTGCGGGTCGTGGATCGCCCCACCGTTCGAGATTGTGCCGAGATAATCGGGGGGTGTGAGCTGGTAACGCGGGCGCCCGCCGTGAGCACTATACGTTGCCTGGTTTGTGAATCGCGGAGAGGCGGGGAGCGAGTAACGCATCCATCGCCGCATGGCCAATGCCGATGCAAAGTCGCCATTGACCAGCGTTGCCGAAGGCTCGAAGCCTGTCACCGGGCGGCCGTTGGGAGGGGAGGGAGGAATGCGGTCCCATTCAAACACCTGCGGCATTGGCGGAAGGGGATCGACAACCCCACGCTGCGCATCGAGAATCATTGAGCGGATATCCGTCAGGTTGCCGGAAACGATATCGACAAGCCCGCTCGCCGTCAGCGGACGGAACTCGCCGCCGGCCGCGAAGGTGTTGCCGCGGATCGGTCGAGTCTGCGTAAACGCTGCAGGTTCAGCCTGCGCTACGAACGTAAAGATATTTGACTGCGCCGGTTGAAGCGCGTTCTGAGACTGATTGTCGGTCCACTGGTCAGCC
Source organism: Phycisphaerales bacterium (assembly GCA_038251595.1). GTDB lineage: Bacteria > Planctomycetota > Phycisphaerae > Phycisphaerales > UBA1924 > JADLCX01. Next base: position 474 of record JBBSBC010000188.1, on the reverse strand, counting down.
GACCAGATCGAGGTGGCAGGACGCGGCGGCGGATTCGACTGCTGCTCAACAAGCAGGTCGCTCCGACGCAACAGGGTCCAGTTCGCGGCGTACTGATTCGGGCCATTCTGCCCGAAATAGGGCAGCGTGATTCGCGGGTTGTTGACGTTCGGGTCGTCAAAGTCATCGAGCTTGAGCTGCGGTGGATTGGCTGGCGGAGTTGTGTCGTCGTATTCACGCAGCCCATGCCCGTACCAGATCCGCGCTTCATTGCTGGTGGGCACGCGAGATGGATCAAGCGGGACGCGGGCCGAGATGAACTTGCCCTCGGCAAAGAACATCACCTGATCGATCCGACGAGGAGGCTGGCTGTTCGCATTCGCGGCCTTGGATGTGAGGATGGGGCCGCGACGTTGCCCGAATGGAAAATTCAGCGCCCGCTGCGGGTTGTACGCATTCTCATTGACAATCACCAGAAAGCCATCGCGGCTCATC